>JAWOIN010000074.1:0-10643 GCA_046484665.1 Gemmatimonadota bacterium
ACGCCACCGCGCTCCAGAAGCCCAAGAAGTTCTTCGGCGCCGCGCGCAACATCGAACACGGCGGCTCGCTCACCATCCAGCCACCGCCCTGATCGACACCGGCAGCCGGATGGACGAGGTGATCTTCGAGGAGTTCAAGGGAACGGGGAACAGCGAGGTCGTCCTGGACCGGCAGATCGCCGACAAGCGCATCTACCCCGCGATCGACGTGAACCGCTCGAGCACGCGCCGCGAGGAGCTGCTGCTCAGCGAGAGCGAGCTGAACCGGATCTACCTGCTGCGGAACTTCCTCTCCGACATGCCGCCGGCCGAGGCGATCTCCTTCCTGATCGAGCGGCTGAAGCGGACGAAGAACAACCAGGAGTTCCTCGACTCGATGGCCGCGGGCGGCTGAAGGCGCGCGTGGAGAGCCGCGAGGACCGGGCTCGCCGCCTGTCGGACCGGGCGCTCTCCGACGCGGGCTTCGCCGACCCGAGGCCGCTGTACCGCGAGCTCCTCCGGCGGCTCCGCGAAACCGACCCGGAAGGCTTCCGCGAGGCCGCGCGGCACTACGAGACGGAGCTCGTCCCGGCGGTCGCGGAGCGGAACGCCGACCCGGTCGAGGCCTGGATCGGCTACGGCGCCCGCATCGCCGCGCGGCTCGGACCCGGTCGCGTCGTCCGGGTGGACGCGACCGGCCGGGCGCTGCCGCTCGAGGCGGGCCCCCCGCCGGAGGGGAGCCTCGTGCTGCACCTTCCGGACGACGGGTCCCGCGCCACCGTCCTCCTCCTGCCCCTCGAGCCCAGCGAGCCGCAGGGCGCGACCGTGGAACTGCTGACCGGCTGAGCGACCGCCCGCCGGACGCCCTTGTGCGGGCCCCATCCTCGTTCGACCTTTCCGAAAGTCACCCGAAACCATCTCCGCCCGCCCGCGGGAGAGGAACGCCGAGTCCATGAAGACCGCCTCCAGGGAACGCATCGTAACCCGCTTCATCGAGGAGGAGCTGCGCGACTCGTTCCTCGACTACTCGATGAGCGTGATCGTGCAGCGCGCCCTCCCCGACGCCCGCGACGGCCTCAAGCCGGTGCACCGCCGGATCCTGTACGCGATGCACGAGCTCGGGCTGCTGCCCGAGCGCGAGCACAAGAAGTGCGCGGCCGTGGTCGGAGACGTTCTCGGCAAGTACCACCCCCACGGCGACAGCGCGGTCTACGACACGCTCGTCCGCATGGTTCAGGACTTCTCGCTGCGCTACCCGCTGATCGACGGGCAGGGGAACTTCGGCTCGATCGACGGGGACTCGGCGGCGGCGTACCGGTACACCGAGGCGAAGCTGGCCCCGATCTCGCTCGAGCTGCTGGGCGACATCGCGGGCGACACCGTCGAGTTCGTCCCGAACTTCGACGGCCGGCTCCAGGAGCCCACCGTCCTCCCGGCCCGGCTCCCCAACCTGCTGCTCAACGGCTCGGACGGGATCGCGGTCGGAATGGCCACGAAGGTGCCACCCCACAACCTGCGCGAGCTCGTCGCAGCCACCGACCTCCTGATCCGTGAACCGGACTGCACGGTGGACGACCTGATCGAGCTGCTGGAGGGGCCCGACTTCCCCACCGGCGCCTACATCTGGGGCTGGGAGGGGATCGGCGACGCCTACCGGACGGGCCGCGGCCTGGTGGAGATGCGGGCCCGGATGCACGTCGAGGAGGGGAGCTACGGGAAGCGCTCGCTCGTGGTGACGGAGCTCCCCTACCAGGTCAGCAAGTCGCGCGTGATCGAGCAGATCACGAAGATCGTGCGGGCCGGGCGGGCGGACGACATCACCGACCTCCGGGACGAGTCGGACCGGGACGGCCTGCGTCTCGTGCTCGAGCTGAAGCGCGACGCCAACCTCAAGAAGCTGGTCCGGACGCTGTTCCTGAAGACGCAGCTGAAGAGCACGTACGGCGTGATCATGCTCGCCCTCGTCGACGGGCGGCCGGTCCAGCTCGACCTCAAGGCGGCACTCCGCTGCTTCGTCGACCACCGCCTCGACGTGATCCGGCGCCGCGCCGCCCACGAGCTCGGGCAGGCGGAGGACCGGGCCCACGTGCTGGAGGGCCTGCTCACCGCGCTCGACGACATCGACCGGGTGATCGAGCTGATCCGCGCCTCGACCTCGCCGAAGTCCGCGGCCGACCGGCTGTGCGCGGAGCTCGGGCTGTCGGAGCGCCAGGCGGAGGCGATTCTCGCGATGCGCCTCGCGCGGCTCACGCAGCTGGAGCGGCGGAAGCTGCGCGACGAGCTGGACGGACTCCGGGCCCGGATCGAGGAGCTCCTGCACCTCGTCGAGGAGGACGAGGCGCGACGGGCTCTGATGCGGGACGAGCTGGCCGGTCTCGCGGCCCGTTACGGCGACGTGCGCCGGACGGAGATCCTCGACGAGAGCGAGCCGTTCCCGCTCCCCGAGGGAGACGGCGGCGAGGCGTCGCTCGTGATGCTGAGCCGGCGCGGCTACGTGAAGGCCCAGAGCGTGCGCGGCTCGGGCGACGGGGTGGCCGGCGCCGAGGCGATGGAGGAGCGCGAGGGCGACTTCGTGCGCGAGGCGTTCGTCGCCCGGGGCGCGACGCAGCTGCTCTGCTTCACGGCGCGGGGCGCCGTGCACGCCGTCTCCGTGAAGGACCTGCCGCGCGGAACCCGGAGCTCCCGCGGCAAGCCTCTCTCCGACCACGTTCCGCTCGAGGAGGGCGACCGGATCGCCGCGGTGCTCCCGGTCTCCGACGCGGGGGGCGACCTGCAGGTCCTGTTCGCGACGCGGGGCGGGCAGGTGAAGCGGACCCCGCTCGAGGAGTTCGCGAACGTCCGGGGCAGCGGGATCCGGGCGATCGGGATCGGGGACGACGACGAGGTGCTGGCCGTCCACCTGACCCGGGGGACGCGCGACGTGCTTCTCGCCACCCGCACGGGCCAGGCGATCCGGTTCGGGGAGGACGAGATCCGGCCGATGGGCCGGACCGCCCGCGGGGTCCGGGGCATCGAGCTCGAGGCGGGCGACGAGGTGGTCTCCGCGCTCGTGCCGCGCCGGGACGCCGACCTCCTGGTCGGCACGGCGCACGGCCACGCGAAGCGGGTCCCGTTCACCGAGATCCGTCGGCAGGGGAGGGCCGGCAAGGGAGCCGTCCTGCTCCCGGAGCGCGACACGGCGGGCGACCTGGTCGGAATCCTCGAGGCGCACCCGGGCGACCGGGTGGCGTTCGAGCTCGAGGGCGGCGAGGTGGTGGCCGTGTCGGCGGACTCGATCCGCCAGCGGGCTCGCCGGGGCGCGAGCCAGCGGGTCCCCGAGCTTGCGAAGCGGGCCGTCGTGGTGGCCGTACACCCGCTGCGGGCCTCCCCCGCGGCGCCCGCCGACGGGCCGCCGGAGGCGGGAGGCGCGGAGCCGGTCGAGGCGGGAGGCGCGGTGAGCGAAGCCCTCGCGGAGGCCGACGGAGAGGCGACGGGAATGCAGCTGGAGTTCGGCGCCGACTGAGGCGGGCCGCGGGGGTCATCCCCCGTCCGCGACCTCGAGCGGCGTGCGGGCGGCGAGGGTCCTGACGCCGGTGGCGGCATCGGTGACGGTCACGGAGAGGCGGTAGCGTCCGGGCGGAGTCGCGCCGAGTTCGAGCCGGAGCAGGATCGGCGTCACGACCCGCCCCCCGCGGGCTGCGGTGCCCGTCCAGGTCTGGCGGAACGCCGACGACGGCGCGTCCCGGGCGGGGCCGCCCTGTTCCGCCTCCAGCACGGCGAGCGCCTCGAACGCGCCTCCCGGCGTCAGGTTGTAGGCCTCGACGTAGATCCACGCCGCCGGGCCGGGACCGGTCCGGTGGGTGGGCGAGGGCCGGAGGCGCGTGTCCGGCCGCGGCTCCCACGCGCCCCCCGAGTCCGGCGAGACGGCGACGTCGGAGAGCTGCGGGAGCGTTCCGCCGAAGTCGCGGACGACGAGGCTGTCCCGCTCCCACGTTCCGCGCGGCCTCGCGTCTCCGCCCGCCTCCCTGACGACCAGCGTCGTCCGGTAGCTCCCCGGCGCGAGCCCGGCGGGAAGCCGGATCGCGACGGCGGCCGGGCTCCCGACGCTCGTGTCCGGGATGACGACGAGCGGTCCCGAAACCGCGGTCAGCCGCTCCCCGGACTCGTCGAGCAGGACCAGGTCGACCTCCAGCCGCGACGCGCCGGGATCGCGCAGGTCGGAGACCGGTACCTCCGCGTTCACCCACACCTCGGTCTCCCCCGGGCGAGGAGACCGGAACTGCAGCCACTCGCTCCGCATCCCCAGCTCGAGGTCGACCGCGGGACGCTCGGGAACGTCCGCGATCAGCGCCGAGGCGTCCGCCATCGTCGCGTTCCGCTCGCGCTGCAGCTCCTCCAGCGTCCGGGTGCGCTCGAACCGGCTCGCCATCCGCGCGTAATCCGGGTCGAGGCCGGCGCGAGAGAGGTAGAGGTCCTGGAGCAGCCAGGCCGGAATGAGGCCGAGCGGAGGCGGCGGCGCGACCATCGGGTCCCGTGTCTGGATCACGAGGCCGCTGGCCGGGTCGACGGGACAGCGGAAGACGCGGGCCAGGTTGTCGAGCAGCCACCAGTCGTCCGTCCCCCCGAGCGGGGAGAGGTGATAGAGGCGCGCGCCGCCGGGCACGTCGTAGGCCCAGGTGACGTTCGGCTCGTAGCATTCGCCCTGCAGGAAGCTCGCGGTCCGGTCGGGCGGCCCGATCCGGAGGTGGAGGAGTCCGCGGTCGTCGAACGCGGGCCGGACGGGAAGGCCCTCCCGGCGGGCCAGGGTGCCCACCTCCTTTCCGCGGCGCCGGTACCGGTCGCGCACGAACCGGAGCCGGTCGTAATGCTCCGCGAGGCGGGCGTCCGCCGTGCTGGCGGACGCCAGCGCGCGGCGGTTCAGGAAGCGGCGGAACAGGGCGCAGTCATCGCGCTGGCCGGCGGGAAGGCGGCGGAGCGCGTCCCACCCGGCCGCCTCCTCCGGCGTCGCGAGGGGCTCGAGGTCGAGCCACGCCTCGAGGGCGGCGGCCTCGTCCGCCACGGCGCAGGCCCGCCACCAGAGTCCCGCCGCGTCCTCCCCGCCCGCGAGGAAGGCCACCCGGGACAGCTCGAGCAGGCGCAGCCCCTCGGGCACGTCGTCCCCGATCCGGGCGAGCGCCGCGCCCGCCGAGCGCGCGTCGCCCGCCCGCAGCCACAGGCGGCCCACCGCCAGCCAGTCCCAGTCGGAGGAGGGACCGCCCGTGGCCGCCCTCCACGCATCGAGCAGATCCCGCACGTCGTCCGGGTCGGGATCGGCGCGGGGATCGAGTCGCTCGGAGAGGCGCTGCGCGACGCGCTCCGCTCCCGCGTCGAGCAGCCCGTGCCAGGCGGGGCCCGGCATCGTCTGGGCGGCGACGCGCGGCGGCGATCCGGCGACGAGGGAGAGGCCGACGACGCACAGCGTCGCGAGGACGACGGGGCGGCGCGCGTTCGGGGTCACGGTTCGTCGGCTCGTCGGACGGCGCCCCCTCAGCCGCGGCCGCGGACCACGATCTCGGTCTCGTAGGGCAGGGTGTTCCGGCCGGTCTCCCCGTCCTTCACCGTGAAGCTCAGCCGATAGCGCCCGGGCTTCGTGTCGGCGAGGTCGAGCCGCAGGGTCCGGCGGAGCCGCGGTCCCGCCTCCAGCGGGACGTCGCCGGGGAACGACAGCTCGAACGCGTCGGCGCCCGCCGCCACCGGGGTCACGCGCACGAGCGTCGTGTAGCCGGCGCCCGGTGTGAGGCCGTACGTCTCGAAGTAGACCCAGGCGGTCCCGCCGCCGCCCGTCTGGTGCGCCGGGCTCGGACGGATCCCGTTCTCCGGCCGGCTCACCCCGTCGGGCGACCAGTCGCCGCCCGAGTCGGGCGCGACGGCGACGTCGGAGAGCTCCGGCACGGCGAGGTCGAAGCGGCGGACGGTGATCACGGAGGAGCGGTAGTTCCCGGCCGGGGCCCGGTCGCTCCTCGCGCGCGCCTGGTCCCGCACCACGAAGGTGTGCCGGTAGCGGCCGGCCGGCAGGTCCGCGGCCAGGCGCACGGGGAGGCTCTCATCGCGCCCGAGCCGTCTCGCCGACCGGGCCTCCGCGGTCGACTGGAACCGGCGGTACTCCCCGGCCTCGTCGATCAGCGCCCAGCGTGCGTCGATCCGGTAGCGGAACGAGCCGTCCGGCTCGGCGACCGGAGCGAGCTCTTCCGCCTCCACGAGCGCGTTGATCCACACGCGCGTCTCCCCGGCGCGCGCTCCCCGGAACTGCAGCTCCTCGACGAGGAGGCGCGCGTTCGTGGCGACCTCGGGCTGGTCCGGGACCGACGAGATCGCGAAGGCCCCGTCCGCCGACGTGATCTCCCGCTCCTCCTGCAGCACCTTCGTGGACTCCAGCGCCTTGGATCCCGACACGTTCAGGGTGATCTCGGCCGTCGGGTCGTACATCCGCTGCGCGGCCTGCGCGTACCACGGGTCGAGGCCCTGCCGCGACCGGTAGAGATCGGGCAGGACGAGGGAGGCGGCGCGGCCGATCGGGACGGAGCGGTGCTCGTTGATCGGCGTCAGGCGGGCGACGGCCACGTTTCCGCTCGACCCGGCCTGCGGGTCACCGCAGCGGTAGACGAGCCCCAGGTTGTTGATCAGCCAGTAGTCGTCGGTACCTCCGAAGGCGCTGAAGTGGTAGACCCGTGTCCCGCCCGGCCGGTCGTATGCCCAGCTCTCGTTCGGCTGGTAGCACTCCGCGCTGACCACGTCGGACTTGATCGACGGGTTGCCGGCGAAGCTGGCGACGCGGTCCGGCGTCCCCATCCGCACGTACAGGAGGCCGCGATCGTCGAACGCGGCGTCGCGCGGACGGCCGAGCTCGTTCGAGAAGGTGGGCCCCTTCTTCGCTCCGCGCCGACGGTAGTGGTCCAGCGCGTAACGGAGGCGCGTGTAGTGCTGACTCATCCGGGCCGGGATCGGGAGCGCCGAGCCCATCGCACGCTCGCCCCAGAACCGATTCAGGAAGCCGCACAGGTCCTGGGAGGGGAGCGGCATGCGGCGCAGCCGGTCCCAGGCCTCCATCTCCGCCGGCGTCGCGAGGACCTCAACGTCCAGCCAGTAATCCAGCGACGTGGCCTCGCTCGCTCCGGAGCAGCCCTTCCAGTAGGCGCTCGCGCCGAGATCCGGGTCTCCCGACAGGAACGCGAGCCGCGCCTGGTCGAGCAGGAGGACCGACTCGGGGACGTCGCCGGACTCGGCGGCCCGCCTCAGCGCCTGCTCGCCCCGAGCCGCGTCACCGGCGCGGATCCACAGCCGCGTGACGGCGATCCAGTCCCACCCGCCGTCGGGGCCGCCGGCCTCGCGCTCCCAGCGCGCCAGGAGGCTCGTGACGTCGTCGACGTCCGGGCCGGCCCGCAGCTCCAGGCGGTCCGAGATCCGTTTCGCGAGCTTCTCGTGGCCCGCGTTCCCGAGGTCGAAGTAGACCCTGGACGGCATCGTCTGGGCCGCCAGCCGGTCCGCCGACGCCCCCGCGAGCGACGCGACCAGCGCCACGGCCAGCAGCAGGCGCGCCCGGCCGGTCTCTTGCCGCGTGCTCCTCATCGCTCTCCTCCCCCGCCGTCTCCGCGGTCCTGGCCGACCTCCTCGATCGGCTGCACGGCCCCCCGGTCCTCCGGTGCCCGCACGAAAACGCCCGCCTTGCGGACGTCGCTGCTGAGGCCGGTCGCCACATCCGTGACCCGGACCCGCACCTCGTAGGGACCGGGCCGGGTGTCCTGCATGTCGAGCCGGAGCACGGCCCGCACCGGGACGCCCTCCTCCTCCGGCGCACTGGCGCGGTACTGGAGGGTGAACGGCTGCCATACGCCGTCGAACGTCTCCCCCTTCCCGCGGGAAACCCAGGTGGAGACGAGCCGCACGTCGCCGCGGAACGTGCCGCCCGGCGTGAGCCCGTAGACCTCGAAGTAGACGAACGGACGCGCGTCCGTCTGGACCATCTTCGCGGCGTTCAGCTTGAGGGTGACCTCCGGCGCGGGCCTCCAGGCGCCCCCGGAGTCGGCCGCCACGGCGATCGAGCTGAGGAAGGGCCGGCCAGACTCGAACGGCGGCACCGTCACGGTTCCGGTCATGGCGTTCACGGAGCGGTCTCCCTCCCAGTTCAGGTCCTGGAGCTCGATCCGGTAGTCGTACCGGCCCGGGGGCACGACGACCCGCGTCTGGATCGGAAAGCCGTCGGTGGAGTGCGGCGGAATCAGGACGTTGAGCGCGTGGCGGATCCGCGTCTCGTCGGAGGCCACGACCTCGCCGTCGCGCGTGAGCTCGACCCGCATCGCGAGCCGGTACACCCAGCCGCCCTCGAACACGCCGCGGACCCGTCCCGCGTGCACGCTCGCCGCCGTCCACAGCTCGACGCCATCGGGGCCGTTCGGGAAGAACGCGAGGTGCTGGAAGTCGAACGGAAAGGAGCCCGACGTGCGGCGCCCCGCGCTCGCCTCGAGCTCCGCGAACGCGGCCTGCGCGGCGCCCTGGGCCTCCGGCTCCTGGGCGGGAGCCGTCGCGGCCCCGAGCGCGGCCAGGACGAGCGCGACGAGGGCCGGCCCCCGCCGGCACGCCCCGGCGGAGCGCGTCGCGTCGAAGCGCCTCGCGCAGATGCCGGCGCACGTCGTCCGGTGAGCTCGCATCGGACCTCCTCCCCCCGTGCCCCGCCCGCCTCGTCCGGGCCCGCCCCTGCGGACGCCCGGCCGGCCCTCGCCGGACCGGTTCTCCGCCCGGGTACTACGACCCGCGCGGGGAAAAGTGCCGACCGCTCACTCGAACTCGCCGGGAACGGCCCGGCGCATCCGCGCCTCGAACTCCTCCGCGGGGCGCATCTGCGAGAGGTCCAGCGCGAAGTCCGGGCGCTCCCGGGGGCCGAGCTTCCCGACCAGCTCGCGGACCTCCCGCTTCGACAGGCCCTTCGCCTCGAGGCCGGGGGCATCGACCCGCGCGCCGTCCCGCGCCCGGACGCTCCCGTCCGCGTCGTCGGCTTCCACGAGGTCGCGCAGCGCGTCCAGCTCGCCGCCGCTCAGCCAGGTCCCGCGGACCTCGTAGTCGAGCCACGCCTCGTAGCTCAGCGGGGCGACGCGCTTCAGCATCCCGGCCATCACCCCGGCGTACTGCCGGATCTCCCACTGCGCGTGCGGGTCCACCCTCAGGCTGAGGAAGTGCATGAGGTTGTGGAGGTCGACCTTCCAGTACCACTGCGTGTAGGTCGAGAGCGGGAGGTCGATGCGGGCGAGCTCACGCGCCACGTCGCGCTCCACCAGCCAGCCGTAGGCCTCGCCCGCCAGCCGCCGGCTCTCGTCCCACCAGGCCACCGCCCGGTCGTAGATCTCGCGCTCCGCCGCGGCCGCATCACGTCCCTGCCGGTTCGCCTCGGCCTGCAGCGCGAACTGCTCGTATTCGGGACGATAGAACAGCAGCGGCATGAGGCTGTACCGGCCGCTGTACTCGTTCACGGAGTTGTGGGTGATGATGCCGTTCGCGACGAAGTTGTGGAACGGTCCCTCGACCTCGAGGTCGTAGGTTTCCTCGATCCCAGCGTACTCGAACCGTTCTATCCGGACCAGACGCGAGCGCTCCAGCCGGTTCCAGGCGGTCCGGGGGCGTCGCTTCTTCGACCACTCGGCGCGCACCGGCGGCCCTCCCAGTCGATCGACGAATTCCAGCTCCCGGCCGTTGACCCGGCGGTGGCAGCTGCCGCACAGCGTCGTCAGGTTCGACTCGTCCCGGGACAGGGAGGGATCCGCCCAAACGGGCACGACGTGGTGGCAGTGCAGCTCGTCCGCACGGCCGTGACAGAGCTGACACGTCCAGCCGTGCCGGGCGTGAACCCGCGGCGCCGCCTGGGTGGTCCACCTCCCGACTGACTCCCGCTCCGACGAGGTCCCGCCTTTCCAGAAATTCGAAGCGGGTCCGGCGCGGGTCCGAAGGATCGTCTCCCGGTGCTCGTCGCTGAGGACCCGCGGGCCCGTCGTGTACGTCCTGCCACGGTTCCAGGACACGTCGCCGGGCTTGAAGCGGCCGCGTCCCCGGCGGTCCCGGACCGCGTGCCTGCGCAGCCACGACCGAATCGTGTGCGGCGAGCAGCCGCAGTCGTCGGCGATCTCCTCCGGGGAGCGCCCGAGTCCGTTGTACTCGTGGTCGAGCCAGTCGCGGTCAGCGTACGGCGCGGCCTCCTCGCAGACGAGGCCGTTCACGTGGACGAAGTAGTCGCCCTGCTTCCACACGGCCCGGCCCGACCTCTCCTCGAGCCCCGTCTTCTCCTTCAGCGTCGACCAGCCGTCGGCGAACAGGAAGCGGTGGTCGGCGGTGGCCCTGATCGTCTTTCCGTCCGCGAGCACCATCCGGAACACGGGCTTCGGTCCGTTGCGGAAGATGTCCACGATCCTCGTGTGGCGGATCCGGCCCGTCTCCTCGTCGACCTGCCGGAGACGCATGGCCCGGACACGGTCGCGTCGGAACCACGGGTTCCGCTGCTTGTCGGGTCGGCTCGCGTTGCGGGTCGGCTGGAATCGGTCCCAGATCTCCCGGAGCGTCAGCTTGTAGAGCTGATTGCCCCGTCGCTCGATCCCGCCGGGAAGGTCGAAGTGGACCTGCGTATCCGCGGCGAGGCACGCCGTGCGATGCCGGATCCACTGGCG
>JAWOIN010000102.1:0-6571 GCA_046484665.1 Gemmatimonadota bacterium
CGCCGGCGATGACGAGCCGGCGGTCGGCGGCCTTGGCGATCCGCTCGGCGCGATCGACTCCTTTCACCTCCCAGCGGACGTGGCCGAGAAAGAGGAGGAAGTCCTCCCTCTCCGTCCGGAACTCGAAGTCCGCGGGGTCGATCCCGTTGTAGACGAAGTGCCGTCCGCCGTGCCGCTCCATGTGGCTGCGGGAGACGAACACGTGGTCCGGGCGCACGGGCCCCCGATAGCCGTTGCCATGTTCCGTGGTGAGGCGCGGGATCTCCGTCCGTGCGGCGATCTGACCGTGATAGTGGATCACCTCCAGTCCCGGTGGGAGGTACGGGTCCAGCGGGAGCCCGGGGTCCGTCTTCGCCCGCTCCACCACTCGGGTCGGAATCTCCGCCGTCGCGAAGTCGGGGAGCCGCGTACCGGGGCGCGTGATGATCCACGGCTCGTGTCCGAGCTCCCGGAGCGCGCGCGCCAGCCACACGATCACGCGCTGAGTTCCCCCGTACTTCCGGGCTGGAAGCCGATTGTGAAAGAAGAGCCCGACGCGCATTCCCGTCCGTTCCCGCTCGAGGAAGTCCGCCGCGCCCCGGACGGGGGCGCAGCGCCGGCGTCCCGACAACCTGTGCCTGGCCCGTGCCCCGGACCAGCCTGCCGGACGGGTCTGGACTCGAGCCCGCGCGTCGGAGTAGCATGGCCCCGGACGGCGCGACGCTCCCGAACCGGGAGGGGAATGGTGACGGCGGCATCGAGGGTCGGAATCGCGCGAGTGGCCGCGCTGACCGGGGCGTACCTGCTCGCCGCGGCGTACGGCGCGATCCGGACCGGCAACCTCGAGTTCATCTTCTATATCGGGGTGATGCTCGTCCTGATCGGTGCCGTCTGGGTCGTGCACCGGGCGATCGGCCTGCCCGAGGCCGCGCTGTGGGCGCTCAGCGTCTGGGGGCTGCTCCACATGGCGGGAGGGCTGCTCCCTCCGCCGGCGGGATGGCCCGCGGAGGGCGGGGCCGAAGTCCTGTACGGCCTGTGGATCGTTCCGGGGAGGATCAAGTACGATCATCTCGTGCACGCCTGGGGCTTCGGCGTCACGACCTGGGTCTGCTGGCTCGGGCTGTCGGCATCCCTCGAGCGGGCCGGCGTGGCAGCGACGCCGGGCTTCGGCCGGCTGGTCCTCGTCTGGGTCGCCGGGATGGGGTTCGGGGCGCTGAACGAGGTCGTTGAGTTCGCCGCGACCCTGCTCGTGCCCGAAACGAACGTCGGTGGCTATCGCAACACGGGCTGGGACCTGGTGTCGAACCTGGTGGGCGCGACGGTCGCGGTGGTCGCGATCGCCCTGACGCGCCGAGTCCGTGCCGACTCCGAGGCGGCCGATACGGAAGGGGAGGGTTGATGCACTTCGTGCGGAAGGCGGACGAGACGACGGCCGAGACCGTGTCGGCGGGACGGGGCACGGTCCGGGAGGTGCTGATCGGACCGGGCGAGGCCCCGCACTTCCAGCTGCGCCGGTTCCGGATGGAGCCGGGAGGAGGCATGCCCCGGCACACGAACGCGGTGGAGCACGAGCAGTACGTGCTGCGGGGGAGAGGACGGATCGAGCTCGACGACGAGGTGCACGAGGTCGGCCCGGGCGACGTGGTGTTCATTCCGGCCGGCGTCCCGCACTCCTATGATTCGATCGGGGAGGAGCCGTTCGAGTTCCTGTGCGCGGTCCCGAATCTCCCCGACCGGATCGAGCTGGTCGAGTAGCCGGGCTCGCTGGCCGCCCCGGGAGTGCGCGCCTAGGTTGATGCGTGCAGGTCCCGCGGCGCGTCGTCCGGCCCCGGCGGTCGGGCGGGCGCCCGTCGTTTCTCCACCTCAGCCATCGACGGGTATGCCGATGAGCGAACATACCATCTCCGTGAAGCTGCCCGACGGCTCCACCCAGTCCCTCGCGGCCGGCTCCACGGGCGCCGACCTGGCGGCGGCCATCGGCCCGCGCCTGGCGAAGGCGGCCGTCGCCGTGACCGCGGACGGCGAGCTCCGGGACCTCGGGCGTCCCCTCCCGGACGGCGCCGCCGTCTCGATCGTGACGCGCTCCGACGAGAGCGAGGAGGCGCTCTACGCGCTCCGCCATTCCGCGGCGCACGTGCTCGCGACGGCCGTGCGGGAGCTGTTTCCCGAGGCCGGCATCGGGTTCGGCCCGCCGATCGAGAACGGCTTCTACTACGACTTCGACGTGCCGCGGCCGTTCACGCCCGAGGACCTCGAGAGGATCGAGGCCCGGATGGCGGAGGTCGCGAAGAAGGGATACGGGTTCGAGCGCCGGGAGCTCTCGCGCGGGGAAGCCGAGGCGCTGTTCGCCGACGACCCGCTGAAGCTCGAGCGGCTGGCGGAGATCCCCGAGGGCGAGACGATCTCGTCGTACACGGACGGCCCGTTCACGGACCTGTGTCGCGGTCCGCACGTCCCGGACACGTCGGAGGTGCGGACCTTCAAGCTCCTCTCGGCGGCCGGCGCGTACTGGCGCGGGGACGAGCGCCGGCAGATGCTCCAGCGCATCTACGGCACGGCCTTCTACGACGCGAAGAGCCTGGAGCTGCACCTGCACCGGCTCGAGGAGGCGAAGCGCCGCGACCACCGCCGGCTCGGACAGGAGCTGGACCTGTTCAGCTTCCAGGAGGAGTTCGGGCCGGGGCTCGTGGCGTGGCACCCGAAGGGCGCCCGGATCCAGATGCGGCTCCGCCGCTGGATCGAGGACCTGCTCGAGGACCGGGACTACGAGTTCGTCTACACGCCGCACGTGACGAACGAGGCCCTGTTCCGCCGCTCCGGCCACCTGCCGACCTACGCCGAGAACATGTATCCGCGGATGCAGGGGGAAGGCGAGTCGGAGGCGTTCCGCGTCAAGCCGATGAACTGCCCCGGTCACACGATGATCTTCGCCGCCCGGCAGCGGAGCTACCGCGACCTCCCGCTGCGGATGTCCGAGATCGCGAACGTCTACCGGTACGAGCGTTCGGGGACGCTGCACGGCCTGCTCCGGGTCAGAATGCTGACCATGGACGACGGCCACATCTTCTGCACGCCCGAGCAGGTCGAGGACGAGATCCTCACCTGCGTCGAGCTCATCGACGTGGTCATGGGCACGCTCGGCCTCGAGTACCGGCTCGACCTCTCCACGCGTCCCGCGGCGAGGATCGGCGACGACGCGACCTGGGACCGGGCGGAGACGGCCCTGCGGCAGGCCCTCGAGCGGACGGGCCGGCCGCACGGCATGGACGAGGGGGGAGGGGCGTTCTACGGGCCGAAGATCGACATCAAGTTCCGGGACGCGATCGGGAGGGAGTGGCAGGGGGCCACGATCCAGCTCGACTTCAACCTGCCCGAACGGTTCGAGCTCGAGTACATCGGGCCCGACAACCGGCCGCACCGGCCGGCGATGATCCACCGGGCGATCTTCGGCACGCTCGAGCGGTTCACGGGCTTCCTGATCGAGCACTTCGCGGGCGCCTTCCCGGTCTGGCTGGCGCCGGAGCAGGTTCGCGTGCTCCCGGTGACGGACCTGCACGCCGCGGGGGCGGAGCGGATCGTGGAGGCGCTCCGCGCCGCGAGGATCGAGGCGGCCCTCGACGCGCGCTCCGACACCCTGAGCTACCGGATCCGGGACGGAGAGCTGCAGAAGGTCCCGTACCTGCTCGTCGTCGGCGATCGGGAGATCGAGGCGGGAACCGTCGCAGTCCGCGTCCGGGGCGCGGAGAAGAAGCAGGTCGTGATGCCGCTCGAGGAGCTGGTGGCGCGGGTGACGGCGGAGATCGCGACGAAGGCGCTCGCGCCGGGTAGCGGGGGCAGCGCTCCCTGACGCTCGAGACCCCGCTGGCCAGGGACGCCGGGATCGAGGTCCCCCTCCTCTGCGGCGCCATGTATCCCTGCTCCAACCCCGAGCTCGTGGCGGCGGTGTCCGCGGCGGGAGGCCTCGGGATCGTCCAGCCCATCTCCCTCACCTACGTCCACGGGCACCCGTTCCGGGAGGGCCTCCGCCTCGCTCTTCGGCTGTCGGGCGGTCGGCCGATCGGGATGAACGCCCTCATCGAGAAGAGCTCCCGCCGCTACCACGAGCGGATGGTCGCCTGGGTGGACGCCGCGCTGGAGGAGGGCGTGCGGTTCTTCGTCACCTCGCTCGGAAACCCGCGCTGGGTTGTGGACCGCGCTCACTCCGCGGGAGGCGTGGTCTACCACGACGTCACGGAGCGCCGCTGGGCGGAGAAGGCGATGGAAGGCGGAGTGGACGGGCTCATCGCCGTGAACCGCCGGGCCGGAGGACACCCGGGTCCGCTCGGGCCGCTGGAACTGCTGGAGGAGATCGCCGGCCTCGGCGCGCCCGTGGTCTGCGCCGGAGGCGTCGGTCGCGCCTCCGACTTCGTGGCCGCGCTGCGGATGGGCTACGCCGGCGTGCAGATGGGGACCCGCTTCATCGCGACGCCGGAGTGCCGGGCGAGCGAGCCGTACAAGCGCGCGATCGTGGAGGCCGGGGAGGCGGACATCGCGTGGACGGAGCGGATCACGGGCGTCCCGGTCGCCGTGATCCGCACCCCCTACGTCGAGAGGCTGGGAACGCGGGTGGGGCCGGTCGCGCGTCGGCTGCTCCGCGACCGCCGCACGAGGGGATGGATGCGGACCCTGTTCGCGTTGCGGGCGCTGCGAAGGCTGAAGCGGGCGTCGCTCGACGAGACCGGCGCGGACGAGTACTGGCAGGCCGGCCGGAGCGTCGCGGGGATCGACGCAGTGGAGCCGGCGGGCGGGATCGTCCGGGCGTTCGCCGAGGCGGCCCGGACAGCCTGAGCGCTCAGCGCCTCGCGCCCGCTTCCGGGGCCGACGTGGCGCCGACGAGCGCGTCCGCGGTGACGCGGCCGTGCGAGGCGTGCCAGGTCGGCCGACCCGCCGAGAGCACGATCGCCTGCGGAGATTCGTGCCGGATCCCCAACCTCTCGGCCGCGCTCCGGGCCAGGGCGGGGGCCGCGACCACGTCGAGCAGGTAGACGGGCGCCGCCCCCGCGGTGGCCTCGTAGGACTCCAGCTGGCGGAGGGCCCGGGCGCTCGTCCCGCACCGCGTGCTGTGCTTGAACAGAACGGCGCGGGGAGCTCCGAGCGCCGCCTCGAGCTCCGCCGTGTCGCGGACCGGGATCACGTCCGCGCTCCCACGATGCGACCGCGGAGCACGGTCGTCGCGCGCCCCGCGAGGGTGACCCGCTCGCCCCGGTCCGTGACCCGGACCATCCCGCCGCGGCGCGACACCTGCCGGCCGAGAACGGTGGCGCGCCCCAGCCGCTCGCTCCACCAGGGACCGAGCGCGCAGTGGGCGGATCCCGTGACGGGGTCCTCGTCCACCCCGCACGACGGCGCGAAGAACCGGGAGACGAAGTCGACGCCCGGGTGGTCCCGGAGCGTGGCCGGTCCGGGCGGCGAGGTGACGCTCACGCCGCGGGCGTCGACGCGGGCGAGAGCCCGGAAGTCGGGCGCCAGAGAGCGCACGGCCGCCTCGTCGGCGACCTCGAGCAGCCAGTCCATCCGGTTCCGCGCCGCGACCTCCACCCGTTCGAGGCCGAGCGCGTCGAGCAGGGCGGAGGGCGGAGACGCGACGCTCGGCCGCTCGGCGGGGAAGTCGAGCTCGATCCACCCCTCGGCGCCGGCCGCTGCCCCGAGCGGTCCGCTCTTCGTCTCGAAGTGGAGCTGACGGTCCTCGGGAGCGCGGCTCTCGGACCACAGGACGTGGGCGGAGGCGAGCGTGGCGTGCCCGCAGAGGTCGACTTCTACGGTCGGGGTGAACCACCGGAGCCTCCAGCCGGGTCCCTCGGGGTGGAGAAACGCCGTCTCGGAGAGGTTCATCTCGGCCGCCACGGCCCGCATCCACGGCTCGGAAGCGGGCGCCTCGAGCAGGCAGACGCCCGCGGGATTGCCCGCGAACGGGCGGTCGGCGAAGGAGTCCACCTGGAAGATCTCGACCTGCATCGCCGCGCTCCCTCGTTCTTCCGCGCCCGTTCCGGGGCCCGGCTCAGAGATAGGGAGAGAACAGCCACGCGACGCCGTCGCGCAGCTGCTCCGCGAGCGGACGCGCCCGCAGCTGCCGGACCGTGAGCGGCTCAGCGGCGCGCGTCTTCTCCCGCACGAGCCGCTCGAGCCGGTCGCCCAGCGCGGCGTCGTACGCCTCCACGTTGAACTCGAAGTTCAGCCGGAAGCTCCGGGGGTCCCAGTTCCCGGAGCCGAACAGCGCCCAGACCCCGTCGACGACCATCAGCTTCGTGTGGTCGAACGGCGGTGGCGTGAGCCAGACCCGACAGCCGCTCTCCAGGACCTGATCGAGCTTCGCCCGCATCGCCCAGCCGACGACGGGCAGGTTGCTGACCTTCGGGAGGAGGACGTCCACCTCGACCCCCGCAGGGCCGCCGTGTTCAGCCCGGCGAGCAGCGCCTGGTCGGGCAGGAAGTAGGGGGTCACGATCCGGACCGTGCGGTCGGCTCCCGCCAGCGCCGCCAGGAACGTCAGGTGGAGCCGCTCGAAGTCGTCGTCCGGCCCGTCGGGAACGCCGCGGGCGACGACTTCTCCGGCC
>JAWOIN010000032.1:0-15954 GCA_046484665.1 Gemmatimonadota bacterium
CCCACCTCCGCCCCCTCATCCACACGCACCCGCACCGGCAGCGTGTTGATGAACAACCCCACCATCCCCTCCGATCCCGCCAGATCCGCCGGCCGGCCCGACACCGTCGACCCGAACACCACGTCCGCCTCCCCCGCGTGCCGCGCCAGCACCAGTCCCCACGCCCCGTGCAGCAGCGTCGACAACGTCACGCCGAGAGATCGCGCGAACTCCTCGAGTGAGGCCGTGAGATCCGGGCCGAACGAGACCTCGAGCTTCTCGAAGGAGGACCGCGCGCCCGGCTTCGCGAAGCGCACCGTCGGCAGCGGCGTCGAACGCTCGAATCCCGCGAGCTCGCGCGTCCAGAACTCCCGTGCCGCCTTCCCGTCCTGCCGTTCCAGCCACGCGATGTAGTCGCGGTACGGCCGGGGATCCGGCAGGCGCGCGGTCTCGCCCCGACACGCCGCCTCGTACAGGGAGAACACCTCCCCGAGCAGGATCGGATAGGTCCAGCCGTCGAGCAGGATGTGGTGGAAGCTCCACACCAGCCCGTGCTCGACATCGCCGAAACGGAGAAGGGCGATGCGCATCAGCGGCGCGCGACTCAGGTCGAAGCCGCGAGCCCTGTCGGACTGGAGAAACTCCCGGTAGCGACGCTCCGACTCCTCTGGACTGGCGTCACGCCAGTCCAGGACCTCGAACGGGAGCGAGGCCTCGCGCGCCACGGCCTGCACAGGCTTTTCCGAGCCCCTCCACGCGAACGCCGTGCGCAGCGCGGCGTGACGCGCGACGACTTGCTTCCATGCCCGCTCGAACGCGTCCACATCCAGCGCCCCGCGGAGTCGGCACGCCATCTGCTCGAAGTACGCGCCGGACTCCGGCTCCAGCAGGGTGTGGAACAGCATCCCCTGCTGCATCGGGGACAGCGGGTAGATGGCCTCGATCCGGCGGGAGCGGTTCGACGCCGTCATCTGGCTCCGCCGACCCGCGATGAGGACTGCATCAGAGCGGCGACGTCCAGCCCCGTCCGTCCGAGGATCCGACTCTCGAGGCGACGCCGCTGGTCGGGTGACAGCAAATGGGCGCCGTGGCCCGACTGACCCGTCCGGATGAAGTTCCCACGGTTGGTGATGCCGATCTCCACCAAGAGTTCGACGGTCTCATCGAACTCCTTCCAGTGGCGGTCCAGCTCCTCGCTCCGGCACCGCTCCACGACGGCAGAAACCTCCGTGTCGTCGAGGTCGACGCCGAGGAATCCGGAGATCTTCCGCACGGCGCCCTCGAGGTCTCCGCACAGATCCTCGTGCCACAGGACCAGCACGTCGGGATCGTCCCGGTGAGACCACCACCCCGCTACGTGCTCCTCCCACCTCCCGTAGCGGATCCGGCCCTTCTCGAAGCGCTCGAAGAACTCGGAGAACGGCGTCCCCCGCGCGGCACGATGCGAGCGGTGGACTTCGAACGCCTCGAGGGCCACGTCTCCGGGGTCGCGGCAGAGATAAATGCAGCGTCCCCCGCCGCGAGGGAGGCGGGAGCGGGAGAGATAGGACTTGAAGATCCGGGGAGACGCGAGATCCCGAGGGTCCGCGTCGCGGAACGCCATCCGCTCGAACCACGGGATGCGCTCTCCGATGTGCGCGAAGTCGAAGTCGTCTCCCCGGGTGACCCGGTACACGATCAGCTGCAACCAGGCCATTCCCGAGTGCGGATAGGAGACCAGGAACACGTCGTCGGGCCTCGGGTCGAAATCGACGTGTCGGATGCGCAGCCAGTTCAGCCCTGCCCCGGCCAGTTTCAGGAGGCCGGCAGCGCCGTAGAGCGCGTTGCTCAGGATGCGAGGCGGGATCGCGGCGACCGCTCCGAGACCGGTCCTCATGCTCCTCCGCTCTCGATCGGGGCGACGCGGACCTTGCGCGAACGGGAGGAGGACGGAAGGCCGGCGCCATCGGCGCGGCCGCCTGCCATCGCACGGAGTTCGGAGCGCGTGAGTCCGACCGACCGCCGAAGGGCCTCGTCCATGCGCGACGCCTGCTCGCGGTTCAGGGCTCCCGGCTCGATCTCCGCTCCGGGCCGCGGAGACCCGCCCGGCGCGACTCCGAGCTCCCACAACGCTTCATAGAGCGGATCGAACAGGGACTCGCGCGCCTTCATGAACTCGAGGCTCGAGCGCTCCAGGATGCGCGCGCGCGCTCCGGCAGGCACCGGGATTCCGCAGAATCGGGCGATGATGTCCAGATAGCGCTCCGGTTCGGCACGGGCATCCTCGTACGAGAAGAAGAGGACGCCCGGCTCGTTCCGTCTCTCCCACCAGCCCGCGACGTGGTCGGCCCAGGCCCCGTTCTCGACCTTGCCGGCCAGGAACAGCTCGAAGAACTCGTCGAAGTCGCCGGTGAAGCCGAGATGCGATCGATGGAAGTGGAAATACGAGACCGCGACATCCGCCGGGTCGCGAGCCGAGTAGATGTACCGGCACGGTCCGTGTGGCACCTCCCCCACCGCGAGGTGCGACTTGAAGACGCGGGGCGAGGGCATCGCCTCGATGTCCCTCCCGGAAACGGAAAGGCGCTCGAACCAGGGAACCGGGTCCGAGATGTGGGGGAAGTCGAGATCGCCGTCCGTCGTCAGCTGGTAAAGCAGCATCTGGAGCCACGTGGTCCCCGAGCGAGGATACGTGACCACGAAGATGTCGTCCGGGCGCGGTCGGTAGACCTGTCGAGCGTATACCCGCAGATTGAGTCGCTGACCGGCCGCGGCTAGACGCTCGCTCGCGCGCCGCAGTCCACGAACGCCGACGCCCAGGGCCCGGGACGCGATCTCGCGTCCCGGCCGACCCGGACCGCCGGGACGACCGACCCCGTCAGTCGACATCGTCCACCTCGCCGAGCTCCACGAGGACGGCATCCATCTCCTGCGCGCTCAACTCGGCCTCGGGGAAGTCCGAAGGCGTGTACGAGGACGTCGCCGCCCCGTGGCAGGCCATCTCGATCCCGAGCAGCCGCTTCTCGCACTCCCGCGCCACCCACCCGATGGTCTCCGCCGCGTGGAGCTCCCCGCTGCATTCCCAGCGGACCCGGAGCCGTCCGCCCTGGATCCACGCGGTCACCGAGACCCGGTGGGTCCTCGCCGTATCCGGATGCCTCTCCCTGCCCCGCGACTCCGGCGCGAGCTCGACGCCGCCGCCGGCCGGCAGCGCCCTGTCGATGTGGCCCAGGTAGTTGACCGAGATCTCCGGCAGGGGAACCGCGGAGAGCATCCGGCGGTCCTGGTCGGGCCCCAGGTGACGCAGAAGACCGAAGGCGAGTCCGTGCCGGGCGGCCGCCCGGAGCTGCTCCTTGACGGTGAGCAGTTCGCCGGACGGGTCGTCCGGATCGCCCGCGGTGAGGACGACGGGATACAGGGCCGTGAACCAGCCCACGGTGCGTGACAGGTCGACGTCGTCGAACAGGGCCTCGCGACCGTGTCCTTCGACCTCGATCCAGACGTCCCGCGACCCCGTCCACCGGGACACGGCGTGCGTCACGGAGGCGAGAACCGCGTGCTGCATCTCCGCCCCGAAGCCCGCACCCAGCCCGGCGAGAAGACGGGTGGTGATCTCCTCGGCGAGGGCGAACTCTTGACTCTCCGCCGATCTCTCGGCGTTGCCTCCGCCTGGCCGATCCACGGGAAGCGGGGGCGCCGTCCGCTCCGTCACATGCCCCCAGTAGCCCCGTGACTCCCGGAGTCCGTCCCCCGAGGCCAGGTCCGCGATGCGCTCGGCCCAGGCCCTGTACGAGGTCGTCTTCCGCGGGAGACGGATCTCGCCGCCGTCCGACGCCTGGCCGTAGGCGGAGAGGAAGTCCTCGAGCAGGATCGGCCACGACACGGCGTCCACGACCAGGTGATGCGCCACGAACAGGAGCCGATCCCGCCGTCCCCGTCCGAGGTGGAAGCAGACGACCCGCACGACCGGCCCTTCGGCGAGATCGAGGCTCCCCTGCCAGATGTCGCACCGGCGCTCGATCTCCGCCCGGGAGGCCTCGTCGTCGAGCATGGAGAGGTCCTCCCACTCGAACGGGACCGGGCCTCCCGGTCCTTCGAACGACTGGACCCACCCCTCCGGCGACTCCCGGAACCGGAGCCGCAGAGCGTCGTGGTGCGCGAGCAGCGACTCGAGCGCGGCGCGTACCCGCGTCGGCGCCAGCGGCTCGTCGACCACGAGGAGGTTGGACTGGTTCCAGTGTCCGCGCCCCGGATCCCATTCCGAGAAGAAGCGCTGCTGAACCGGCGTCAGGGGGGCGGTTCCCTCCACCGGTCCCTGCTCCGCGTCGATCGCGTGCGAGGACGACCCGGCCGCCGCCGCCAGCCCCGCCACCGTCGGCGTCAGAAACATCTGACGCGGCGAGAGCTTCAGTCCTGCCTGGCTCGCGCGCGCGATGACGCGGATGGAGAGGATGGAATCCCCGCCCAGCTCGAAGAAGTCATCCCGGATTCCGACGCGATCCACGCCCAGAACATCGGACCAGATCGCCGCGAGCGTCTCCTCCTCGGGACTGCGTGGCGCCTCGTACTCGCTCCCGAGAGCGTCCCGGCTCATCTCCGGGTCGGGAAGCGCGTTCCTGTCGAGCTTCCCCGAGGTCGATCGGGGGAGATCCTCCACCTCGACCCACACCGATGGCACCATGTGTTCCGGAAGCCGCCCGGCGAGCCAGTCCCGCAGACTGCCGATCGACGGCGCGGCTTCCTCACCGCCGCGGTCGAGGACGACGTAGGCAGCCAGTCGCGAAGAACCCTCCGCGTCGTCCCTGACCGCCGCGGCGCACGCCCGCACGCCCCGGGCCGCACCCAGCACGGCCTCGATCTCGCCCAGCTCCACCCGGAAACCGCGCACCTTGACCTGGTCGTCCAGGCGGCCGAGGTACTCGAGGTGTCCCGAGGCGAGCCACCGTGCCCGATCGCCCGTGTGGTACATGCGGCCGTTCGGTCGATCGAACGGATCGGGCAGAAACCTCTCCCGGTCGAGCTCGGGACGATTCAGGTAGCCGCGCGCGACGCCGGGACCCCCGATGTAGATCTCGCCGGGGACTCCGATCGGGACCGGCTCGAGGTGCGCATCGAGTACGTAGGCCCTGACGTTCGCGAGAGGACGTCCGATCGTCGGAGCACCTCCGGCTTCACCCACCTCGACGGTCGTGCTGTCCACCGTGCACTCCGTCGGCCCGTACATGTTGAAGAAGTCCGTGTGCGGGGCGCTCGAGAGCCGGTTCCAGAGCGCGGGATCGATCGCCTCGCCGCCGGGAAGCACGAGAGACGGTACCCAGGCTGCGTCGTCCAGCAGGCCGGCCGCGAGAAGCAGCCGGAGGTGCGAGGGGACGCAGTCGATCGCGTCGAGCCTGTTGTCGCGAACGAACTTCACGAACTCCTGCGGGTCGCGCCGGGCCCCGGCCGGGATCACGTACAGGGCGTGTCCCATGGCGAGCGCGGCCAGCTGCTGAACCGAGGCGTCGAACACGAGAGGAGCGTTCAGGCCCACGCGCAGCCCCCGACCCGCGGTCTTTTCGTAGACCGTTCGCCGCAGGCCCGCGATCAGGTTGCAGACCGAGCGGTGCTCGACCAGCACCCCCTTGGGCACCCCCGTCGAACCCGACGTGTAGATCACGTAGGCCAGGTTCCCGGGTCCGGCGCCGGGTCCCGTCTCGTCGCGCGGTCCGGCGCCGATCCGCTCCCAATCCGCGTCGAGCTCCACCACGGCGAGACGGTCCGCCTCGGGCAGCCCCGAGCGGAGATCCGACTGGGTCACGACCGCGTCGAGGCCCGCGTCCTCGACGATGAAGCGAAGTCGCTCCAGAGGATACGCGGGATCGAGCGGCACGTAGGCGCCTCCGGCCTTCCACGTGGCCAGCACCGACACCACCATCTCCGCGGACCGCTCGAGACAGAGTCCCACGCGCGACTCCGGTCCCACTCCCAGACCGCGAAGATGCGCGGCGAGGGCGTTCGCCCGTTCCTCGAGCGCCCCGCGCGTGAGCTCGACCAGCTCCCCCCTCGACCCGCACGTGCCGATCGTCGGCCCCACGACGGCCGGCGCACGAGGATCCGCTGCGGCCAGCCGTCCGACGATCTCCTGCACGCCGACGTCGGTCTCGAATGGCACGTCGTCCCCGGACGACCATTCGCGGACCACGAGGCGGCGCTCGCGCGGAGACATCACCTCGAGTCCGGAAACCGGGAGCCGGGGGTCGGCGACGATCCGCTCGAGCAGGTGCCGGAAGTGCTCGGCCATCCGGTCGATGGTGCGACGGTCGAACAGACCCGTGTCGTACTCGAAGGTGCACCGGAGTAGCTCCCCCCGCTCCTGCATGTCGAGGGTCAGGTCGAACTTCGCCGTGCCGATGTCGTGCCGGACAGGCGCGAAGCTGAGGCCGGGAAGGGTGACCGGCTCCATCGGAGCGTTCTGCAGCGTGAACATCACCTGGAACAGAGGCGTCTGATCGAGAGCGCGATCCGGGGCGATCGCATCGACCACGGCCTCGAACGGCACGGACTGGTGGGCGTACGCCTCCCGTGTCGTCTCCCGCACCTTCCCGAGCAGCGTCAGAAAGGAGGGATCGTCCGAGAGATCGCCCTGCACGACAACGGTGTTCACGAAGAAGCCGATCAGCTTCTCGAGCTCCGCGTGATTCCGGTTCGCCACGGGCGTTCCGACGGCGATCCGGTCCTGTCCGGTGTAACGGTGGAGGAGCGCCTGGAATCCGGCGAGCAGCAGCATGAAGAGGGTCGCGCCCTCGGCCCGGGCCAGCTCCTTCAGGGAGCTCGTAAGTTCGGGTCCGAGAAAGGTCGTGACCACGGCGCCGAATCGCGCTCCCAGAGGGGTCCGGGGTCGGTCGCCCGGAAGCTCGAGGCGAGGAGGCAGACCCGCGAGCGCGTTCTTCCACCACTCGGTCTCCCGGTCCATCACCTCCGCCGTCAGCGACTCTCGCTGCCAAGCGGCGTAGTCCACGTACTGGATCGGAAGCTCGGGCAGACACGCGGGCCGTCCCTCCGTCCGCGCGGCGTAGAGCTCGGTGAGCTCCCTTGTCAGCACCCCCAGCGACCAGCCGTCCGACACGATGTGGTGCATGCCGAGCACGAAGACGTGATCCTCGTCGGCCAGGCGGTACAGGCGTGCCCGTATGAGGGCGTCGGAACCGAGATCGAACGGCGCGCCGGCGAAGTCCCGCACGCGACGCGCCAGATCCTCCTCGCGGACGGAGCCGGGCAGGGAGCCGAGGTCCTCGTGCAGGATCGGAATCCGCAGGCGCGGGCGGATGACGACCCGAGGGTCCCCTTCCACCGTCTCGACGTTGCTCCGGAGCACCTCGTGCCGCTGCACGACCTCTCCGAGGCACAGCTCAAGAAGCTCCGCGTCCAGCCGTCCGCGGATCCGGAAGCCGGCGGCGATGTTGTAGAGCGGACTGCCCGGATCCATCCGGTCGAGGAACCACAACCGCTGCTGTGAGGAAGACAGCGGCAGGCCCGCGTCCCGCGGGATGCGGACGAGAGGCGGCAGCCTGCGGGGCCGCGTCGATCCTTCGGCGTCCGATGTCGCCGTCTCCCGCTCGTAGCCGAGCCGGCCGGCGAGATCCCAGGTGGGCTCGCCGAGGAAGTCCCCCTCGTGAAGGTCGCGCCACCGTTCGGCCACGTTCGGGTCGATGCGCCTGCGGAGGAGGAACTTGAGATCTCCGACCATCTGCGACCCGGTGCGGACCGGATCGGTCATCCGGTCACCCTCGTACGGCCGGGTCATCAGAGGCTCGAACTCGAGTCCGAGGAAATCGCAGATCTCGCCGCTCACGCGGTCCGGTCGGTTCACGAGGTCCTCGAAGATGACCCGCATCTGACGGTCGGCCGGAATGTCTGCCAGAAACTCGAGCACGTTCTCGTGCCCGACCGTCCAGACCAGCTCTGCGAGCTGCCGCTCCGTGAATTCGTTCGGGTGACGGAAGAAGAACTCCGGCTGCCTCGCCTCGAGGAACGAGTAGACCGTCCCGTACGGGTGCCGCGTGAGGTGGAGGAACCTGGCTCCCGCGAACTCGTCCTCCGCCCGTCGCAGCACCTCCGGGCTGAAGACGTACGATGGCGTCTTGTCGACCAGGAGGCGGCCCCCGAGCCGTTCCTGCAGGCGAGAATAGAAGGCGCGAGTTGTCAGGTCCTCGCTCGCGAGCTCGGACATGAGCCGCGACGCGTCCTCGGCGCCGATCCCGTCGGTCTCCATCAGGAGCCGGATCGTGCCGTCGAGGGCCTCGGCGTACTTGCCGGCGAGGGCCTTCTTGCGCTCTCCCAGCGTCCGGTACGAGAGGAGCTCCAGCTCGGGCGGCGAGACGAGGCCCGGGTGACCCTCCAGCATCACCCGCAGCAGCGTGGATCCGGACCGGGGCGGCGCCAGCACGAAGAGCATGGGCCGGTTCCGGGGCGCCCCCGGCTCCGGGTCGGGCACGAGCGGCGGTACCCGTCGGCGGAATTCCCGGATCGCTCCGACATCGACGCGCACGGCGCGGTCGGCGTCGTGCCGGACCGCATGGACGCCTCCCGGGCTCCCGGGAGGCCCCTCCCCGAATCTCCCGCGGACGACCTCGGGAACGAACTGTGACAGGTGCATCGCGAGCTGGGCGACGGTCGGCGCGTAGAACAGCGTGCGGACCGGGGCCTCGATCTCGAACTCGTCCTGGATGCGGTTCGCCAGGACCGCGGCCTTGATGGAATTTCCCCCGATCTCGAAGAAGTCGTCGAGCACGCTCAGACTCTCCACGCCGAGCACGTCGCGCCACGCAGCGGCCAGGTGCCGCTCCAGCTCGGTGCGAGGCTCGACGAACGGACGCTCCCGTTCGGAGGAGTCGGTGAACGGAGCCGGAAGGGCCTTCCGATCCACCTTTCCGCTGGGGCTCAGAGGAAACTCCTCCAGCCACACGAACGCGGCGGGAATCATGTACTCCGGCAGCGTCTCGATCAGAGCCGCGCGGAGCCGCGATCGCGAGGGTCTCTCGGGTCCGTCGGGCAGGAGGTATCCGACGAGCCGCGGATCCGTGTCCCCGTCCCGGCGGAGCTCGACCACCGCATCCCGGACACCCTCCTGCCGCGCGAGCACCGTCTCGATCTCGCCGAGCTCGATCCGGAACCCCCTCAGCTTGACCTGGCGGTCGATGCGGCCGAGGAACTCGAGGTTTCCGTCGCGCCGGTAGCGGGCGAGGTCGCCGCTTCGGTACAGCCTCGTCCCATCCTCGAACGGGCTCGGGAGGAACGCCGCCTCCGTGAGCTCCGGGCGGTTCAGATAGCCCCGGCTCACGCCGTCTCCGCCGAGGTAGAGCTCGCCCCGCACGCCGACGGGGACCCGCTGCCGCTCGTCGTCGAGGACGTAGGCGCGCGCGTTCGAGATCGGACGCCCGATGGGCGTGCTCGCGCCGATCTGCTCGGGGCCGGTCGGGTCGAAGGTGGTCGCGAACGTGGTCGCCTCGGTGGGGCCGTAGCAACAGATCACCCACGTGTCCGGAAGCCCCGCCATCGCCGCGCGCAGGCTGTCCGGCGGGATCGGCTCTCCGCCCGTCAGCAGCTGCCTGAGCGGAGAGAGGATCGAGGGATCCGTCTGCACGATCGAGCTGAACAGGCTCGTGGTCAGGAAGGCCGTGGTCACGCCGCGGTCCGCCAGCGTCCGACCCAGTTCCGCGAACGAGACCTCCCCGGGCGGGTACACGACGAGCCGCCCGCCCGTGAGCAGGGCTCCCCAGATCTCGAACGTCGCGGCGTCGAACGAGACGGGACCGAACTGGAGCAGCGTCTGATCCGGCCCCAGCTCGACGTAGTCCACGCCCTTCACGAGGCGAAGCACGTTCCGGTGCGTCACGCAGACGCCCTTCGGCGTCCCCGTCGAGCCGGACGTGTACATCACGTAGGCGAGACTGCCGGCCGACGGCTCCGCCGGGCGCGCCGTCGGCCCGGGCACGGGCCCGGGCGAAGGAGCCCAGTCCGGACCCGGGCTCAACCGACGAAGTCCCGGGTCGGCGACCAGGCCGGCGAGGGCGGGATCCACAAGGAGGATGTCGAGTCGGCAGTCCTCGATCATCATCCGGAGACGATCCGCCGGGTAGCGCGGATCGAACGGGACGTACGCTCCCCCCGCCTTGAGAACGCCGAGGTGGGCCACGATCAGGTCGACAGAGCGCTCCATGAGGATCCCGACCGGCACGTCGGCTGTCACGCCGAGCTGACGGAGCCGTGAGGCGAGACTCCCGGCCCGGGCGTCGAGCTCCCGGTAGGTCAACCGATCCGCCCCGCACTCGACGGCGACGGCCTCGGGCCGCGCCCGCGCCTGCTCCTCGAAGATCTCGTGGATCAGACCGTTCCGCGGATAGTCGCTCTCCGTCGCGTTCCACTCCTCGAGCAGGATCTCTTCCTCCGGGGAGAGGAGCGGGACCCCGTACACCTGGCGGTCCGCATTCTCCAGCACGGCACCCAGCATCGCCCCGTAGTGTCGCCCGATCTGCTCGATCGTGGCCCGATCGAACAGCTCCGTGCCGTATTCGAGAACCCCTCGGAGACCCGTCGCGCGCCGCTCCACGAACAACGTCAGGTCCGTCCTCGACGTGCCGCTCTCGTGATCCATGAGCGAGGCTCGGAGGCCTCCCATCTCGAGGCGGTCGACGGTCGTCTCCTGCAGGGCGAACATCACCTGGAAAAGCGGCGTGTGGTCGGGACTGCGACGCGGCCGGAGCTCTTCCACCAGCATCTCGAACGGCACCCCCGCGTGCTCCTGCGCCTCGATCACCGTCTCCCTGACCCTGCGCAGCAGCTCCCGAAAGGTGGGCCCTCCCGTCAGCTCCACATCGATGACGAGCGTGTTGACGAACAGGCCCACGAGGGCTTCCGTCTCCGGTCGATCCCGGTTGGCGACCGGAACGCCGATCGGGACTCTCGTCTGGCCCGAATACCTGGAGAGAATCGCCGCCCACGCCGCGAGGAGGACGTGGAAGAGGGTGGCCCTCTCCTCTCGCGCGAGCTCGCGCGCGCGCTGCTCCACGCCGGCGGGCAGCGCGAAGGCTACGTGCTCGCCGGCGTAGGAGAGAGCCGGTGGACGCGGCCGATCCGTGGGCAGCTCCAGCAGGGGAGGGAGGCCCTCCAGCTGTCCGCGCCAGTAATCCACCTCGACCCCGACGACCTCGGACGTCAGCACGTCGCGTTGCCAGGCCGCATAGTCGGCGTACTGGATGGGAAGCTCCGCCGCGGGCGGATCGCGGCCCGCGACGAGGGCCTCGTAGGCGTCGGCGATCTCGCGCACGAGTACCTCGGTGGACCACCCGTCGGCGACGATGTGATGGATCGCCAGCATGAGGAAGTGATCCTCCGGACCGAGTCGGAGGACGCTCGCCCGCATCACGGGCCCCTCCGCCAGGTCGAAGGGACGCCGCGCCGCCTCCGTCGCACGGCGGAGCGCCTCCGCCTCCCGCTCCTGCTCGGGAAGGCCTGTGAGATCCTGCAGGACGAGCCGGAAGCCGGGGTCCGTCTCCACGACCTGGGTCGGCCTTCCCGCCGTCGTCGGGAACCTCGCCCTCAGCACCTCGTGTCGCCGCGTCGCGACCGCGAGGGCCGACTGCAGCGCCTCGAGATCGCACGGTCCGGAGAGGCGCAGGAGGGCGGATATGTTGTACGCCGGCGACAGGGGGTCCCACTGGTTGAGGAACCACATCCGCTGCTGGGCGAAGGAGAGGGGCCGGACGTCCGGGTCCGACCGGCGCGGGATGGACCGGTCCGCAGCCTCCCGACTGCGCCTCTCCCGGAGGCGGAGCGCGAGCAGGGCCTGTTTCTCGGGCGACAGGTCCGCGATCCGGCTCGGAGACTCACTCATCGGCCACGGCCCGTCTACCGATTCTCGGGAGGGTCCGAGGCGAGAAGCGATCTCGCCTCCTCCTCCGACAGCCGTTCGAGCTCGTCGAGGAGGTCCTCCATCTCCTGTCCCGGGGTCTGCTCGGCCAGGCTCTCCGCGATCAGCGTGGCGAGGCCCGCCACGGTGGGAGCTTCGAACAGGCGCCGGAGAGGGATGTCCACCGGATAGGCGCGACGCACCCGCGAGATCACCCGGGTACCGAGCAGGGAATGTCCTCCGAGGTCGAAGAAGTCGTCGTGGATCCCGATCCGCTCCACCCCGAGCACCTCCGCCCAGATCCGGACGAGCTCCGACTCCACGGGGGTTCGCGGCGCAGTGTAGTCTCGCGGGACTGCCGGCCGCCCGGCGTCGGGGGATCTCAGCCGGCTCCGATCCACCTTGCCACTCGACGTCCGCGGGATCTCGGGCAGGGTCACGAACTCCGACGGGACCATCCAGGCGGGAAGCCTCTTCGCGAGCCAGTCCCGCAGCGGTTCGGCGGGGCCGTCCGCGCCGGGATCGGTCGGGACCACGAAGGCCACGAGCCGCCGCCGGGCATCGATGTCCCCCGCCGTGGACACCACGGCGTCGCGCACGCCAGGGTGCCCGGCGAGGACGGCCTCCACCTCCCCCGGCTCGATCCGGTAGCCGCGGATCTTCACCTGGTCATCGAGCCGACCGAGAAACTCGATCTCGCCTCCGGGCAGGACGCGGGCCCGGTCTCCCGTTCGATACAGGCGGTCCCCGGGTCGGCCGGAGAACGGGTCCGGGATGAACGCAGCTCCGGTGAGGTCGTCGCGCCCGACGTATCCCCTCGCGAGCCTGTCGCCGCCCAGGACCAGCTCGCCGGGAACGCCAATGGGGGCCAGGGCACCCCGCCCGTCGACGACGTACGCGGCACGTCCGCCGAACGGCCGGCCGATGGGCACGCGCCCACGAGTGGCGTCTTCCTCGATCCGGACTTCGTGCGTCGTCGCCGTGATCGTCGCCTCGGTGGGGCCGTACGCGTTCAGAAGCCGGATTCCCGCCGCCGGCGTGCGCGCCCAGAGGCGGACGGTCTCCGGCCGGAGCTCCTCGCCGCCGGCGATGACGAGACGGAGGCTCCCGGGCACGTCCCACCCGGACGCCTCCGCCCATTCCTCCGCCCACAGGTGCAGATAGGCGGGAGGCAGATTGACCACGGAGAGCCGCTCCTGCACGACCGTCCGGTGCAGCTGCTCTGCCGTCCACACGTCCTCCTCGCGCATCACGAGAGTCGCGCCGATCGCGAGCGTCGGGAGGATCTGCTCGATGGACTGGTCGAAGCCGAGGGACGCGAACTGCAGCACCCGGTCCCGGGGCGACAGCTGGAAGTGCCGAACGACGTCACTCACGTGGAGCGCCAGCTCCCGGTTCGCGACCCGGATGCCCTTCGGCAGCCCGGTGGAGCCCGACGTGTAGATGATGTACGCCGCCCCGTCCGGATCGAACGGACGACTCGCGTCCGGCACCTCGTCGCCGGGGCCGGACGCGACCGGATCGAGCACGGCGATTCCGGTCGGCTCGACCCAGTCAGCCGCCGCCTCCGGGTCCGCGAGCACGGCCTCCACGCAGGCATCCCGGAGAAGGAAGCGGATCCGTTCCACGGGAAGCGCCGGGTCTATCGGCAGGTAGGTCCTGCCCGACCACATGACGCCGAGCATAGCCTCGAGGGCGCGCGTGGATCGCCGGAGGCCGACGGCGACGACCCCGCCCGGACGGACGTCGGCGGCATCCAGCTGACGCCCGATCGCCGCGGCGTGCGCGGCCAGGGAGCCGTACTCGGACCTCTCGGCCCCGGCCACGACGGCGATGCGCTTCGGGTCCGAACGCGCGATCTCGAGAATCCGCAGAATCGGCGCCCGAATCTCTGCATCCGGCTCCAGTTCGCCGGGCCGTCCCCATGCGAGCAGCCGGCGCTCCTCCTCGGGCGTCAGGACGGACAGCTCCGCGAGCCGGCACTCCGGATCGGCCACCGCGGACGCGAGGATCTCGTGGAAATGGGAGGCGATTCGCTCGACCGTCGACGCGTCGAACAGGTCGGAGTTGTAGTTGAGCCAGCCGGAGACCTCGTCCGTCCCCTCCTCCAGGGACAGGGTGAGATCGAATTTCGCCGTGCCCGTGTCGACAAGCACGGGCTCGATCGCCATCCCCTCCGGGGCCCGGCCGGAGGCGGCGTCCTTCTGGAACGCGAACATGACCTGGAACAGCGGGGTCCGACTGAGATCCCGTTCCGGCTGCACCGCCTCCACGAGCATCTCGAAGGGGAGGTCCTGGTTCGCGAACGCCTCCAGCGCGTCTTCCCTTACGCGCGCGAGGAGCTCCGAGAACGGCGGATCCCCCGAGCAGTCGGCGCGGAGCACGACGGTGTTGACGAAGAAGCCGATCAGACTCTCGATCTCGGCACGGTTCCGATTCGCGACGGGCGTCCCGACGAGGATCTCGTCCTGCCGGGTGTACCGGTGCAGCAGCGCATCGAACGCGGCGGCCAGCACCATGTAGGGCGTCGCGTCGCTCCGGCGGGCCAGCGCCCGCACTCCGGTCGTCAGGTCGCGTGGGATCCGGAGCCGCCGGGTCCCGCCCCGGAATCCCTGGACGGACGGCCTCGGCCGGTCGACGGGCAGGCGGACAGGCTCAGGAAGCTCGCGGAGCCTGTCCCGCCACACGGCGAGCTGCCGCTCCCTGGCCGGCCCCTCCATCCACTTCCGCTGCCACACCGCGTAGTCGGCGTACTGCACCGGAAGAGGGTCGAGCTCGACGGACCCGACGGCGGCGAACGGGGGATAGAGGGAGGCGATCTCCGCCATCAGCACCTGGACCGACCAGCCGTCCGAGACGATGTGGTGCATGGTCACGAGCGCCACGTGATCTTCGCGGCTCAGGCGCAACAGCGTCACGCGCAGCAGGGGGGGGCTCGAAAGAACGAAGGGCCGGGTGGCATCCTCGTGGGCCCGCCTTCGGAGCTCCAGGTCCCTGGACGCCTCGTCCAGCCCCTCCAGATCGACGACGTCCACCTGCAGGCTCAGCTCCGGGAGGATCGTCTGCACCGGCGTCCCGTCGCGGTCCTCGAAGGCCGTCCTGAGCGCTTCGTGCCGGCCGACGATCGCGTTCAGACAGGCCTCGAGCACGGAAGCGCTCAGATCGCCCCGGATCCGGACGGCGGCGGAGTTGTTGTACAGAGGGCTCCCGGGATCGAGCTGGTCGAGAAACCACATACGCTGCTGGGCGAAGGAGAGCGGCAGATCGCCTCCCCGGTCGACGGGGACGATCGCGTCCTCCGCGGGCCCTTCCCCATCCGCGTGCGCGCGCTCGATCAGCGCCGCGAGCCCGGCGGGCGTCGGGTCCGCGAACATGTCCGCGAGCGGGAGCTCCACGTGGAAGGTGTCGCGGATCCGCGACACGAGCTGCGTGGCGAGCAGCGAGTGCCCGCCGAGCTCGAAGAAGTCGTCCCGCAATCCGATCGGGGCGATGCCGAGTATCCTCTCCCAGACGTCCACGATCCCCCGCTCCACCTCCGAGCGCGGTTCCTCGTAGCGGGCCGCGAGCTCCGGACGGGCGTGCGTCCGCGCCGGCGTCGCGGTCTCCGTGCCGTCCGGCGTCCCGTCTTCCTGGCGGGGACGCTCCGCGTGAAGCCGACGCGCCTGCAGGTCGGCGGTGGAGACGGCGACCTGACCGTCCGCCCGCGAGCGGAGCAGTCGCTCGAACACGGCCGATCCCTCGGCCGGACTGAGACCGAGCCCTCCTGGCATTCCGCGCCCGGCGCCCCGGTCGAATCCGTCGAAATTCCACGCGTCCCAGTTCACGCTGAGCCAGCGACGTCCCGGAATCCGCGCCCGTTCGACGGCGATGGCATCCAGGACGTGATTCGCGGCGGAGTACGCGGCGAAGCCGATGCCGCCCAGGACCGACGCGAGGGAGGACTGGAGGACCCAGAGATCGGGACCGTGATCCGCGAGCACGGCGACGAGCGTCTCGAGTCCCCGGACCTTGGCCGCCAGCTACTCCGACGTGGCGGCCTCGTCGGTCGCCGCGATGCCGCAGATGGTCGCCTCGCCGATCGAGCCCGCGGCGTGCAGAACGCCCTCCAC
>JAWOIN010000080.1:0-19588 GCA_046484665.1 Gemmatimonadota bacterium
CTCCACAAGGGAAGGCCCTCATGCGCCCGGTGTCTCGCGCCGCCGCCTCCCGCACCGCGTCGCGCAGCCGGTCCGGCGCGAACGGCTTCCGCACCACGTCGAAGAACAGGGCGCGCAGCTCGTCCGGGTCGAGCCGGGCGGGCGGCTCGACCGTGACGGCGATGCGCGGGATGCCCCGCGTGCCCGGGAGCCCCGACAGCAGGCGGGCGGTCTCGACGCCGCTGATCCCCGGCATCCGGAGATCCGAGACGATCACGTCGGGCGCGATCCGTCGCGCCTTGCGGACCGCCTCGAGCCCGCCGGAGGCCTCGACCACCCGGCACCCGTCGAGCTCCAGCGTGAGCCGGATCAGCAGCCGGGCCTCCGGCTCGTCGTCCACCACGAGCACCGTCAGCGGCCGGTCGGATCGCGCCCGCTCACGCCATGGCTGCATACGCGGATTCCTCCGGTGCCGGACTCGGGTCGGATCTCCCGGCGCGACGGCTTGCAAGATCGCGACCACCCGGGGTCAGGGGGAGTCGGCGCCCGGTGGAGCGGACGGGGGCTCGCGCTGCTCGAGGTCGATCGCCTTCAGCGCATCCAGCTCCGCCCTCAGCCCGTCGAGCCGGGCCCGGAGGTCCCGCTCGGCGTCGAGCATCGCGAGGATGACGGCCGCGTCCCGCGAGACGAGGGAGACGGGGTCCAGGGCGCCGGCGCCGCGGAGGAGAGAGCGCGCTCGCTCCGCGGCGCCGGCGGGGTGAGCGGGGTGCGCGTAGGCGAGGGCGGCCCGGACGGCGGTTTCGGGATCCGACCGGAGCCGCGCGTCGCTCTCGAAGGCCCGCGTCGCCTCCGCGAGCCGGCCGGCCTCGTAGGCGGCGACGAACCGGCTCGAGGCGGACGGAGGATCGCCGGAACCGCGCGTGGCGGCGCAGCCGGTCACGAGCGCGGTGGCGGCCAGGACTCCCAGCAGCGCGGCGAGAGCCTGCGGTGACGATCTCATCGCGTTCCTCCCTCGTCTCCTTCTCCGTGCCGGGCGGACTCGTCCGCCACGGAGCTTCCCGGCAGCAGGAAGCGGAAGGCGCTCCCGCCCCCCTCCCGGTCCGCGACCCAGATCCGCCCTCCGTGCGCGGTCACGATCTCGCGGCAGATCGCGAGGCCGAGGCCCACGCCGCCCGTCGAGCGGGAGGAAGGCCCTGCCTGCACGAAGCGCTCGAACACGGAGGACTTCATCTCGTCCGCCACGCCGGGCCCGCGGTCCTCGACCGAGACGAGGATCGGCCGACGGTCGGAGCGCCCGTCCACCACGGCCTCCCAGGTCCCGGTCGGCACCTCCGGCGGACGACCGTCGGGAACCCATCCCCGCACGCGGATCTCCGACTCGTCCGGCGCGTAGCGGAACGCGTTCGAGAGCAGGTTCTCGAGCACCTGCGCGATCCGTCCCGCGTCGCCCTCGAACGGGAGGCGGTCCGGGAAGTCCGTCCGTACCGCGATCCCCGCATCCTCCCACGACGCCGGCCTCGCGCGGTGCGCCACGTCCCGGGCGATCGCGGCCAGGTCCTCCGGTCTGACGTCCATGCGGACCGCCCCCGCCTCCATGCGGGCGAGGTCGAGCAGCTGCGAGATCATCGCGGAGAGGCGCTCGCCGCTGCGGGCGCCGAGCCGGAGCAGACGCTCCTGTCGCTCGGTGAGCGGTCCCGGCGTCCGCTCGAGCAGGAGGTTCTGGATCTCCTGCATCGACGCCAGGGGGCTCTTGAGGTCGTGGGAGACGCTGGACAGGAAGTCGGTCTTCAGGCGGTCGATTTCGCCGAGGCGCCCGATCATCACGTTGAAGTCCTGCTCGAGCCGCCGGAACTCCCGGTCTCGCGACAGCCCTTCGATCCGGTAATCGAAGTCGCCCGCGGCGAGCGCGTGCGCCGCGTCGCCCAGCCGCCCCAGGGAGCCCGTGATCGAACGGATCGCGAGTCCGAACACCAGGAAGCCGAGCAGCAGCGAGCCCGCGGAGACGCCGAGCGAGACCCGCTCGAGCCGGGTCACGGCGGAAGCCGCCTCGCGCGCGCTGGCCCGGATCACCGATCGGGCCGCCTCGGCGAGCGCGAGGCTCGCGCCGCGCAGCCGCCCGATCTCCTCGTCGCCTCCGTGCGGGAGCGAGTCGAGCGGCGGGAGCGACGCCCGGATCGTCCCGGCTTCCTCCACGGCCCGCCGGATCTCCGGGGGAAGCGGGAGCGAGTCGAGCGACCGTAGAGAGGCGTCGAACCGGTCCCGGTGCGACCGGAACAGGCGGGCGTAGCCCGTGTCGCCGGTCACCGCGTGCTTCGCGGCGCTCTCGCGCATCCGGTCGAGCCATCCCACCTGCTCGATCCCGGTCACGGCCGCCATCGCCGCGACTTCCGCCACCTGGCGCTGGGAGGACGCGAGCTCCCTGAGCGCGACCTCGTGCGAGATGACGAGCGCCAGGAGGAGGAGGAACAGCGCCGCGAATCCGGACCAGAGCCGCGCGGAGATGCTCACGGCTCCGGGGACTCCTCCTCCCAGCGCCTCAGCTTGTTGCGGATCGTCTTGACGTCGATCTCGAGCCGGCGCGCCGCCTCGGCCTTGTTGTGGCCCACGGCCTCGAGCGTGCTCAGGATCAGCTTCTTCTCCGCGTCCCGCGCCGCGGTCCCGATCGGGATCACGACCCGGTCGTCCGGCTCCGGCTCCGCGCCCGGCCCCCGCCGCACGTACGGGGGAAGGTGCGGAGGCTCGATCAGTCCCCGTCTCGCGACGATCACCGAACGCTCGATCACGTTCCGGAGCTCCCGCACGTTTCCGGGCCAGGGGTACGAGAGCAGCAGCTCCTCGGCCGTGTCCCGCAGCCCTTCCACCGAGGTGCCGTGCTTCTGGTTGAAGGCGCGGGTGAAGTGACGCGTCAGCAGCGGGATGTCCTCGAGGCGCCGGCGGAGCGGCGGCAGACGCACCTCGAACACGGCGATTCGGTAGAACAGGTCCTCGCGCAGGGCTCCGTCCCGCAGCGCCGCCTCGAGCGGGCGGTTCGTCGCCGCTAGGACCCGGACGTCCACCTGCGTCTCGTTCGAGCCGCCCACGCGGCGCACCCTGCCGTCGTCGAGGATCCGCAGGAGCTTCGGCTGCAGCTCGATCGGCATCTCGACGATCTCGTCCAGGAGCAGGGTGCCCCCGTCCGCCTGCTCGAAGCAGCCGGCCCGGTCCCGGGTGGCGCCGGTGAACGCGCCCCGCACGTGACCGAACAGCTCGCTCTCCATCAGACCCTCCGGGATCGCGGCGCAGTTCACCGCCACGAACGGCCGGCCGCACCGGCCGCCGAGCTCGTGGACGGACCGCGCCACGAGCTCCTTTCCGGTCCCGCTCTCGCCCGTGAGGATCGCGGCCGCCTCGTTGGCAGCCAGCAGCTCGATCATCTCGAACACCTTGAGCATCGACGGGCTGCGGCCCACCAGACGTCCGAGTCCCGCCGTCGACGACAGCTGCTCGTCGATCTCGCGGGTCCGGCTCCGCTCGCGAATCTCCTCCCCGGCCGCCTCGAGCAGCGCCTTCAGCTTCTGCGTCTCGATCGGCTTCGTCAGGAAGTCCGCCGCCCCCTCCTTCATCGCCTCCACGGCGAGGTCGACGTCGGCGTGCGCCGTGACGAGGATGACGGGACGGGACCTGTCGCCGGCCCGGGAGAGACGGAGCACGTCGAGGCCCGAGCAGTCGGGGAGGATCACGTCGGAGACCACGACGTCGACGACTCCGCTTCCGAGGCGCGCGCGGGCCTCCTCCCCGTCGCCGGCTGCGAGGACGACGTGCCCCCAGCTCTCCAGCCGCGCGGTGAGGACCTCCCGCATCGCCGGATCGTCCTCCACGACGAGGATCGAGAGTCGCGATGTCGGCTTTGCCCGGGCGTTCATGAGCTCCTCGAGATCGGGTCTCCGCGGTCCCGTGCTCCCGATCCCGGCGGCCAGAAAGTTCCGCTCCGGGTGGGAGAGGGTCCCGGGAAAGTTTCCCGCTTTCCTTCCGTCGCACAAGTCCGCTCTCGACCGCGCGTCCGGGAGTCGTTGCGCGGCATGCGGTTACGGCCACGCCGGATCCGGCGCGGCGCGGAAAGTGGCTTGCGTGGGGAGAAGCGACCAGCCCCGGCGGCGCCTCGATCGGAGGCGGCGACCGGGACGTTGACGACAGCGAAGGAGGCTCGATGAACATCGGAGTGTCCGGCAGGAGCGCGCTTCCGGTCCTCGCCGCCGTGGCCGCGCTCGGCTCTGCGGGCTGCGCGGCGAAGGTCAACCGCGACGTGTACGAGGCGGAGATCGCCTCGATCCGGTCCGAGATCGGGGATCTCGACGGGAGGGTCGGACGGACCGAGAGCGGGCTCCTCGAGGTGCGCGCGCGGCTGGACAGCCTCGAGAAGGGCCTCTCGGCGCTCGAGGAGGAGTTCGACGCGCAGGTGGCCCGTCTCGAGTACGGCGTGAGATTCGCGGCCCCGGTGCACTTCGACTTCGACCGGGCATCGGTGCGGCCGGAGGACGTGCCCCTGCTGGAGCGGTTCGCCGACGTGGTGGGCGCGCACTACGAGGGGGCGGTGATCACGGTCGAGGGCTTCGCCGATCCCGCCGGCTCGCAGGCCTACAACCGGCGACTCTCGGAGCGGCGTGCCGAGGCGATCGTCTCATGGCTGACCTCGAACGCCGACCTGCCGGGCGGGATGTTCCGGACCGTGGGCTACGGCGAGACCCGGCTGGTCGATCCCGGCGCGATGGGCCCGGGACCCGACGGGCTCCGCAACCGACGCGTCGCCTTCGTGGTGGAGTACGCTCCATCCGAGTCGCGGCGACCGACGGTCACGCGCTCCGCGGAATCCCCCGGCGACGAGGCCTCGATCGGAACCTGACCCTCCCGGGGGTCCCGCGCGGCGGGCAGTCTCCCCCCCACGGAGCCGCCCGTCCGCGCTCCCGGGGGGCCGCCTTCCCCCCGGGGCCCGTCCGGTGCAGATTGGCGGTCGCCCGAATTCGAGCGTCCGCCTGACACCGGTTTCCGCGGGCCCGCGAGGCAGAGCTGAACGCACTCGTCGCCGGCATCGCCGGCTACATCCTCCTCCAGTTCGCGATCGGCGTCATCGTCTCGCGGCGCATCCGGACGGAGGACGACTACCTGGTCGCCGGCCGTTCCCTCGGTCCGGTTCTGGCCACGTTCACGATCTTCGCGACCTGGTTCGGGGCGGAGACGTGCGTGTCGGCCGCCGGGTCCGTCTACGAGCGGGGCCTCTCGGGCGGGTCCGCCGAGCCGTTCGGCTACGGCCTCTGCATCATCTTCCTCGGCCTGTTCATCGCCGTGCCCCTGTGGCGGATGAAGATCACCACGCTCGGCGACCTGTTCCGGATCCGGTACTCCCGGAACGTGGAGCGGCTCGCCGTTCTCCTCATGGTTCCCACCTCCGTGTTCTGGGCGGCGGCGCAGGTGCGGGCGTTCGGGCAGGTCCTGTCGGCGGCCTCGGGGTTCGACCCGACCCTGACCGTGACGGTGGGGGCCGCCGTGGTGGTGGCGTACACGATCTTCGGAGGCCTGCTGGCGGACGCGTGGACGGATCTCGTGCAGGGGATCGCGCTCATCGTGGGGCTCGCCGTGCTGTTGGTGGTGATCCTGCGGGACGTGGGCACCGCGGGCCTGGCGGCCGTCGGGCCGGAGAAGCTCCAGCTGTTCGACACGGCGACCCGGTCGCCGCTCGGCCTGGTCGAGGACTGGGCGATTCCCGTGGTCGGCTCGCTGGTCGCCGCCGAGCTCGTCGCGCGGGTCATCGCGGCCCGCAGCCCTCAGGTCGCGCGGAACGCCACGCTGGCCGGCGGCGCGATGTACCTGGTGATCGGCCTGATCCCGGTGACGATCGGGCTCCTGGGGCTCGGCCTCGTGCCCGGGCTGGCCGAGCCGGAGCAGGTGTTGCCGACGATCGCCCGGGACTACCTGCCCGGCGCGCTGTTCGTAGTGTTCGCGGGTGCCCTCGTGTCCGCCATCCTCTCCACCGTGGACAGCGCCCTGCTCGTGGCCGGGTCGCTCGTCTCGCACAACCTGATGGTGCCGCTTCTGCCGGGGATCACGGAACGGGGCAAGGTGCGGATCGCCCGCGCCGCCGTCGCGGTGTTCGGGGTCGTCGCCTACCTGCTCGCGATACGGGCCGACCGGGTGTACCACCTCGTCGAGGAGTCCTCGGCGTTCGGCAGCGCCGGGATCGTGACGGTCGTCCTGTTCGGAATGTTCACCCGGGTCGGCGGGCCCGCGGCCGCGGCCGCCTCCCTGACCGCCGGCGTCGCGGCGTGGGTTCTCGGGGCGCACGTGCTCGGGCTCCCCTATCCGTACCTCACGTCGCTCGCCGCCGCCGTGGCGGCCTACGTGGGCGCGGCCATCCTGGTCCGGGCGGCGGAGCCGGTGCGCGCCGCCGCCCCGGCGGGTTGACGCGACCCCGCGGCCGCGAGCCGGCTCACGCCGCCGGGCCTTCGAAGATCTCTCGGGCGCTCTCCCCGCCGGCGAGACGGCCGAACGCCTCCGAGCGGAGACCGGCGCCGCCTCCCGCCGCGCGCAGCATCTCGGATCCCGCTCCGACGTGGAACATCACGGCGAGCAGGACCCTCGCGATCTCCTCGCGGGCCGACTTCTCGGACATGCCGCGCTCGCGCATCGCCTCGAACGCCGCGCGGGCCTCCTCGTTGCGGGCGAGGATCGGCGTCACGGCGTCCTCGAGGAGAGGCCACGCCTCGGCGGGAGTCCGCGGAGTGGGCGGATCGGGCTCTCCCGGGTCCGGCCTGTCGTCGCACACGTGCGGCTCCTGGGAAAAGGGGGACGCGCCGGGGACGGCGACGGCCGCCGCCTGCCGCCAGGTCGAACGTAACGGCTTGCGCGCCCGCGGGCGCTCCGCTCGCTTGTCGCCCCCATGCCGATCCAGCGCTACCGGGAGATCGTCCCGGACTGGGACCGCTTCCTCGCCACGGTCGCGCGGCCCGAGCCCACCACGATCCGGGCCCGGACGGGGCGGATCGGGCCCGCGGAGCTTCTCGACCGGCTGACCGCGCAGGGGTTCCGGCTCCGCACGGTCCCGGAGATGCCGGAGTTCTTCCGGGTCGAGCACGGGCCGCATCCGGTCGCGTTCACCCTGGAGCACTGGCTCGGGCTGTTCTACGTGCAGCGGACCGCGACCGGCGTCGCGGCCCCCGCGCTCGGGCCCCGGCCCGGGGAGCGCGTGCTCGACCTCTGCGCCGCCCCCGGGGGCAAGACGACGCACATGGCCGACCTCATGGAGGACCGGGGCTGCCTGGTGGCCGTCGAGCCGAACGAGGGGCGGATCCGGGCGCTCGCGGGCAACGTCTACCGGACGGCCCACGTGAACGTGCTCACGGTCGCGGGGGACGGACGCTTCCTGCCCGGCGGGGCGCTGTTCGACCGCGTGCTCGTCGACGCGCCGTGCTCGGCCGAGGGCACGCTTCGCGACAAGGGCGGGGAGCTCCGCCGCCGACCCGCATCCTTCCTCGAGTACGTCACCCGGCTCCAGGAGGCGCTCCTGCGGCGGGCCGTCGAGCTCACCGCGCCCGGCGGCGCGATCCTGTACTCGACCTGCACGTTCGCGCCCGAGGAGAACGAGGCCGTCGTGGACGCCGTGCTCCGCGACATGCCGGTCGACCTGGAGCCGCACGGTCTGGATGTGCCGCACGCCCCGGGACTCGAGCGGTTCGGGGAGCGGCGCTTCGACCCCCGTCTCGCCCTCGCGGCGCGCATCTACCCGCACCACATGGACTCGGGCGGGCTGTTCCTCGCGCGGCTCCGCAGGACGGACGCGGGCGGGGCCGGGCCGGCGGGCGGCCGGGACGCGGGCGGGGCCGGGCCGGCGGGCGGCCGGGACGCCGGCTGGAGGCCGGTCCCGGACGCGTTCCCCGGGGCCGAGCCGGGCGGGGGCGGGGAGGCGGCGGGCGAGACCGCGCGCGCCCGGTTCGAGTCGCTGCGGGAGGCGCTGACCGGGTACTGGGGCGTCGATCCCGGGGCCTTCGCCGGCGTCCGCTGGCTGTCGCGGGGCGACCACGTGTGGGCGCACGGATGCGGCGAGTGGCCGGTCGAGACCTGGCTCGACCGGGGCGGCTGGCGGACGATCTCGGTCGGCCTGCGCGCCGCGAGCTTCGACGCCCGCGGCGGCCCGCGGCCCACGAACGACCTCGTCCGCTGGCTGGACGGGGCGATCCGGGGCCGGCGGGTCGACCTCGACTCCGCGTCCTGGCTCCGCCTGCTGCGTCGGGAGCCGGTCACGGCCGCCGGCCCCGAGGACGGCTACGTCGCGCTCTGCCTGGACGGGATCCCGCTCGGCCGCGGCTTCATCCGGGCCGGCGAGGTGCGCCACGAGGTGCCGAAGGTGCACGCCCGCCGGCTGCGGGAGACCCTCGAGCGCGCCTGACCCCCTCGCGCGCCCCCACCCCCTCGAACCGGGAGGCGGGGGTTGGAACAGCATGCCGGGTCCGCGAAACTCACTGGACGCCGGCGCGTACGGGAGGAGAAGCCGGACGCCGGCGTGGACCGAAAGACGGAGGGGCGGAGAGATGAGGATCGGATGGCTCGGGAAGGCCGCGGGAGCGGTGGTGCTGCTCTCGACGGGCGCAGGCGGCGCGGCGGCGCAGACGGGCGCGGCCGACACGGTTCCCGCGTCGGAACGAATGTGGATCGCGGCGAAGATGCTCGCGGCCGTGGAGACGCACTTCGCCCACTGGGAGGGAGTCCCCGACCTCGATCTCGACGCGGCGTTCCGAGACTACGCGGCGAAGGCGGCCTCCACGGCCGACCGCCGCAGCTTCTCGCTGGCGAGCATCGAGTTCCTCGCACGGCTGCGGAACGGGCACACGGGCTTCTCCGACCCGTGGCTCCGCGAGCGGTACGGAGCGCCGCTCGGCTTCGCGCTAGAGGAAGCCGAGGGCGGTTGGGTGGTCCGCGAGAGCCGGCTCGCGGGGCTCGAGCCCGGCGACAGGGTCGTGACCGTCGACGGCGAGCCCGTCGACGTGCAGGTCGACCGGCTGCTCCCCTGCATCTCCGCGTCGAGTCCGCGGGAGGCGGTCCGGAAGCTGTGGTTCATGGGCGCGGCACTGTGGCCCGAGCGGTTCACACTCGGCCTCGCCGACGGCCGAGAGTTCGAGGTCCGGCGCGGCGGGCAGGAGCTGCTGCCGGTCGAGCCGTCCCGGTTCGAGGCCCGCATGCTCGACGACGGAATCGCCTGGCTCCGGATCCCGCACTTCGAGACCCCTGAGATGGAGGACTCCGCGATCGCCTTTCTCGCCGCGAACGCCGGGGCGGCGGCGCTCGTCGTCGACGTCCGCCGGAACGGGGGAGGCACGACGCCGACCCGCCTGATCGGCGCGCTGATGGGCCGTCCGTACCGCGGCTTCGCCCAGTCGACGTCGTTCGACGTCGGGCTCTACTCCGCGTACCACAGGATCAAGCAGATGGTGACGCCGGACGCCCTGGACGACTACACGCGGGGCTACATCGACGCGTTCGCCGGGTTCGAGCGCCCGCGCCTGGCATTTCCCGGCGTCGTGGAGCGCCCCGGCACGCCCGTCTTCGACGGTCCCGTCGTGATCCTCGTGGACGGCGGCTGCGCTTCGGCGTGCGAGGACTTCGCGCTCCCGTTCGCGTCCAGCGGGCGGGGGACCCTGGTCGGCGAGCCGACCTCCGGCTCGACGGGCCAGCCGTACATGTGGTCGTTCGAGAACGGGATGAGCTTCCGGGTCAGCGCCCGGCGGGTCTACATGCCGGACGGGGCCCCGTTCGAGGGGGTCGGGATCGTGCCCGACGAGCAGGTCCGCCCGACCGCGGAGGACCGCAGGCGCGGCGCGGACCCCGTCGCGGAGCGGGCGCTCGAGGTCGCCTCGCGCGCCGCGCGGGGCTGAAGGGGACGCCGCCCCGTCAGCCGATCAGGTTGCAGAGGTACGCGGTCGCCACCCCGAGGTAGTTCCCGAGCGCGTAGCCGATCAGCGCCAGCATGATCGAGACGGGCACGAGCTCCTCGCGGTGGTATCCGGCCGCTACCGGCGCGGACGCCGCACCGCCTACGGCCGAGACGCTGGACACGGCGGCCATGCTGACGTCCAGCCGCAGGAGCTTCGCGCCGATCACGATGAACGCGAGGTGCACGGCGATCGCGACGAATCCCGCCGCGAGGAACCAGTGCGCGTCGCCGAGCACCCTGAGGTCCGCTGACGCGCCGATCATCGTCATGTAGAGGTAGACGAAGCTCATCGAGAGCGGCTCGGTGCCGGGCACGTCCCTCAGCTTCGTGGCGGACAGCAGGACGCCGATCGTGGTGACCAGCAGGATCGTCCACGTGCTCGTGGTGAGGACGGGCGGCACCTCGGGCACACGGCCCGCCAGCAGGCGCGCGAAGACGATGGCGGTGAAGCCCCAGCCGACGAGCGTCAGCACGTCGCGGAAGTGGACCTCGTGCGTCTTCTTCGCGACCGTGGCCGTGGACGCGCTGAGCTCGGCGATCTCCTCCTCGGACACGCCGGTGAAGCGGTTGAACGGCTTCGCCCACCGCTTGCACGTGAGGATGAGCGGGAAGTAGACGAGGTAGACGAGGTTGTCGACGATCACCACGATCCCGACCAGCTCGCTCGGCGTGTCGAGGCTCTCGGCGACGGCGGCGAGGTTTCCCGTCCCGCCGATCCAGCTTCCCGCCAGCGCCCCGAACCCGGACCAGGCGTCGGCGGGAAGTCCGCTGCGGAAGGCGGCGTACGCCGCCACCGCACCGACCACGATCCCGACCGCGCCGATCACCATCACGATCGCGCCCTTCCATGCCACCCGCAGCGACTGCCGGATGTTGATGTCGAGCAGCATGAGCACGATGAACAGCGGCACCGCGAACGAGCGGAACGTGTCGTAGATCGGGCTCTCGCGGGGGATCACGTTCAGGTTGGAGAGGAAGATCGGCGTCAGGAAGATCCAGATGATCGCGGGGAGGAAGTCGAACACCCTCCACTTCGTCGTCCGCTCCAGCCACAGGAAGAAGACCGGGATCATGCAGATCACGGCCATCACGCCGAACAGGTCGTGGAACAGGGGCTGCGTCTGCATGCGCGCTCCCGGGTGCGGGGCTCAGGTGGTCCCGGTCGAGCCGAAGCCGCCGGCGCCGCGCGCCGTGTCCTCCGGCAGATGGTCGACGATCTCGATGCGGGGCCGCTCGAAGCGGGCGAACACGAGCTGGGCGATCCGCTCCCCCCGTTCGATCCGGATCGCGCGCTGCGCGAGGCCCGCCGCGATCCGCGCGGCGAGCCCGTCGGCGGGCCCGTCCAGCTCCTCCGGCGTCAGCGCGGGGGCCGCGTTGTGGAGGATCACCCGGACCGGCCCGCGGTAGCCCGGGTCGATCGTGCCGGGCGCGTTCAGGCAGGTGAGCCCCCGGCGCAGCGCCTGGCCCGAGCGTGGGCGGACCTGCGCCTCGACGCCGGGCGGCAGGGCGATCCGGATCCCCGCGGAAACCGAGGCGCGGCCGCCGGGCGGCAGCGTCGCCTCCTCGCAGGCCACGAGGTCGATCCCCGCGTCGCCGGAGTGCGCGGTCGCGAGACCGGCATCCTCGGCCGAGGCCGCCCGGCCGAAGGCGGGGTGATCGGGGAGCAGCTCCACTCGGACGACGTCGGGTCCCGGTTCTGACATGGCGGCAGACTATGGCCGCGCGGCCGCTCCGGCGAAAGAGGGCGTCGGCTCCGGATCCGCTACCCGCTCCCGGGTCGCCGGCCTCCCGGGGCGGTCACAGCCACGGCGTGACGAGCGCCGTCGCGATCAGGGCGACCGCCCACACCAGGTCGAGATTCCACCACAGCTGCCGCAGCCTCCGCAGCCCCAGCTTCCGGTAGACCAGCCACGCCACGAGCCCCGTCACCAGCAGGTAGCCCGCCGTGTGCACGACCGCCGCCATGATGCCTGCGACCTGCTCCGGCGACAGCCCCGCGAGCAGCGCATCGGCGCCGCCGGACGGGGCTGTCCCGCCGGACCCTGCCCCGGCGAGGTGACCCGCGTGGCTCGCGTGAGGCCCGTGTCCGCCGGCCCGGACCGAGGCGCCGAGCACGAACGGGAGCACCATGAGGCCTGCGCCGTGGGCCGTCGCCATCAGGAACGACCAGACTGCGAGCTGGCCCGGGCCCACCCGCATCCCGCCGTACCCGGGGTGTCCGTGCCGGAACAGGCGGTAGACGCCGAAGGCGAGCAGCACCACCGCCACGATCCACTTCATCGCAGACACCGGGATCGCGAGACCGAGGAGCGCCCCGACAGCGATCGCCGCTCCCACCGCCAGCGCGTGCCCGGCGGCCAGGGGCGGGAGGGCGCGCCACACGGCGCGCCCCCTCCGCTCCTGGAGACCGCGGGCCACGGCGAACAGCCACCCCATCCCGGGGTTGACCCCGTGCCACGCTCCGAGCAGCAGGAGCGCCAGCCAGGGCCAGGTTTCCGCGCCGCTCACGAGAAGCAGAAGCTGTCGGAGGACGCGTCGCCGCCCTGCAGCCGCACCTGGTGCGGGCGGACGCCCGCCTCGAACTCCACCAGGAACTCCGGGTCCAGGGCCATCCGGCCGTCGGGCCCGAGCTCGCACTTCGCCATCCAGCCCTCGATCCCGTCCGGGTAGAACTGCGCGTCCCACGGGGAGTAGAGCGAGTTCGTGAGGTAGACCCGGCGCCCGTCGCGGCTGACCTCCACCATCTGGGGCCCTCCGTTCAGCGCCTTGCCGGGCCGTGCCGGGTGCCCGTCCCGGCGCACGATTCCGCCGATCCGGACGGAGCCGATCTTCTTCGGCGCGAACGGATCGGACACGTCGTACTGGAGCAGCTCGCCCGTGCCCCAGCACGAGACGTAGAGGTACCGGTCGTCCAGCGAGAGGTTGAGGTCAGTGACGAGCGGCGGCACCGCGCCGAAGCCCTTGAGCAGCGGGGGCAGCAGCTCGGGATCGGCCGGCTCCGCCGGGATCTCGATCACCTTCTTCGCCTTCCACTCGCCGTCCCCGTTCTCGCCCTCGAGGTACCACAGCCAGACGGAGGCCGAGAGGTCCTCGAGCGACAGCACGACCCCGGCGAAGCCGTAGGCACGGCTCGGGTCGCGGGCCGGACGGAGCTCGAGCGTCATCTGGTACTGGGGCCCGAGCTCGAGGGTCTGCTTCAGCTTCCGGCTCTTCATGTCCCAGACGTGGAGCGAGTTCCCGTACTTGCCGCCGAGCAGCAGCTCCGGGTTCACGCCCTCCGCCACCATGTTCGGTGTGCCCCACTCGCTCGTCACGATCGTGTCGTGGCCGAGGTGCCAGCCGAAGTCGTAGGCGAGGTACTGTCCCCCCCGGTCCTTTTCCCAGGCGCCCTTCAGCTCGAACGACTCGTGGTCCATCACGAAGATGCCGCCCGGCCCCTCGCCCTCCGCGTTGCCCAGCGCGTTGAGGTAGATCCCGTCGGGGCCGCAGTGGACGGTGTGCGGCGCCGTGTAGCCCGTCTTGCGGATCAGCTCTTCGCGCCCGATCACCTTGACGATCCGCGGGTTCCTCGGGTCGGGACGCGTGTCGAGCACGTGAATCCGCGAGGAGTGGATCCCGGGAACGATCAGGTAGCGGCGCTCGACGTGCGCGTGCGGCGCGTAGGGGCACAGGTGCGAGCTGCAGGCGTTCCAGCCGAAGTGATGCAACTCGTCGCCCGCCTCGGGCATCTCCGTGCGGCCGACCAGCGTACCGTAGTCGGAGGAGTCGGGATCCACGTCCACGACGCCCATCGCGTCGTTGCCTCCGTTCACGTTTAGCAGCGCCACGTAGGCCAGCTTTTCCTCCGGCGCCTCGGACGCGAGCCGCGGCGAGGGGTAGAAGGTCGGGTCCGGCTTCCACTGTGCCATCGGGTCCTCCCGTCTCGTTCGATTCCGTGTCCGCCCTCGAGAGCGGCCTTCACACGGGGCTGCGCGAAACGCGGAGAAGACCGGACAGGGGGTACGGGACGCGCCCGGGAGTCGGGCGCGGCGGGGACGGAGGGGTGGCCGCCGGGTACGCGCTACGGTCTCAGCTCTTCCGCCATCTCCCGGTAGCGCGCCGCCTCGTCCCCGTCTCCGAGTGCGAGGTGGAGGTCCGCGAAGGCCTCGTAGATCGGGACCAGGTCCTCGTGCGGCCGTCCGTGCACGTCCATCACCGTCCCCTCGGCCGATTCGAGCAGGCGCCTCGCCTCGCCGGTCTCGCCGCGCGCGATGCGCGCCCTCGCGAGGAACGCATCCGCCTTCGCGGAGCCGACCGTCGGAACGCCCTCCCGGCCCGAGAGCCAGGCGTTCCGCGACAGCCGCGCGTACCTCTCCGTGGCGTCCATGTCGCCGAGGGCGAGATGGACCTCCGCGAGAGCGAGATACGGCCCGCCCATCGACGGGTGGTCGGGCGGGACCCGCCGGCTCCGGATCCCGACGGTCCGCAGCAGGACGTCCCGCGCCTCGCGCGCCCGGCCGGTGCGGAACAGGTGTCCGGCGTGGAACTCCGTCTCGGCGATCGTCCTCCGGTCCTCGGGGCCGAAGGTGGAGGAGAGCATGGAGATGATCTGCGGATAGAGCGTGTCGGGACCGGCGGTGTCCCCCGTGTGCGAGAGGAAGTAGGCGTAGCTCCCGAGCGCGTGGGTCAGGCTCCAGCCCGGCGGAGCGCCGCGCCGGCGGTGCACCTCGATCGCCTCGCGGAAGTACGGCTCGGCCTCCGCGAAGCGGGCCATGTGGATGAAGTAGATGTCTCCGATCAGGACCAGGGTCCGCGCGATCTCCGGGTCGTCCGGCCCGAGCGCTCGGCGGCGGATCTCCAGCGCCTCCTCGAGGAGCTCGATCGCCTCGTCGAAGCTGCTCGCCCGGCGTGCGGCGGCCGCCACCACCTCGAGGGCCTCCGCGATCCCCGGGTCGTCCGGCGGGAGACTGCGGCGGCGGATCGCGAGCACCTCCCGGTGCGCCCGCTCCGCGTCCTCGCGCCGGCCCACGTACACGAGCGCCCCGCCGAGCTGGTACAGCGCTGCAGTCGTCCGGGGATGCTCGGGGCCGAGCGCGTCACGGAGGATCTCCCAGGCCGCCTGGAAGTGCTCCACGGACTCCTCGAAACGGCCGCGCCCGCGCGCGACGAGACCCAGCGCCTGCGAGGCGGATGCCGTCTCCTCGTGCCTGTCGCCGAACGAGGCGCGCCGGAGCGAGAGCGACCGGCGCAGCAGGGAATCGGCTCGGTCGCGGTCGCCGAGCTCCCGGTACATGAGGCCCATCGCCTCGAGCAGCCGTGCCTCGACCGCCGGACGGGACGAGAGTTCGCCGACGCGCGCGAGCCCCCGCTCGAGGAGCGCCCGCGCCGCCGTCGAATCGATCGGACGGGTATCCGACTCCTCCGTCCCGAACAGCTCCACCAGGAAGTCGTTGACGTCGCGCGTCTCCGCGAGCGCCGCTTCCGCCCGGTCCCGGTCCCGGCCCGCACGCTCCGCCTGCCACAGCGCGGCGGCGAGGCCGCTCGCGAGGGAGACGACGACGGCGAGCCCCGCGGCGACGAGGAGCGCGTGGCGGCGGATGAACTTGCGGGCGCGGTAGCGGCGGCCGTCCTTCGCCGCGCGCACCGGCTTCCCGTCCAGGCAACGCTCCAGGTCCTCCGCGAGCGCCTCCGCGGACGAGTAGCGACGCTCCGGCTCCTTGCGCAGCGACATGAGGACGATGCGGTCGAGGTCCCCGTGCAGGCGGCGGGCGCGGCCGGCCGCCTCCGGGAGCCCGGCTCCGGCCGCGGCGCTGGGCGGAGCGGGATCGACGCCCTGGACGACCCGCTCGGCTTCCGCCGCCGACAACCCCGCGAGCCGCAGGGGCCGGACGCCCGTCAGCAGCTCGTAGAGGACGACGCCGAGAGCGTACACGTCGCTCGCCGTCGTGACCGGGCGGCCCGTCACCTGCTCCGGGCTGGCGTACTCCGGGGTCAGGAAGCGCATGCCGGTCCGCGTGTCCGGGACGTCCAGCCGAAGTCGGCCGGGGTCGAGGATCTTCGCGATCCCGAAGTCCACGAGCTTCACCTGGCCGCGCTCGGTGACGAGGATGTTCGACGGCTTGAGGTCCCGGTGAACCACGAGATACCGGTGCGCGTGCTGCACGGCCCTGGCGGCGGTGCAGAACAGGCGGATCCGGTCCTCGAGCCCCAGGGCGTGCCGGCGGCACCAGGCGTCGATCGGGAGGCCGTCGACGCACTCCATCACGAGGTACGGGCGACCGTCCGGCGTGATGCCGCCGTCGATGAGACGAGCGATGTTCGGGTGCTCGAGCGCGGCGAGGATCTGGCGCTCCGCCTCGAACCGGGAGCGGAGCTCCGGGTCGCGGAGGCCTCGCTGTACGAGCTTCACGGCGACCCGCTGCCAGAACTGGCCGTCGGCGCGCTCCGCGAGGTAGACGATGCCCATCCCGCCCCGGCCCAGCTCGTGCAGGAGCCGGTAGGGCCCGATCCGCTCGTGCTCGGGCTCCTCGGGCGCGACGTCGTCAGGGTCGCCAGCGCCGCCGAGCGCCGCGAGCGCGGCACGTGCGTCGGCCGCCCGCTCGAACAGCCCGTCCGGGAGGTCGTGCGCCGCGAGCAGGTCGCGCACCGCCGCGAGCAAAGCCCCGTCGGGTCCGCACGCCGCGGCGAGCCAGGCGTCCCGCTCCGCTTCCGGTAGGTCGAGGGCCTCGTCGAACAGGGCCTCGACCCGCTGGCGGTCCGGGATCACGGCGTCAGCCGGCCCCCGCGCTCCCGGGATACAGCTCCCGGTAGAGCCACGCCCGCGCCTTCGCCCAGTCCCGCCGGACCGTGCGCTCGGAGAGGTCGAGGGCGGCCGCGATCTCGGTCTCCTCCATCCCGGCGAAGAACCTGCACTCGACCACCCGGCGCTGGCGCGGCTCGAGGGTCTCCAGCGCCCGGTCGAGGGCCAGGATCTCCTCCGCGTCGAGGGGGCCTCCCCCGATCCCGTCCGTGAGGGTGGTCGGCGCCATGCCGCCGCCCCGCTTCGCGGCGCTCCGTCGGCGGGCGTGGTCGACCAGCACCTGGCGCATCGCGCGGGCCGCGATCGCGAGGAAGTGGGCCCGGTCCGCCGCGCTCTCCGCGGCGCCGGTGAGGCGGAGATAGGCCTCGTGAACGAGCGCGGTGGGCTGGAGCGTGTGCCCCGACGCCTCGCGCCGCATCTCGCGCTCCGCGACGGCGCGCAGGTCTTCGTAGAGAAGGGGGAGCAGACGGTCCAGTGCGGCGCGGTCGCCGTCCCGGGCCGCCCTCAGCAGCACGGTGACCTCGCCCGATCCGCCCGGCGCCCGTCCGTCCATGTCCGATCTCCCCCCTCGGGGGGCACGGCCCCGACTTCAAAACCGCGAGGCCGGTCGCGCCCCGTCCGCCATCATCGGCAACCTCGCCACGGATGGGAAGAGCCGGCGGTCCGGATGGACGCGTCGAGGCCGGAAGCCCCCGTTCTACGCCGCGTCCTCCATCTCGACGCCGCGTCGCCCGTCGTCCCCGGCGTCCGGCGCGCCGTCCTCCCGCGACGCGCGCGCGGGGCCTGCGTCGGGCCTCCCGCGCGGCGCCTCGACCTCGGCGTCCCCGAGCTGCAGCTTTCTGAACCAGTACCACCTGTACATCGCTCACCTCCTTCCGCCGCGATCCGGGCCGCGACGACGCCCCGCGATCCGTCCGGATCGTCTCTCACGGGGGGATGCGCGAAACCCCGGAGACGTGGGACACGTCGGGGCGGTGGACCGGCCGCTCTTTGCGGCGCCGGTCGGCTTCCGCATCTTGAGGTGCCGCGCGTGCCCTCGCGGGACCTGCGGCACCGTCGTGACAACGAAAGCTCCCGCCACGGAGGCGATCATGCTGGAGGCCATCGAGCGGAGACCGGCGAAGGCACGCAGCGCCTTCCGGTCCGGAACCCTGCTGGCCCTGTTCGCGCTCGCGCTGCCGGCGCCGGGGTCGGCGCAGATCGGCGGCGTCGATCTCGACACGGTCCGGGCCGGCCGGTTCGACTACGGGAAGATGTGGACGTTCGAGTACGCGCCCGCCGAGTACTTCTCGGAGACCTACGGGTTCGACGCCAGCGCGGACTGGTTCGAGCGGGCCCGGCTGTCGGTGCTCCGGATCCCCGGGTGCTCGGCGTCGTTCGTCTCGGCCGAGGGGCTGGTGGCGACGAACCACCACTGCGTGCGCGGCGTCGTCAGCCGCGTCTCCGGGCAGGGCGAATCGCTGCTCGACAGCGGTTTCGTCGCGCACGCGCGGGCCGACGAGCGACCGATCCCCGGGTACTACGCCGACCAGCTGATCGCGGTCGAGGACGTGAGCGACCGGGTGTTCTCCGCGACGGACCGGGCGACGGACGAGGAGGAGCGCGAGCGTCTGCTGGGCGAGGAGTTCCGGCGGATCGAGGGCGCGATGCGCGAACGGCACGCGGCCGCCGCCGAGGGCGACTCCGTGTGGGTGCAGATGATCCCGCTCTACAACGGGGGGCGTTACTCGGCCTACGTCTTCCGGCGCTTCACCGACGTCCGGCTCGTGGTCGCCGCAGAGCTCCAGATGGGCTTCTTCGGCGGAGACCCGGACAACTTCACGTACCCCCGCTACGCGCTGGACTTCGCCTTCCTCCGCGTCTACGGCAAGGACGGCGAGCCGCACCGGCCGACCCACTGGCTCGGCTGGAGCCTCGACGGCGTCGAGGAGGGGGACGTCGTGTTCGTGATCGGGAATCCGGGCTCCACCAACCGGCTGAGGAGCGTCGCGCAGCTCGAGTACCAGCGCGACGTGGCGGTGCCGGCGCTCGTGGGCTGGCTCGAGACCCGTCACGAAATCCTCGGCGAGCTTCGGGAAGCGGCTCCGCCGGAGCAGCGGGAGGGGCTCAGGAACTCGATGTTCGGGCTGTCGAACTCGCTCAAGGCCTCGAGCGGTCGGCTCGCGGCGCTCAACGATCCCGTGATCCTGGCGCGCAAGGCCGACGCCGAGCGCCGGCTGAGGGAGGCGATCGCGGCGGACCCCGAGCTGGCGGCGAAGTACGGCGCGGTGTTCGAGCGGCTGGCGGCGATCCAGGACGAGCTGAGTACGGTGGGGCGCGAGCACGGCGCGTTCCTGCAGATGAACAACCAGGGCTTCTCGTCCGCCCTGCAGCGCCGGGCCCGCCTCGCGCTCGCCTGGCTGGAGGGTCGGGAAGCCGGGCTCCCGCAGGATTCGCTCGACCTGATGCGGATGGAGCTCGATCGGGTGGGCGACCAGCCCCCGGAGCTGGGGCGGATGCTCCTCGCGGCCCGGCTGGAGGACTTCCGGCGATTTCTCGGCCCGGACCACGAGATCGTCCGGACGGTGCTCGGCGGACGTCCCGCGGCGGAGGTCGCGCACGACCTTCTGGAGGGCTCGGCGCTGGCGACCGCCGAGCGGGCCAGCGCGGCGCTCGACGCCGGCACCCTGGACGCGGCCGATCCCGCGCTGGCGATGGCGCGCGCGATGCGCCCCGCGTATCGCGCGTATCTGGAGATCGTCAACCGCCTCGGCCCGGAGGAGTCCCGGCTGGAGTCGGACCTCGGGCGGGCTCGCTTCGCCGTCTACGGGCGGGACGTGCCGCCCGACGGGACGTTCTCCCCGCGGATCACGGACGGGGTGGTCCGGAGCTAC
>JAWOIN010000113.1:0-2796 GCA_046484665.1 Gemmatimonadota bacterium
GTGAGCGCGGCCTGTCGCATCGCGGCCGGCTGCTGCGCGCGGGCGGCGCCCGGGCCGGATGCGACCGCGAGCGCGAGCAGCGCGATCGTCGCGCGGGGAATGCTTCGTGTCATGTCCTGCCTCGTCTGCCTCGGTTCCTTGGCTATCGACCCGTGTCGGGAGCCGCCCAGTATACGCAGGGAAGCCCGGGAGCGGCAGTCGGGACCGGAAAGGGATCGGGGCGGCTCCTTGCCGGATTCCGCACCCCGGGTCGATCTTCGGGCCATGTCAGAACCCCTGGGCTACCAGCGCCTGTTCGCCGAGCTGAAGCGGCGGAACGTGTTCCGCGTCGCCGCCGTTTACGGCGCGACGGGGTTCATCGTGCTCCAGGCGGCGGATCTCCTCGCCGCCGGGCTGGCGCTGCCGGAGGTCGTGCTCCAGACAGCCACCTTCCTCGTCCTGCTCGGTTTCCCGATCGCGCTGGTCCTGGCGTGGGCGTACGACCGAACTCCGCAGGGCGTGCAGCGCACGGACCCGGCGGCAAGCGGGGAGCTCGAGGCGATCGCCGCGCAGCCGGCGGCGAAGCGCTGGCCGTCGGGGCTGCTCGCCCTCGCCGGCGTGGTGGCGCTGGCAGGCGGTGCCTGGTGGGTCGGCCGCAGCACGGCGCCCGGCGGCGCCGACGCCGCCGAAGGATCGGCGGGGGGCGATCGCGGCCAGGCGCAGGCGGCCCGGTTCGTCGCGGCCGAGGACGCCGAGGACAGCCGGCGCACGCTCGCCGTGCTGCCTTTCGACAACCTCTCCGGCGACTCCGGGACGGAGCCGTTCGTGGTCGGCGTGCACGACGACCTGCTCACCCAGCTCTCGAAGATCGGAGCGCTGCGCGTCACCTCCCGGACTTCGGTCAAGGAGTACCGGGACACGGAGAAGTCGATTCCGCAGATCGCGGGCGAGCTCGGCGTCTCGAGCGTACTCGAGGGCGGCGTCCAGCGGGCCGGGAGCCAGGTGCGGATCAACGTCCAGCTGATCGATCCCGCGACGGACGAGCACCTGTGGGCCGAGACCTACGACGCCGAGCTCACGGCGGAGAACGTGTTCGAGATCCAGAGCCGGATCGCGCGCAGCGTGGCCGATGCGCTCGAGGCGGAGCTGAGCCCGGCCGAGGACGCGACCCTCGACGTCGTCGGCACGCGGGACCTCGAGGCGCTCGCCGCCTACCACGCGGGCCGCGAGGCCTGGTACGCGCGCGGGACGGCCCGGACGGACTCCATCGCGATCGCCAGCTTCGAGCGGGCGGTGGAGATCGACCCCGAGTTCGCGGACGCCTGGGCGGGCCTCGCGATGATCCTGAGCTGGCGCGCACAGGCCCGCTCCGACGTGGACCGCGAGCGGATCCGGGAGGCCGTGGCGCGGGCCGGCACCCTCGCGCCGGAGAGCCCCGAGACGGAGCTCGGCCGCGGCTTCGAGGCCTATTACGTCGAGCGCGATTTCGACGAGGCGCTCGCCCACTTCCGGACCGCGGACCGGTTGCGCCCGTCGGACTCCGGGGTGGCGCAGGCGATCGCCTACATCCTCCGGCGCCAGGGAGACTGGGAGGGCTCGCTCGGGGAGCTCCGGCGGGCGGTCGAGCTGGACCCGCGCAACCCGGACGCCTATGCCGCGCTCGGAGAGACACTGGCCTGGACCCGACGGTACGAGGCGGCCGAGAGGGTCGTCGACCGCGGACTGCTCGTCGATCCGGAGTACTCGAAGCTCGTCGAGCTCAAGCTCCTCAACCTCGTCGCGCTCGACCGGGACACCGATCGCGCGAAGCGCTACGCGGAGAGCCTCCCGCCGGCCGTACGGGACGATTATCCCGTCCTGGTCGCCCGGACCTGGATCGCATGGCTCGGCGGCGACGTCGAGGAGGCGCTCCGGATCGCGAGGTCGCTCGTCCCGGCGGATCCGCAGGAGGAGCTGGTCCGCCAGCTCCTGACGGGGCTGATGGAACGGAGCCGGGGTTCCCGGGACGCGGCCCGCGCCGCCGGGAAGGAGGTCGAGCGGATCGCGGAACGGACCGTGGTCGACCGCGGCGGCTGGCAGGCGGCGTTCCGCGCGATCGGGCACGGTCTCCAGGAGGACACGGCGACGGCGATCGAGCTCGCGAACGAGGCGCGGAGCCTGGCCGCGGGCTCGGGCGACGCCCTGACGGACGCCGTGGTCCGGAGCTGGTCGGCGCTCGCGCTCGCGAACGTGGGCGCGTTCGACGACGCCGCGGACGCGCTCCTCGCGCTCGCCGACGTGCCCGTGGACGTTCCGAACGTCGCGCAGCTGCGGCTGGCCCCGTTCTGGGAGGGGCTCCGCGGGTCTCCGGAGTACCCGGCGGTACTCGCCGCGTTCGAGGCCGCCGAGGCCGAGGCAGCCGAGGCCGCCCGGCGGGACGCCCGCGGGGACGCCGGCCGGGATGTCGGGGCGGGGAACTGACCGTCGATGCCTGACGCTCCGCCGCGTTCCCCGAGCTACCAGCGCTTCTTCGCCGAGCTGAAGCGGCGCCGCGTGTTCCGCGTGATGGCGGTCTACGGAGCCGTGGGCTTCGCGCTGCTCCAGGCGCTCGACCTCCTGATGCCCGCGCTCCTGCTGCCCGAGTGGACGTACCGGCTCGTTGCCGTGCTCCTCCTGCTCGGCTTCCCGGTCGCGGTCGTCCTCGCGTGGGCGTTCGAGTCCACGCCGGACGGATTCCGGAGAACGGAGTCGGCGGGCGCCGGCGAGCTCACCGCGATCCTCGCGCAGCCGGCGGCGAGGCGCTGGCCGGCCGGCGTGGCGGCGCTCGCGGCCACGGGG
>JAWOIN010000184.1:0-2554 GCA_046484665.1 Gemmatimonadota bacterium
GGAGGATCTGCGGCCGTGTGTGCTCCAGGACGGCGGGATCCCGCTCGAGCTCGCACTCGAGGTAATTCTGTAGAGCGTAGGGGTCGGACGGGTCGATCTCGAAGGCCCGGCGGTAGAGCTCGCGCACCCTCGCCTCGTCGACCCGCTTCCACGTCCCGGCGAGCGAGGCGACGGCGTCCACGTCCTCGTGCCGGGTGTCCGCCGCGAGCTCGAGGTACGCCTGGCCCTGGCGGAAGTCCTCGCGCTCCGGATGCCCCCTGGCGCGCTTGCAAAGCGCGAAGCCGAGGTCGCGGAGGATCGGCTGCGGGGCGGCTCCGGCCGCGTCCGGCGGCACGTGGGCGGCCAGGAGCTCGATCGCGCGGTCCCACTCGCCAGCCGTGATCAGCAGCTTCCCGAGCCGGGCGGACAGGCTCGCGTTGTCCGGGTCGTGCTCGAGGATGGTCTCGAGCGTGGCGATCTCCCGCGCGAGCTCCGCGTCGGAGAGGTACGCCCCGTAGCTGCAGGCGTACTCTCCGAGACGCCTGGATATCCCGTCGAACGTGCCTCCGACCCGTTCCAGCGCCGCCGCCGCCCCGGCCAGCTCGCGGAGCCACGTGTCGGGCACCGCGAACGCGCCCTTGTAGCTCAGGTCGTGGACGAAGTCCGCGTAGGAGTGCTCGAGAAGGGTGCGCACCTGGACCTCGGCCTTCGGGGCGCGTCCCCCGAGGATCCGGGCCGAATCGGGCGACTCGCGGGGCGAGACCGGGTGCCGGAACAGCTCGTCCGGCACTTCGACGCCGTAGTCCACGTTCCTGCGGAACGAAACGATGTAGTGGACGGACCGGTACCCGAACTCCGTCGGGCGGAGGCGCTGGCTCGCGTCCACCGAGTTCTCCCGGTCGATCTCGAAGCGCTCCTCCAGGTAGCGACCGATCGCCTCGACGTCGGGGCCGATCCGGGTGATCACGCGGCCTCCGCAGAGGTCGGTGAACTGGTTCACCGGGTCGGAGTACTTGCCCCGCTTGCGGAGAGCCTTCTCCGCGAAGCTCGCGATCGCCTTCGGACGCGTCTGGATGATCGTCTCACCCGCCTCCCGCCGGGAGGCGACCTCGAGGGCATGGCCGAGGGTGGTCGAGAACGTCCGGTAGACGGGCTGAACGTCGCGGTATTTCGCCACCTGGTGTGACAGCCAGGTGCGGGCGTCGGACTCGGCGTCGGGCATCGGACGCTCCCTGGGATAGAGGGTCCCGGGCCGGGCCGGCACCGTCGGCAGGGGACCCGCCGGCGGACGAGGCGGAGGGGGCGTGACGCGCGGTGCCGGATCCGTTCGACCCGCCCGGCCCGACGCGCTATAATATAAGCGGGATGCGCGCCGGCCGCCGCCGGCGACACCGGCCGCCGGACCGCTGAAGGAGACCCGGCGAATCGGCCGCACGGTACCACCCGGGCGGCCCCTCCGCCCCGCCTGCCTGCCGCGAACGGCCTTCTCCCGGAGGCTCGTCATGAAGGAGCACGCCCGCGTGCCTGGTGCCTTCGCCCAGCGCTACGCCCCTGCCTGGTCGTTCGAAGACGTCCTCAACCGGCCCGCCGAGTTCAAGACGCACCCCTACCTTCTCCTCGCGCGGGAGATCGAGCTCTGGCCGCGCTGCCGGAACGACCGCTCCCCGATCCGGCCGGCCGACGACCTCCCCGACAATCCGCTGACGGCGGAGATCCTGGCCATCGGGATCGCCGGCGCGTTCCACCGGAGGTGACGCGATGCCACGCGAACTCGACCTGGATGCGGACGCCGCGCGAGCCCTCGCGCTCGCCAAGCGGTCTGTCCCCGAGGACGGCGCGCTGGACGCGGAGATCCTGCTGGCGGCGCTGTACCACGCCACGTCGATCCGGGAGCGGCTTCCCGGCCTCGCGTCGGTGCTGGACGAGCCGCGACCCGTGCGCGTGTCCGGGGACGTGAAGGTCAAGGTGGCGAGACCTCTCCAGGAGGCTCTCGCCGCGCTCGCGCGGGGCGGCGGGACGGTCACGCCCGAGCGGCTGTTCCTCGCGCTCGCGTCGAGCGACGCGGGCCGCCGGGTCCTGAACTCGAACGGGCTGGGCGAGGGCGGGATCGAGACCGTCCTGGCCGTTCTCGGTGCCGTCCCGGAGGCTGCGGCGGCCGGGCCTGCCGACTCCCCTGCCGCGGACTCGCGGCCCCGGCGCGCCGAGGACTCCGGATGGCTCGCCTCGCGGGAGCGGAAGGAGGCGATCCAGGCGCTCAGCTCGTGGGGCCGGATGCTCACGGCCTCCGACCTGCCCCCGAAGAGCATGGTGGGCGCGGAAAAAGTCCTGGCGGACCTGACCACGACGCTCGTGAAGATGGGAAAGCACAACGCCGTCGTCCACGGACCGCCGGGCTGCGGGAAGTCGGCCGTGGTGTACGAGCTCGCGCGCCTGCTGGTCGAAGGGGACCCCTGCATCCCCGAGCAGATCCGCGACCACGACATCTTCGAGCTCTCCCCGTCCTTCCTGAAGGCGGGCGCCTCGGTGGTCGGGGAGTACGAGCAGCGGGTCTCGGCGCTGATCCGGGTGCTGGAGG
>JAWOIN010000038.1:0-5545 GCA_046484665.1 Gemmatimonadota bacterium
GTGGTCGACGGGACGGTGGCGGCCGAGCGCCGGCTCGAGCGCGTCCTCACCACGGACCCCGGGATGGGGGTGGTGCGCCACGCCGATGCCGGGTACGAGGAGGCGATCGCGGTGGCGCGCGAGTGCGGGATCCGGATGCCGATGCTCGGCACCGGCGGTCCGGGAAGCGGACGCCCCTGCGACTGACCGGCGCGGGCGGCGGCTCTCCGGCCGGGACGCGGACGGCCTCGACGGCGACCACCTGGTCGCCGCTCCGGGGCCGCGTGTTCCGCGGCCTCTGGGCCGCGAACCTGGTCTCGGCGGTCGGGACCTGGGTCCACCAGGTCGCGGCGGCGTGGCTGATGACCGACCTCGCCCCGACCCCGGTGCTGGTGGCGCTCGTCCAGGCGGCCGGCGGGCTCGCGATGTTCCTGTTCGTGATGCCGGCCGGCGTGCTCGCCGACGTCTTCGACCGGCGCCGCGTGCTGATCGTCGCCCAGGTGTGGCTGATGGTGACGGCGGGGACGCTGGGTGCGCTGACGATCGCCGGCCGGATGACGCCCGCCGCGCTTCTCGGCTTCACCTTCCTGATGGGAATCGGCGGCGCCCTCACGCAGCCGGCGTGGCGGGCCGTGCTGCCCGAGGTGGTCGGCCGCGAGGAGCTCCCGTCCGCGATCGTGCTCGAGGGGCTCGGGGCGAACGCGGCGCGCGCGATCGGCCCCGCGCTCGGGGGCGTCCTCGTGGCCCTCGCCGGCGCCGGCGCCGCCTTCCTGCTGAACGCCGGCACGTACATGGGGATCTTCGCGGTCGTGGCCCGCTGGCGGCGGGCGCACGAGCCGAGCGACCTCCCGGCCGAGCGGTTCGCCGGCGCGATGCGCTCCGGGCTCCGCTACGTCCGCCACACCCCGCAGATGGCCTCGGTGCTGGTGCGCATGGGTCTGTTCATCCTCGCGGCGAGCGCGCTGTGGGCCCTGCTCCCGCTCATCGCCCGGGTCGAGCTGGGGTTCTCGGCCGCCGGGTACGGCGTCATCCTCTCGTCGTTCGGCGCCGGCGCGGTGGGTGGCGCCCTGACGATCGGGGAGCTCCGGCGTCGGCTCAGCTTCGACCGGATCGCGGCGGTGGCGACGGTCCTGTTCGGGCTGTCCCTGATCGGGATCGGCCTCACCCGCGTCGCGCCGCTGCTGCTCGGTCTCGCCTTCGTCGCCGGGGCCGCCTGGCTCCACCTCCTCACGACGTTCAACACGGCCGCTCAGACCGTCCTTCCGGGCTGGGTGCGGGCCCGGGGAATGTCGATGTACGTGCTCGTGTTCTTCGGCGGGACCGCGGTCGGGAGCGTGGTTTGGGGCGCGGTGGCGGACCGGGCAGGGCTCGGGCCCGCGCTCGCCGCGGCGGGAGTGGCCGTGATCTGCGGGCTCGCGGCGCGGCTCCGGTTCCGGATCAAGGACACGGCGGGACTCAACCTCGCCCCGACCCGGCACTGGCCGGCGCCGATGCTGGCGGAGGGAGTCGGGCCGGACGAGGGCCCGGTGCTCGCCTCCGTCGAGTATCCCGTCGACCCCTCCCGGCTCGCCGAGTTCGAGGAGGCGATGTCCGACATCCGGCGCCGCCGCCGGCGCAGCGGCGCCTACTACTGGGAGCTGTTCGTGGACTCCGCCGACCCGCACCGCCACGTCGAGGTGTTCATGGTGGACTCGTGGGCGGAGCACATGCGACAGCACGAGCGGGTGACGGAGCTCGACCTGGCGGCGGAGAACCGGGCACGGGCCTGTCTGCGGGAGGGCGAGACGACCCGCGTGAAGCACTTCCTGGCGTCGAGGGGATGGCGCTCGCGGCTCCGGCAGGGCGGGGACCGCTCCGCATCCGGAGGGGCGTGAGGCGGGGCCTCAGGACGATCCCGCCCCGCCGTCCGCTGCCGGGTCGCCCTCCAGGTAGCGCCGGAGCGCGTCCCGCTCGTCCTCCCCGCCGAACAGAGTCGTCCCCGAGCGCATCAGGTCCCCGACCACCGCGTCGAGCGGACGGATGGCCCGGCGCTCCTGGGCGGCGCTGAGGTCGCCTATGAACGGCCACAGCCGGTCCCGCACGTCGGGGGGCAGAGCCTGCTCGAGGTACTCCAGCGCGAAGCTCCGCGCCTCGCCCTCCGCGGACAGAACGGCGCGATAGGCCGCGCGGATCGGCTCCGGCTCGAGCACGAGGGAGAGCAGCCGGAAGGTGTGTTCCAGGCTCAGCTCGCCGCGCACCCCGATCCGGCGCCCCACCAGCGGGTCGGGGCGCGCGTCGTCGAGAAGGCGCGCCATCTCCCACACGGCGCGTCCGCGGCCGAGCTCGCCGTGGATCGCGTCCCAGATCGCCTGCCGCTTCGGGCCCGACCACTCGGCCATGTCACGTGCCCGGCGCCGCGCGAGCGCCACGGCCGAGCGGTAGCGGACCTCGAACCGACCCGAGGCGAGCCCGTCCACGAGCGCCCGGTCGGCGGCCTCGCCGGGGATCCGGGAGAGCACCTGCGGGATCCGGCGCCGGATCACGAAGTCGGCGGACTCGTCCGTCAGGATCGCCGCGAGGCGGGAGGCCGCCGGCGTGCCGATCTCGACCAGCGACGCGACGGCCTGCTCCACGAGACGATCGCGGGCGAGGAGCCGGACGAGGACCGGCACGAGCTCGGGGTCCCGGACGCCCTCCCGGCGCAGGAGCTCCGTGATCCGGCCCACGTCGCCGGAGCCGAGGACCTCGGCGGCGCTCGCGTCTCCGGCGCCCGGGCCGGAGGACGGCTCCGCGGTCGGTCCCGGACCGGTCGCCCCGGGACCACTTCCGCCCGGATCGGGCGGCTCGCCGGACCGGATCCGCGCCACGGCCTCCGCTCCGAGCACCCGCGTGATGTCGATCCGGCTGAGGGTGGCTCCGAGCAGGTCGCGGCCGCCCGCCGCGTCCGCCAGCAGGCCGTCCGGGCTCTCGCCGGCCAGCGCGAGGCGCGAGCGAAGGGTCGCGAAATAGGTCCGCGCGATCCGGGAGGCGAGGCCGAGCAGCGCGGCGCACAGCAGGATCACGAACAGCGAGAGCCAGCGCGAAGGCAGCCCGGGAAGGGTGACCCAGAGCAGGACCAGCAGGGCCCCGAACCCCTCGCCGACGCTGTCCGAGACGATGTCGACGAAGGCCTTCGTACGGCGGCGCACCGCCGTCGGGACGGGGACCCAGAGGAACTCCATCGCCGAGCGGAACAGAGACTTTCGCAGGGTGGTGTCGGCTCCGCGCAGTCCCGTCGCGAACAGGAGCCCGGGCGCCGCGAGCATGCCCGCCGACCCGAGCGCGAGAAACGCGGGAACGAGCGCGACGCTCCACGCGATCCCGGCGCGCGCCATGAACCTCGTGGTGACGAGGAGCTGGACGAGGAAGGCGAGGCCTCCCGTCCACGCGTAGAAATCCCCGAAGAAGCCCGCCAGCTCGTCGCCGCCGCCGAACCTCGCCTGCGCGGCCTCCTTGAACTGGTAGTCGATCACCGTGCTCGCCGCCGCGATCAGGAGCACGATCGCCGCGATCAGCCGCACGTGCGGGGTCCGGAGGACGAGGCGGAGCCCCTCGCCCGTCCGTCCCGTCACCCCGGCGCCCGCCGCCGGGACGCCGGCCCGCATGGGGATGCGCTCCAGCAGGACGAGCATCAGCCCGACCAGGCCCACCAGCACGAACATCACGTCCCGCGCGCCGACGAGCTCCAGGATCGGGTCCACGGAGGTGGCGGCGAGGAGCCAGCCGAGAGTCCCGCCGGCGCTCACCAGCCCGAACAGCCGCTTCGCCTCGCGCACGACGAAGGTCTCCGTGACCACGAGCCAGAAACCCGAGGTCACGAGCAGCGAGCCCACGACGGTGAGGAGGTAGAAGGCGACCACGCCCGGGGCGGGATCCGACGTCTCGAGCAGCGCCCGGATCGCGAGAAGGCCGGCCGCGAAGACGAAGAGGGTCTCCCGCAGGACGGCGCGCGGGCTGCGGCGCTCGAGGGAGCGGCCGAACGCCGCCGCGGCGACGAGCCCGGCGACGACGGAAGCGCCCGTCACGTAGGGAAGGGTGGGGGCGAGGAACAACTCGAGGTAGAAGGCCTCGCGCAGCGTCCGCGCGAGGACGACGAGCGCCATCATCAGGAACGCCCAGGCGAAGGAGAGGGCGACGAGCCGTCCCTCTCCGGGGCGGACGTTCAGCCACTCCTCGACCCGGTGCCGCCAGCTCACTGCGCCGGGCTCCGGGCGCCGGTCAGGCGGGGAGTCCCTCGCGCGCCGCCCGCTCCATCGCCTCCGCGAACCGGTCGATCTCCTCGAGCATCGTGTAGACGCTCGGCGACACGCGGATGCCCCGGAACTCGGGGTGCACGATCGGCGTCACGATGATCCTGTGCTCCCGCCAAAGCCAGTCGGTGAGCGCGCCCGGCTCGACGCCCTCGATCTCGACCGTCGCGATCCCGGCCGCCCGGCCGGGCGCCAGGCTGGTGTGGAGCCGGAATCCCTCCCGGGCCAGCAGGCGTCGGGCCCAGCGGTCGCGGAGGAAGACGAGGCGCGCCTCCTTCCGGTTCGGCCCCAGCGCCTGGTGGAAGGTCAGCGCTTCCCCGATCGCGAGGAAGTTCGCGGCCGGGTGCGTCCCGATCTCCTCGAACTTCCGGATGTCCGCGTTCATCTCGGGCGGCGCCGCCATCAGCGGCCACAGCCCCTCGATCCGGTCCCGGCGGACGTAGAGGAGGCCCGTGCCGTGCGGCGCGAACAACCACTTGTGGAGGCTGACCGCGTAGTAGTCGCAGTCGAGGTCGGAGAGCCGGAAGTCGAAGTGGGCGAGGGCGTGCGCGCCGTCCACGATCACCGGGACCCCTCGCCGACGTGCCATCGCCACGATCTCGCGGACCGGGAGGATCTGTCCGGTGAGGTTGATCATGTGGCAGACCAGGATCAGCCGGGTCCGGGGCGTGATCGCCGACTCGAAGCGCCGCACGACCTCCGCCGGGTCCTCGGCGGGCACCGGAATCGCGATCTCGCGAAGCACGATCCCCTCGCGGCGCTCCCGCTGCCGGAATGTCGTGAGCATCCGGGGGTAGTCCTGGCTCGTCGTCAGGACCTGGTCGCCCCGCTCGAGGTCGAAGCCGAGCTGGCAGATCTGCAGGCTCTCCGAGGCGTTGCGCGTCAGCGCGATCTCCTCGGGGTCCACGCCCCACTCCCGGGCCAGGCGCTGGCGGACCCCCTCGCGCTGCGGCTCCAGGATCCGCCACATCGTGTAGGTGGGTGCCTCGTTCGAGTAGTCCAGGTGACGCTTCATCGCGTCCTGGACGAAACCGGGCGAAGGACTGACGCCGCCGTTGTTCAGGTTCACGAGGCTGCGGTCCACCGTGAACGCCCGCGCCACCTCGCCCCAGAACGCCTCGTCCTCCGCGGCGTCGCCCGGAGAGGCGTGGCGCGCGGCGAGGGCCTCGCGCAGGCGGGCGTCGGCGCGGAGGCGTACGGGGAGGATCGGGACTCCGGCGGCCGCGGCGACCGCCGGGATCCCCACGGCGCCGAGGAAGCGTCGACGACTCGTCACGGGGCCCTCCTCGCGGAGCCCG
>JAWOIN010000173.1:0-48066 GCA_046484665.1 Gemmatimonadota bacterium
GCCGGGCTCCGTGACCTTCATCTCGCGGCCCCGGAGAAACGCGCACGCCTCCAGCAGCACCGCGCCCGCGGCGTCGCGCACGGCGTAATCCCGACAGCGCCTGCCGCCCGAGGTGCTCCGGCGGACGGTGATCCAGAGCGTCGCCCCGCGGAGCGATTCCGACTGCAGAAGGCGCCTCCTCCTCGACTCCCGGTCCGGTCCGGCGGCCCGTCGCGGGCCGACGGCCGAACGACCTCTACTCCAACCGGCGCACCCCCACCCGCCACTCGACCTCCTCCACCCCCGCCTGCTCGAGTCGCGCCCGGACGTCCTCCGGCAGGCCGGGGTCCGAGGCGAGCCGCGCCGTCCGCCCCCCGTCCGGCGCCAGCACGCGGTCCCACAGGCCCGCCGGCTCGAGCGCGGCCCGCACGGCCGACTCGTCCGGGAATTTCCGTCCGGCGCGGCGCCGCGCCGTGAGGCGCCACGCGTCGCCCGAGACGGCCCGCTCGCCGGTCTCCTCGAAGAACCGCTCGAGTGCCTCCCGCACCCGGACGAGCTCCTCCTTCCGCTCGCGGACCTCCTCCCGCAGCCGCCCGAACCGGTCGGCCAGCGTCCGCGCCTCCTCGCGCGACGGGGCCGCCGGCGACGGCTCCCGCTCGCGGGCCTCGGGATACCAGTCGGCGAACAGCACGCAGTGCTCCCGCCAGTCGCAGTACGCGCAGCGCTTCTGCGGCACGGGCTCGAACTCGCCCGTCTCGATCCCGCGCACGACGTCGCGCACCCGCGTCCGCGTCGCCTCGAGCCGCTCCTCGTCCAGGCGGGGCACGGCGATCGGGGTGAGGGACGGCACGTGGTAGAGCTGGAGCTCCTCCACCTCGAGGCCGAGCTGGTCCTCGACGGCCATCTGGTAGAGGGCGAGCTGCGGCGACGCCTCGGCCTGCTCGCGGGTCGGCAGCCGGCCGGTCCGGTAGTCGACGACCCGTGCCTTTCCGCTCTCCAGCTTGTCGATCCGGTCGATCACGGCCACGACCTGGGCGCCGGCCACCTCGAGCCGGAGCCGCGCCTCGACGGCCATCGCGGGCCGGAACCGCACGCCCGCGTGCGCGGCGAAGTAGCGCTGCAGCATCAGCGTCCCGTCGGCGTAGGCGTCCTCGCGCTCGTCGAACGTGAGGTAGGCCTCGTCGTCGAACGCCTCGTCGAACGCGTCGAGCACGTGCTCGATCGGGGGCGGGCCGTGAAGCCGCTCCCGGTACATCGCCCCCAGCGCCGCGTGCACGGCGCCGCCCTTGTTGCGGGGCGGAGCGGGCCGGTGCGGGTGGCGCTCCAGGTGGTGGAGCTTGAAGCCCTGGGGGCAGTCCAGGTACAGGGTGATCGCGGACGTGCTGAGCGGGCTCATGTGGCGTCGGCCTCCGGGTGCCGGGCTCTCGGGTACGCTGTCCGAGTCTAGACGGGAACCGCCGGAAGGTGAAGGGGGCCGGTGCCGGGCCGCCGGGCGCCGGGGCGGAAATGGGGGCGGGAGCGTCCGCCGGGAGACGGCGCGCCCCGGCGGTCCGTCGCCGGGGACGCGCCCCTCAGCCCAGGACCAGGTACGCGATCCCGACCAGCACGAGGCCGTGCAGGAGCTGGTCGACGCCCAGCGCCCACCAGAACGCGCTTCCGTGCAAGTCGGCCAGGGCCGGCACGCGGAGGCCGAGGCGGCCTCTCCCCAGATCGATCGCGAAGTGCGTCGCCCACTCGAGGCCGACCGCCGTCGCGAGGACGGGAAGGGAGGGGCTGACCACGACCAGCACCGCGAGCCCGACCAGGACCCCGTGGACGGCCGCGTGGGCCGCGATCGGTCCCATGGGGCCGCCCTCGGCCTTGGCGCGGTGCATGCGCGGCGTCGCGAGCGGGGTGAAGTCGCCCAGCTCGTGGGCCACCAGCAGCGCGGCCAGGAGAACCGCGGCCGCGCCGCTCACTCTCCGCCCTCCGGCGCGAGGATGGCGGGATTCGGGGCGACGTTCTCGAGGAAGGAGCGGCGGAGCTCCTCGTCCTCGATCCAGCTCGCGGTCTCGCGGACGATCTCGCGCGCCCGTTCGCGCGCCTCCGCGGCCTCCCCCCGGCGGCCGAGGGCGGCCAGGACGCGGGAGCGCGTCCAGTAGACGACCTCGTCGGGTCCCTGGATGTCGCCGTGCCGCTCGAGGAGCTCGACCGCGCGCCCGGAGTCGCGGTCGGCTACTGCCGCATCGCCCGCCTCCAGCGCGAGCTCGGCGAGGCGGGTGAGACCCAGCACCTCGATGTGGATGAGGCCGCTGCGCGACGCGACGGCGCGCGCCCGCTCCACGGCCCGGCGCGCCGCCGCGCCGGTCTCGAGCTCGCCGAGCGCCAGCCAGGCGTGGGCCTCGAGGGCCGGGCGGCGCAGCCCGGGGGCCGTTTCCGCCAGCTCGCGCAGCATCGGCTTCGCCTCCTCCACCCGGCCCGCGGCCCCGATCGCGATCGCCCGGGCCAGCGCGGCGGCGGCCCGCGCGCTGCGCGACGCGCAGGCGGCGGCGATCTCCTCCCCGTGGCGGGCCGCCTCCTCCGCCTGTTCGTAGCGGCCGAGCCAGCGGAACGCCGACGCGCGGTTGGCGAGCGCGGTCGCCTGGCCGGGGCGGTGCCGGATCTCCGCGAAGATGCCCAGCGCCTGGTCGAAGTAGTCGAGCGCGCGGGTGAAGTTGCCGAAGTCGACCTCGGCGAGCCCGAGGCTGCGCAGGATCTCGGCCTCGCCCCGTCGGTCGCCGGCCCGTCGCTCGAGCGGGAGCGCGGCGCGGTAGCGCTCGAGCGCCTCCTCGTAGGAGCCCCACAGGTGCGACACGCGCCCCAGCAGCACGAGCGCGTCGGCCTCGGAGGACCCGTCGTCCAGCTTCCGGAACCCTTCGAGCGCGGTCGCGCCGAGCGCGCGGGCCTCCTCGAGCTCGCCGACGTCGAGCGCCCGGCGGGCGCGACGGAACGTCGCCTCGGTCGCGACGGCGGGATCGTCCCCCTCCGCGGCGAGGGCGGAGAGCCGGTCGATCGCCGCGAGACGCCGCTCGTCGTCGCCGGTCGCGGCCGCGACGTCCTCCGCCAGCCCGGCGAGCCGGACCTTGTCCTCCCGCCGCTCCGCGACGGCGAGCGCCCGATCGAGAAGGCGCTCCGCGTCGAGCAGGGCGCCGCTCTCCCACGCCCCGGCGATCTCCCGCTCCAGGTAGGGAAGGGCGCGGGCGGGCTCCTTCGACCGCTCGAAGTGGTACGCGACCCAGTCGTCGTACTCCCCCGACTCGAGGAAGGGGTGGCTCTCGAACCAGGCGGCGACCGTGCCGTGGAGCTCCGCGCGCATCGCGCCGAGGAGCCCGGCGTACGCCACCTCCTGCAGGAGGAGGTGCTCGAACGCGTACTCGGTGTCTCCGGCCACGGCCGAGTCCGGTCGGGGGCGCACGAGCGCCGCCTCGGCCAGGTCGCCCATCTCCCGGTCGACGGGTCGCAGGGCGAGCGCCTGCGAGAGGACGGTGGGCCAGAAGCGGCTGCCGATGATCGCCGCGAACTGGAGGACCTTCTTGGCCGCCGGGTCGAGGCCGTCGATCCGCGCCGTGATCAGGCTCTCGATCGAGTCGGGAATCGGGAAGTCCTGGTGGTCCGGCCGGGCGCGCCACACCTCGTCGTCCTTCACCACCAGCCCGCCGTCGGTCAGCACCTTCAGGATCTCCTCGACGAACAGCGGGTTGCCGCCGGAGCGGGCGTGGATCGTGTCGAGCAGGGCGTCGGGCAGCTCGTGCTCGCCGAGGATCGTCTCGATCATCGCCGTCGTCTCGCCCGGCGCGAGGGGAGCGAGCTCGATGCGCGTCTCGACGCCGTCGATGAGGTCCGCCAGCGCCCGCTCGGCCGGGAGCGGGGGACGGGAGACCAGCACGAGCAGGATCGGTCCGTGCAGCCCCAGCCCGGGCAGGGAGCGGAGAAACTCGAGCGTCGTGCGGTCCGCCCAGTGCAGGTCCTCCAGCACGAGGAGGGTCGGCGTCCGGACTCCCTCCTGCAGCGCCCGCGTCACGGCGCGCACCATCCGCTCCTGGCGCTCCGCCGGCGGGATGCCCTCGAACCGCTGCAGGTCGGACACGGGGCTCCCGAGGACGGCCCCGAGGCCGGCGCGCTCGTCCTCCGTCCACGGCTCCGCCGCGCGCTCGGCGATCGCCGCGACCGCCTCCGGGGCGGAGCGATCGGCGCCGACGTGGTGGAGGTCGCGGATCAGCTCCGCGATCGGCTCCCACGGGGTCGAGCTCGCGTACGGGTAGGAACGGCCGCGGGCCACGGCGGCGCCGGCCAGGTTCTCGGCGGCCGCGAGCTCCGCCACGAGCCGGGTCTTGCCCAGGCCGGCGGCTCCGAGCAGCAGGCAGGCTTCGGGATGCCCGGCGGCGGCCCGGCGCCAGCAGGCGCGGAGCCGGTCCAGCTCGGCCCGTCGGCCGACGAGCGCGGTGGCGCCGTCCGCGAAGCCGCGCGCCTGGCCGCGCACCGCGCGCACGCCCGTGACCGGCCGGGCCCGCACCGGCTCGCTGCGCCCCTTGACCTGGAGGATCCGCTCGTCGCCGAACTCGAACAGGTGGCGGGTCTGGTTCCAGGTGGTCTCGCCCACGAGGATCCCACCCGGCTCGCACATGCTCTGCAGGCGCGCCGCCACGTTCACCGTGTCGCCGATCGCCGTGTAGTCCCAGGCGCCGCCGCTCGAGAACATGCCCGTGACGACGCCCCCCGTGTTGATCCCGATGCTGAGACGGGGACGGTAGTCGGCGACCCCCGCCGCCGCCGCCTGGTCGACGATCGCCTGTTCGTTGAAGGCGGCGCGCATGTCGAGCGCGGCGCGCACGGCGCGCTCGGGCTCGTTCTCGTAGGCGACGGGGGCGCCGAACAGCGCCATCACGCAGTCGCCGAGGAACTTGTCGACGTGGCCCCCCCAGCGGACGACCGCCTCGCACAGCGGGTCGAGCCAGACCGTGATCAGGGAGTGCACCTGCTCGGCGTCCAGGCGCTCGCTCAGCCCCGTGAAGCCGGACAGGTCGGCGAACAGCACCGTGATGATCCGGCGCTCGGCCGCGCTCCAGGCGAGGTGCGCGCCGCACCGGGAGCAGAAGTTCGCGTCCGCCGGGCTCGTCGTCCCGCAGGCCGGGCAGGTCAGGCCGGGCTCAGGGGGCATGGCGGCTCCGTTCGCGGTCGGGCGACGGGCTGGGGTGGGGGCCAAAGCGAGCGCGCGGAGCGAGTGACCTCGCTCCGCGCGCCGCAGAGATGTCCGACTTGTGGAGGACGGATTCAGAAACCGCTCTTGCGCGGCACGGCCTTACGCGGCATCGCCTTGCGCGGCATGGTGCGCTCCTCGAGCTCCGCGGCGCTGAGCTCGATGGCGCTCGCGTCCTTGCCCGTCGCCTGCTTGATCTGCGCCTTCTGCTCGTCCGTGAGAACGATCCGGACCGGCCCGCTGTCCTTCGACATGGTGTGCCTCCCGCTCGGTGCATGGTGGTGGCCACTGGACCGGCCACCCGTCGGGGGCTCTTCCCCCGCCCTGACACCTTGAAAGATACACTGGAAGCCGGGGGGGCAGTTAGGACGATCATCACGCTCACGCTGTCCGGTTCACGCACGGATCCCGTGACGGCGGCCGGGTCCGCACGGTGACTTCTCATGGCGGCGGCGCCTGACGACCGGCTCACGATTCGTGTGACTTCTGTCACACGCGAGGGTGGTCCGCCTCGGCTCGCGCCCTGCCGCACCCCGGCAGGCAAAGGGCCGGTCGATCAGTCCTCCCGCAGTACGAGGGCCGATAGAGGCACGCTGATCACCCGGCCCTCATCCGCCTCGTAGATCTCGCTCGCGCGCAGCTCGGCGAGCAGACGCGACACCACTTCGCGACTCGAGCCGATCCGGTCCGCCAGCTCCTTGTGCGTCGGGCGGGTGAAGGTGATCCGGTCGTCTCCGGGCTCCTGTTCGCCCTCGGCGCCCGCGATCTCGAGCAGCGTGTCGAGAAGCCGGTCCTTCGCGCTCATCAGGGCGTGCGTGCCGATCTTCTGGTGCAGGTCGCGGACTCGCCGCGTCAGCTCGCGGACGAGGGCATCCCGCGCCCCGGGCGAGCCGTCCGTCCAGCGGATGAAGGCCCCGCCGTTGAACTTCGCGATCGTCGACCGCGCGATGGTCACCGCGGTGCCCGGCTGCTCGTCGCCATCGAGCGCCGACGTGAGACCGAACAGGCCGCCCGGGCCGAGCAGCGAGACGATCACCTCCCGTCCTTCGTCGTTCGTGAGGATGATCTTCACGCGGCCCCTGACGACCAGGAACACGGCGCCGGCGGGGTCTCCCCGGTAGACGAGGATGTTGTTCTTCGGGTACTCGTGGCAGAGGGCGAGCGCGGCGAGCTCCTCGAGCTCCGTTCTCCCGACTCCGTCGAAGAACGGGAACCCGCCCAGGGCGCCCGCCAGGTCGGCGGGCGGCCGCACCCGCCTCATAGCCACAGGTCCACCCGGACCGTCTGGCGCCAGAATCGCGCGATCGCGTGGGCCACGGTGGCCCGGCGCGTCACGATCCGGGCGACTCCCGTCATGCCCGGGGACGGCTGCCATTCGCCGGACGGGATGGGGACGATCGCCTCCACGAACCCGTCCTCCGCCGCCGGCGCCACGGACGCTACGGTGGAGCGGAACTCCAGGTCCGGGCGGGTGCGCATCCGCAGCCCCGCCGGAAGGCCGGACTCGAGCTCGCCGGCCCGCTTCAGCGGCACCCGGATCCGGGCCACGCGGCCCTCGAGCGAGGCGATCGCCGCCAGCTCGTCGCCCTCGGCCAGGCGCTGGCCCAGCCGCTCGGGCAGGCGGTAGCCGAGCACGATGCCGCCGACCGGCGCCCGCAACACGAGGCGGTCCAGCCGGACGCGGAGGACCTCCAGCTCCTCGTTCAGCTTCGCCAGCGTCGCGGCCGCGTCCGCCGCCCCCGCCAGGTCGCGCCGGTCCTCGGCGCGGGCCCGCCGGACGGCCAGGCGGCTCGCCTCCGCCTGACGCTCGAGGAAGGCGGCCTCGAGATCCGGGTTCCACAGCACCGCGAGAGGCGCCCCCGCGGCCACCGTGTCGCCTTCCGCGACGAGGAGGCGGTCCACGATCCCGTCCACCGGGGCGCGGACCGGCGCGGGGGGCGCCGCCTCGACGGCGAGCTCGCCGCTCGCCCGGTACGTCCAGGGCAGGACGAACGGGAGCACGATCGCCGCCACGACCGCGATCGCCAGGACGCCGGCCCGCGGGCCGCTCAGGAAGCCCGCCTGCCAGCGCGTGCGCGCCGCGACCGCCAGCGACCGGGATCGGCCCGCGTGCTTCCGCGCCAGCTTCACGACGATCCAGGTGACGATCACCCAGATCCACGGCCCGATGAACTTCCCGAAGATCAGGATGAGCCACGCGAGCCCGACGACGGACACGAAGATGCTGTACGTGAAGGCGAGGGCGCCGTACACGAGGAAGATGCGTCGCTCGCGGGGCGTCACCTTCGGTTCCTTCACGTCCACGCCCAGCACGTGGCGTTTGAACAGCCAGCCCCAGTACTCGAACGCTCCGCCCCGGAGCCGCGGGATCTCGAGCCAGTCCGCGAGGGCGTAGTAGCCGTCGAGCGGGATCAGGGGGTTCAGGTTCGAGAAGATCGACGAGAGCCCGCCGGTGAGGAACGTGAGGAAGGCCACCCAGTTGATCAACGTCCCCGGCTCGGTGAGGGCCCACACGACCCCGCCGACCGTGGCGACCATGAGCTCGATCCACGGGCCCGCGAAGGTGGTCCACAGGCGGTGCGAGCGCTTCTCGAACGTCCAGGCGTCGTCGGTGACGCAGTAGCAGGCGGGCGAGAAGTAGAACAGCATGGCGCCCCACTCGTGCACTTCGCCGCCGAGCGCCTTCGTGGTCAGGCCGTGGCCCAGCTCGTGAATGAGCGTGATGACCGCCGTGATCGCGATCAGCAGGACGATGTCCCACGGACCGACCCCGTTCAGCGTGTAGAGGGCGATCGTCCCCGCCGCGAACTCGTTCCACTTCACCATCGTGACGATCAGGTAGGTGGCGAAGAACAGCATCGAGAGGGCCACGAACCGGGGGGTCCACATCCAGGCCAGCGCCCGCTGCATCCGGCCGAACGCGCGGTCCGGGTCGCCGAAGGCGAACTGGAGGCGGAGGATCGAGCCCTGGGTGCGCTGCCTGCTGCGGATCTTCCGCTTCTTGCGGAGCCGTTCCTGCATCATCAGGTGCTGCTCGGCGGGGGACCGCTCGACGATCCCCATGCGCTTCAGCTTCTGGGCGAAGTCGGCCACGACGCCGGCCGTCGGCCGGGCACCCAGCGTCTCGGCGGCGGCGTCGGCGATCTCGTCGGGCGTCCGCTCGCCGTCCATCAACCGCATCAGAGTGACGACCACCTCGTCGAACTGGTAGTACTTGTTCTCGGTCGGCTCGCGGACCACGTAGTGGACCTCGCCCCTGACCTCGCGCCGGACGATCTTGACGTCCGGGTGGAGCTTCGGCCTCGACTCGAGCGCCGTCGTCAAGGTCCGCCGGCCTCCCGTTCCTCCGGCGTCGGCGCCTCGGCCAGCTCGGCGGTCGCCGAGGCGCCCGGGCGGAACGCTCCAACCGGGGACAGCTCCACGATGACCTCCCGCGTGCCGCTGCCCGCGTCGATCGTCGGTCCGACGAGGATCACGCGCGCGGTCTCCCGGATGCCGTCCGCCGCGGTGAGCGTCACCGGGGCGCCCCGGCCGAACGAGGAGACCTCGGACTCCGGGACCAGGAGGCGGGCCCGCAGGGGCGCCATCGCCGTGACCCGGAACAGCGGAGTCCTGTCGTCGACGATGTCCCCCACCCGCACGTAGCGCCGGGAGATGACGCCCGCGAACGGAGCCCGGACCTCCGTGCGGGACAGGTTGAGCTTCGCCTTCGCCAGGGCCGCCTGCGCGGTCCGGCTCCAGAGGATGGCATCCTCGTGCTCGGCCGCGGACACGGCGCCCGTCTTCGCCAGCTCCTCGACTCGACGGAGGTTCGAGGCAGCCATCTCCACTTCCGGCTCCGCCGCCTCGACGTCCAGTCGCGCGTCGGAGTCCTCGAGGGTGGCGAGCAGCTGGCCCGCCCCCACCCGGTCGCCGACCTCGGCGTGGATCGCGGTGATCGGCATTCCGACCCCCGCGGACTCCTCGACCATCAGCCGGTTGTAGAGGTCGGCGTCGCGCTCGGAGTAGAGGTTCGTCTGGTAGGTGCGGCGGGTGTCCGCCTCCGGCGGGGCGAAGGCGACGGTGGCCCGGGCTTCGACCGGCGTCTCCTGCGCGGCCTCGGAGCCGACCTCCCTGGCGCAGCCGGCCGCCAGGGCCGCAACGACCAGCGCGATCGGCAGCAGCGCCCGGCCGGGGCCGCTCCGCCTTCCCGTCGTGCTCTCGGTCATGCTCGCTCCCTCAACGCCAGAACCGGAGTTGCACCCACTCCACCAGTGGTCGGATGACGATCCAGCCGAGCGGGCGGCGATCCCCGACGACCTTCGCCCGCGCCTGCATCCCGGGGCGCAGCAACTGCTCCGAGTTGTCGAGCCGGGCCCGCACGACGAAGGTGGGCTCGCCGCTCTCCCCGATCACCTCGGCCTGCGGCGCGATCTCCGTGACCCGGGCCACGAACGTGTGCTCGGGGCGGGCCTCGACCTTGAGCCGGACCGGCTGGCCGACGCGGACCCGGTCGACGTGCCGCTGGGGCACGCGCGCCTCGAGCTCGAGCTGGTCGGTTCGTCCGAGCAGGACGAAGGTCTCTCCCGCGTCCAGCCACTCTCCGACCCGTTCCCACGGCCGCATCGTCAGCACGACGCCGTCCACCGGCGCCCGCAGCTCGGTCCGCCCGAACTGGTCGGTGAGGAGGCGGACGCGGCCGGCGAGCTCGTCCGCCGTGATCTGCGCCAGCCGTGCGCCCGACTCGTCGCCCCGGGCGCGCGCCGAGGCGGCGGTCCGGACGGCGGTCGCGTGGCCGGCCTCGGCCTCGCGCAGGCGGATGCTCAGCGCGTCGTCGCGCAGGACGGCCAGCACCTGTCCCTCCTCCAGCTCGTCCCCCTCCTCGACCAGGACCTGCGTCACCAGGCCCCCGACGGTGGCCCGCAGCGGCATGCGCCCCGCCGGCAGCAGCTCCGCCCCGTCCGCGGCGGTGCGCTGCTTCCACGGAAACAGCACGACCGCGAGAACCACGAGTGCGGGAACGCCGTAGCGGGCGAGGAGAAGACGGCCCGACATGCCGGCGAGGCGGTTGCGCCAGGCCGCGATCGGCTGCAGGAGGCCGATGAACGGGACCTGCCCGTACAGTTCCGCGTTCCGGAGCGCCACGGAAACCTGGTTGGACAGCAGCTCGGTCGCCTCGAGCCCGCTCTCGCCGAGGAAGGCCGGCGAGACCGCCTCCATGTAGAACGCTCCGAGGCGGCCCTCCTCGTCCTTCAGCGGGACCAGGCAGAACGAGCGGACCCGGTGGCGCGCCATGTACTCGCCGAACGCGTTCCGGAAGCCGCGCGCCTCCTCCGTGTCGGCCGTGACGTCCTCGACGTAGGTGGTCCCGGTGCGCTCGAGCAGCCAGGTGATGAGACGGCCGAGCTCCCTCGTGTCCTCGTCCTTGAGGTCCAGCGTCTCCCGGCCCGAGATCGCCTTGACGACCGGCTCTCCGCCCTCGTCGAGGGCGATCGCCGCCCGGTCGTACGCGAGCGCCTGGCTGGCGAGGTTGACGACCGAGAGCACCAGCCGCTCGACCTCGAGCGTGGCGTTGATCTCGCGGCTGATCCCGAGCAGGGCGCGCAGGTCGTGCGCGCGCTTCTCCACGTCGTGGAGCCGGGCGTTGTGGAGGGCGAGCCCGGCCGTGGAGGCGAGCGCCTCCAGCAGGTCGCGATCGCCCTCGTCGAAGCGGCCCTCCCCGGACCGCTTGTTGATGAGCTGGAACACGCCGAGCACCTCGCCCTTGGCGAGGAGAGGCGCGGCGACCATGGAGTGCGTGGCGAACCCTGTCGCCTCGTCCACCTGGTGCACGAAGCGAGGGTCGCCTCGGGCGTCCGCCACGAGCTCGGACTCGCCGCGCATCGCCACGTCCCCGACGATTCCGGCGCCCCACGGGAGCTCCATCCCCTGGATCCGGTCGCTGACCGGCCCGCGCGCGATCTCGCACACCAGGGACTCTCCGTGCCGCAGCCAGATCGAGCCCGCCTCCGCGTCGAGAGCCTCGATTACCCGGTCGAACACCCGGGGCAGCAGCTCGTCGAGGTCGAGAGTGGAGTTGAACTCGAGACCGGCCTCGTGCAGGAGGCGGAAGTGATCCGAGTCGAGGGTCATCGCAGCGCGGTCCGCTCCGGGGGACCGCCGCAGAGTCGCCGGATGTCACAGCGATGATGTCGCAGCACGGGTCGCTCCGCTGGCGTTTCGAATGCGCGCGCCCCACCCCTCACAGCGTCAATATATGTCGGAAAGGAGAGCGGACGGGCAAGCGCGCCCGTGCTGGACGCGCGGCTCCGCGATGGAAATCGAGCCCGCCGCGCTCGAAGCGGAGGGGAGCTGTATCGCGGAGCAGCCGACTCCGGAAGGGCTCGAGGCGGCCGTGGACGACCTGGAGCAGGCCGTCGCCCTCGACCCGGAGTTCGGGCGGGCCCACGGGATGCTCGGGATGCTCTGCGGCTTCCTGAGAGACACGGGCCTTCGGACGGCCGCCGAGGCCTTCCCGCTGGTGCGACGCGAGGCGGAGCTGGCGATGCGGTTCGCTCCCGACGAGCCGGAGAGCCGGATGGCGATGATGGTGGTACACATGGCGCTGGAGCGGGACCGGGAGGCGGCGCGCCGGGACCTCGAGGCGGTGCTCGCGCTCGACCCCAGCTACATGGAGGGCCGCTGGGCTCTCGCCCAGTGGTGCGGCTATCTGGCGGGAGACACGAAGCGGGGACTCAGGGAGATCGAGGCGGCGAGGCGGCTGGATCCGCTCGGCGCGCGGCTGGAACTCTCCAGGGGATGGATTCTGATCAACGGCAGGCGCTTCGACGACGCGGCCGAGGTCCTCGTCCGGCTGTACCGCGCGAATCCGGACCACGTCGATGCCGCGATCCTGCTCGCGGAAGCGTGGGTGCGCGCGGGGCGGTATCGAGGAAGCGACCGCCCTGCTCGAGGAAGTCGCGCCGCGCCTGGAGGAGCGGTCACTGATCGGCCTGGTCGTCGACTACGCGCTGGTCGGGAAGTTGGACCTCGCGCGCGGCTGTCTGGAGCAGGCGCTGATCTGTGCGGCTGGCGGGCCCGCGGTGAGCCAGGAACGGACCGGAGCGGCGTCTCAGTCCTCCTCGCCATCCGTGATAGTCAGTAGCAGCGCCGTGTCCTCGAGGGCCCGGATGTCCTGCGCGTGGCCCGGGCCGAAGAACAGGAGCTTGCCCGCCTCGAGCGTGTGCTCCTCTCCGCCCACGCGGTAGCGGAGCCGGCCCTCGAGCACCTGCAGGATCATCGGCGCGACGGCCTGGTGCGTGCCCGCCTCCACCCCTTCCCGCAGTACGGTCACGGTCAGTCGGAGCGCCCCTTCCTTGACCAGGGTCCGGCCCAGCCGGCCCGTCTGGACGTAGCTCTCGTCGCGCCGGAGCTCGGCGACCTGCTCGGCGAGACGGAAGGCGAGGTGTTTGCCGGTCAGGGCGCGGGACATCGGAGTCATGGCAGGCTTCCTCGCGTATGCAGGTGTCCGGAGCACGCTGCTCAACGATAGCTCGTGCGGCCGGCCGCACCAAGCGACCGCTGGACGGAGCGAGTCCTGGACCGCTGTCGAGGGGTCGCTCCCGACGCTCGAGGCGCGCTGCGACACGGTGCTGAAGGAGGCGAGGGTGCGGCTCGAGGCGGAGGAGCGCAGCGGAGCGTGGGGAAGGGCGGAGCCCGTATCTCCCCGGGCGAACCTCAGGAGTCCCGGCGGACCGGGACCGTCCTCACCCGGTCCGCGGATCCACCGTGAGCGTGACCGAGTCCCGCACGCCGTCGGTCGAGGCGGTGATGCTCGCGGTTCCCGGCGCGGCGGCGCGGACCGTCGCCCAGTCGGGCCCGCTTCCCGCGATCTCCGCGATCCCCGGCCGGGAGCCGTCGCGTCAGGATCACGTCGGACGGCCCGACGACGGACAGGTGGGCCTCGAGGGGCGGCGGGCGCGTATGGCCGCGCCGCCACCAGTGCAGGGTCGGGTGCCTCCGCCGGGGTCGGCGCGAGCGACGGGCGCGGCGATCGGCGGGGGGTCGGCTACCAGCGCGCGTCCGGCCGGGGCGCGCGCGGCGCTCGGGATGGACCACATGGGGATCAACTGGGAGCCGCACGGCCACCCGCCGTCCGTGTTCCTGACGCCCCACTTCGACTTCCACTTCTACAACATCGCGACGGACGACGTCGACGCGATCGACTGCTCCGACGCATCGAAGCCCGCGACGCTCCGCGCCGAGTACGACGCGTCGCGGGACCTGTACAGTCTGGTGTTCTCGGGCTTCGACGCCCTCTGACCTCTCGGGCCGGGCCCGGTTCCCCGCCGGGCCCGGCCGGGTGACGGAAGCCGCAGCCCCGTCTATCTTCCTCCCCGCCCCTGACGCACGCTCGCGGGGGCGCCGCACGGCCGGACTTTGTCCCGGGTCCGCCTCCGTCAGCCATCGCGCGGGGCTCGCCGCCCGACGCCGCCAGGTCTACTCCCGGTAGCCTCGCGCCTGGAGCCGGAACAGCTCAGCGTAAAGCCCGCCGCGCGTCATCAGCTCCTCGTGCGTCCCGCTCTCGATCACGCTCCCGTTCGCGAGCACCAGGATCCGGCCGGCCATGCGGACGGTCGAGAAACGGTGCGAGATGAGGACGGCGGTCTTCCCCGCGGTGAGCTCGGCGAACCGCTGGAACACCTCGTACTCGGCGCGCGCGTCGAGCGCGGCGGTCGGCTCGTCGAGGATGAGGAGCTGCGCGTCGCGCACGTAGGCGCGCCCGAGCGCTACCTTCTGCCACTCGCCGCCGGAGAGCTCGAGCCCGCCCTCGAAGCGCCGCCCCAGCATCTGGTCGTAGGCGAGGGGGAGCCGCCGGATCACGAGGCTGGCAAGGCTCCGCTCGGCGGCCTGCTCGAGCCGCGGGCGGTCCTCGCGCGCCTCGATCCGGCCCACGGCGAGGTTGTCGGCGGCGGTCATCTGGTAATGGACGAAGTCCTGGAAGATGACGCCGACGTGCCGCCGCAGCTCCTCGGGGTCGTACTCGCGCAGGTCGTGGCCGTCGAGCGTGATCCGGCCCTCGGTCGGGTCGTACAGGCGCGCCAGCAGCTTCGTGATCGTCGTCTTGCCGGCGCCGTTCTCGCCCACCAGGGCCAGCTTCTCGCCGGCCGCCAGATCGAAGGAGACGTTCCGCAGCACCCACGGCTCGGTGCCCGGGTAGCGGAAGCTCACGTCCTCGAACCGGAATCCCTCCCGGATCGGCACGAGGACGGGGCGCGCGTCGGGGGACGCCGCGATCTGCGGCTGGATCTCGAAGAAGTCGAACAGGTCCTTGAGGTAGAGAGCGCGTTCGGCGATCGTCGAGAACCCGGTGAGCATGCCCTCGAGCAGGCGGCGAAGCTGCCGGAACGAGCCGGCCAGGAAGATGAGGTCGCCGATCGAGAACGCGCCCGAAACGGTGCGCCAGATGATCACGGCGTAGGCGGCGTAGTACCCCAGGCTGCCCACGGTGGCGAGGACGCTCCCCCACGCGGCGCGGCGGACGGCGAGCCTGCGGTTCACGTCGTAGAGGTCGTCGGCAAGGGCCCGGTAGCGGTCGCTCAGGAACTCGGACAGCCCGAAGATCTTCACCTCCTTGGCCGTCTCGTCGCTCGCACCGACGTAGCGGAGGTAGTCGAGCTCCCTGCGCTCGGGCGTCCGCTGGTACATCAGCGAGTAGCTGAGGCTGTTGAAGTGCGCCTCCCCGAGGAAGGCCGGCACCAGCGCGACGACGAGCAGGAAGATCAGCCACGGCGCCATCAGCACGAGGCCGGCGGCCAGCGTGACGATCGTCACGAGGTCCTGCCCCTGTCCGAGCAGCTGGCTGATCAGCGCGATCCGCCCGGTCGTCTGCCGTCGGGCGCGCTCGAGGCGATCGTAGAACTCCGCGTCCTCGAAGTGCCGGAGGTCGAGACGCGCCGCGTGGCGCATCAGCCGCACCGAGGTCTCGTTCGTGAACAGGTCGGACAGCAGGCCGTCGGCGAGCGCGACGCCTCGCGCCAGCAGATCGGACACCACCGCGAGCCCGAGCTCGATTCCGACGAGGACCCAGAGGTGCGACAGGTCGCCGCCCGTCCCCTGGGTCAGGAGCACGACCTCGTCGACGATCAGCTTACCGACGTAGAGGAGAACGACGGGGAGGGCGCCGCGCGCGAGGCGCATGACGACGCTGGCGACGGTCAGCCTCGGGCTGACCTCCCACACGAGCCTCAGGAGGGGCGGCACGTAGCGCAGCGCCGCGAACTGCTGCCTGAGCGACAGCTTCTCGCCGGGCGTCCGGGGCCCGCGCGGCGGGCCTGCGCGGCCGTTCACGAAGTGGGTGCGGCGGGCACGCGTGCGCTCGTTCTCATGGACGGGAGAATACGTCCTGGCGGCCGGTCCCTGAAACCGTCTCCTGCCGCCGAGTCCGGTCGGGGTCCCCGGGACCGCAACGCTCGGCGCCCCGAGCCTGCTCTCAGACCGGGGTGTAAAAGCGCCCGCGAGTCGAGTACTCTTGTCGACATCAAATAGACATCGGTTGGACAGACGCTCGGGAGCCGGGATGCGCAGGACGTTTCCGTATTCACATGCCGGGGCCGCCGTCGCGGTCGCGCTGGTCGCCGTCGGTGTCGCCGGCTGCGGCACCTCGGAGGGCAAGAACCCGGAGGGCCTGATCGCGCCTGCCGTCGAGGCCGTCGAGGCCCGCTACGGCGCGCTGCCGCTCCGCGAGCGGCTGACCGGCACGGTCCGGGCCCGCGGGCAGGTGGCGATCTACCCCGAGTCGAGCGGCCCGATCGTCGAGGTGCTGGCGGAGAACGGCGACATGGTCCGGGCGGGCGACCCGCTGGTCCGGATCCGCGCCGAGGTCTCGCGCAGTCAGCTCCAGCAATCCGAGGCGGGGCTCGCGAGCGCCCGCGCGCAGCGGGACCGGGCTCAGGCGACGGCGGACGACCTCGAGCGCCGGTTCGAGCGCTCCGAGCGGCTGGCGGCGGAGGACTTCATCAGCCAGGAGGAATTCGAGGCGCTCCGCACGGAGCTCGCGTCCGCGCGGGCCGGGCTCGCGCAGGCGGAGGCGCAGGTCCGGCGGGCCGAAGCCGAGCTCGGCGGGAGCCGGGAGTCGGTGCGACAGACCGTCGTGCGGGCGCCGATCGACGGAACGGTCGGGCGCCGGAACGCCGAGGTCGGGATGTACGTGACGGGCTCGACGCCCCTGTTCACGATCGGCCGGCTGGACCGGATGGAAGTCGACGTCCCGATCACGCAGGAGATGCTGGCCCGGATCCAGGTCGGGCAGACGGCGGAGATCCGATCCGAAAGCCTGCCCGACACCGTGATCGTGGCAGAGGTCTCCCGCATCTCGCCCTTCATCGAGCCGGGCTCGTTCAGCGCCGAGATCAGGATCGACGTCGAGAACCCCGGCGGAGCGCTGCTGCCGGGGATGTTCGTCACCGTGGACGTCCTGTACGGCGAGAGCGAGCAGGCGACGCTCCTCCCGAAGAGCGCGATCTACGAGGACCCGGGCACCGGGGCCGTCGGGGTCTATGCGACGCCGTCGATCGGGCTCGAGGTCCCGCTCGCGATGCCCGAGGACGGGAGCGACGGGCCGCCGCCGATGACGCCGCCGACGCCGGCCGAGTTCCGACGCGTGGCCGTCCTCGCCGAAGGCCGGCACGTGGTGGGCGTCAGCGGGGTCGAGCCGGGCTCGTGGGTGGTCGTCGTCGGCCAGCACCTCCTCGCGAGCCAGGACCCGGCCGCCGGCCCGCCGCGGGCGCGGGTCCGGCCGATCAGCTGGGAGCGGCTGCTCGAGCTGCAGGGACTCCAGCGCGAGGACCTGCTCCGGCAGTTCATGGAGAAGCAGCAGCGGATCGCGCGCTCCCAGCTCGACTCGGCGGACGCCGCCGGGACGGCCGACACCGCCAGGGAGGGGAACTGACGATGGGCGGCTCGTTCTGGGACCTCTCGATCCGCCGGCCGGTCGCCACGGCGATGGCCTTCCTCATCGTGGTGACGATCGGGGTGGTCGGACTCCGTTACCTGCCGGTCGACCTCCTGCCGGCGATCGAGTATCCGCGCCTCGCGGTCTGGGTCGGCTACCCGAACGTCGGGCCGGAGGAGATGGAGTCGATCATCACCAACCCGCTCGAGAACGCGCTCTCCGGGATCCCCAACCTCGAGCGGATGACCTCGAGCTCGCAGGAGGGCCGCAGCGTGGTGCGGCTCGAGTTCGCGCGCGGGACGAACCTCGACGAGGCGGCGAACGACATCCGCGCCGCGCTCGACCGGTTCCGCAACGACCTGCCGGTCGAGGCGACTCCGCCGGGGATCTGGAAGTTCGACCCGAACGCGCGCGAGATCATCACGATCGCCGCGACCTCGACCCGCGACCTCGAGCAGCTCACCCGGGTGCTCGAGCGGGAGATCATGAAGCGGTTCGAGCAGATCCCCGGGGTGGGCTCGATCGAGATCAGCGGCGGGATCTACCGCGAGATCCAGGTCCAGCTCCGGCGCGACCGCCTGCGCGCGGCCGGGCTCACGGCGACCGACGTGCAGCGGGCCCTGTCCGACGAGAACGTCCAGCTCCCGGGCGGGAACGTGAAGGAGGGGATCACCGACCGCTACGTCCGCGCGCTCGGCGAATACGGCTCGGTGGAGGAGATCGGCGCCACCGTGATCGCGAGCCGGAACGGACGGCCGATCCGGGTGCGGGACGTGGCCGAGGTCGTCGACGGCTACGAGGACGTCCGGAACATGGAGGAGCTCGACGGCGTGCCCGTCGTGCGGATCGGGATCCAGAAGCAGTCGGGCGCGAACACGGTCGCGGTGGCCGGCGCGATCCGCGCCGAGGCGGACCGGATCAACGAGGACCGCTCGGACCTCGCGCTCACCGTGGTCAGCGACCAGAGCGAGTTCATCCGCCAGTCGATGAGCGCCGTGCAGAGCGCGGCGCTGTGGGGCGGGCTGCTCGCGGTCCTCGTGCTCTACCTCTTCCTGCGGAACGGCTCGACCACCTTCATCATCGCGCTCGCGATCCCGATTTCCGTCATCGCCACGTTCGGGCTGCTCTACTTCAACGGACTCACCCTGAACCAGATGACGTTCGGCGGGCTCGCGCTCGGGATCGGCCTCATCGTCGACAACGCGATCGTGGTGCTGGAGAACATCGTGCGGCAGCGCCACGAGAGGGGACGGTCACGTCTTGAGGCGGCGTCGGTCGGGACGCGAGAGGTGGCGGGCGCGATCGTGGCCGCGACGCTCACGACCTGCGTGATCTTCCTGCCGGTCGTGTTCATGCGGACGACGAGCGGGCAGCTGTTCCAGACGCTCGCGCTCGTCGTGGTATTCGCGCTCGCCTGCTCGCTGCTCGTGGCGCTCACGCTCGTGCCGATGCTGGCGAGCCGGTTCATGACGGTGAGGCCGCTGGCGGCGGACGGGACGGGGAGGCGGAGGTCGCGCTTCGAGGAGCGGTTCGAGCGATTCGAGAACTGGTACGCGGGCAAGCTGGCTTGGACGTTCGGCCACAAGTGGAAGGTGATGGGCGGCGCGGCGCTCGCCGTCGTGCTGGCCTTCGTCGCCCTCCCGTTCGTGCCCGTCGAGCTCGCCCCCCAGCTCGACACCGACGAGATCGACGTCGACATGGAGATGGCGCGCGGGATCAACCTGGCGGTCGCGCGCTCCTACCTCGAGGAGCTCGAGGCGATCGTGAGGCCGCTGCTCCCCGAGGGCGAGATCGAGTCGATCGCGACGGAGACGCGCGGCGAGAGGGCACAGCTCGAGATCCGGCTCAAGGGGGCGCGGGAGCGCTCGGTGGACCCGACGCAGCTCGCGGACAGGATCCGCGCCGAGACCGCCGGGCGGATCCCCGGCGCCGAGGTCAACGTGCGGGCCCAGTCCGGCCTCTGGATCCTGCGCCGCCTGTTCAGCGCGGGCGGCGGGGACGAGGACGTCGAGGTCCAGCTGCGCGGTTACGACCTCGAGACCGCGACCGCGCTCGCCTCCGAGATCGAGCGGCGGATGCGGCTGGCCGAGGGCGTCGTGGAGGCGCGGGTCGGCGAGCGGGAGGGGAGGCCGGAGGAGAACATCCGCTTCGACCGCGACCGGATCTACGACCTCGGGCTGTCGGTGCAGGAGGTCGGGCGGGCGATCCAGACGAACGTCGGCGGGAGCCGGGCGGGCTACTTCCGCGAGGGTGGACAGCAATTCCCCGTGACGGTGCGGCTGCGGCCGGAGGACCGGCTCACGGTTCAGGACCTCGACGCGATCGCCGTCCGCACGCCGGCCGGAGAGATGGTCCCGATCTCGACCCTCGTCCGCCGCGAGGGCGGCCGCGGTCCGACCCAGGTGAACCGGATCGACGGACAGCGGGTCACCTACATCACGGCGAACCTCGAGAGCGGGGTGGCGCTCGGCGACGCGGTCTCCCGCGTGCGGGAACAGCTCGCGTCGCTCCGGCTGCCGGACGGCTTCTCGATCGTGTACGGCGGCGCCTGGCGCGAGCAGCAGGAGGCGCGGCGCGACTTCACGATCGCGATCGTGATGGCGCTCGCGCTCGTCTACATGGTGATGGCGGCGCAGTTCGAGCGCTTCCTCGACCCGCTGATCGTGATGGCGGCCGTCCCCGCCGCCCTCGTCGGCGTCGTTCCCACCCTCCTGCTCACGGGCACGACGATCAACGTGCAGAGCATCATGGGGATGGTGATGCTGATCGGGATCGTCGTGAACAATGCGATCGTGCTGGTGGACTACCTGAACCTGAAGCGCCGCGAGGACGGCCTCCCGATCCGGGAGGCCGCGATCGAGGCGGGACGGCTTCGCCTGCGGCCGATCCTGATGACGACGCTCACCACGGTGCTCGGCCTGCTGCCGCTCGCGCTCGGCCTCGGCGTCGGCGCGAACCTGCAGGCTGCCCTGGCCCGCGTGGTGATCGGCGGCCTGCTCGCCTCGACCCTGCTCACGCTCGTGCTGATCCCGACTCTCTACCTGAGCGTGAACCTCGGCGTCGAGCGGGTCCGGGGCCGGGTGCGGCAGCGGCTCGGCCGCGAGTCGACGGTGCCGGAGCTGGCCGGCTGAGCTGACGCGCGGCGCCGTCGCCTCCGATTCCCGAAACAGGAAATCGGGAATCGGTTCGGAGGGTCGCGAGGGATCTTGCCCGACGCCCGTGCGACCGGTGGTCGTTCAAAGGACGTTGATCCAGGTCAGGCATCTCAACTGGTTGACGGAGTTCGATCGACTCGTCGTCGATCCCGACAGGCGCTCGATGGACATGTGAAATACATGTTCACACGCTTGGAGCGTGGCGAGAATGATCCAGATCCGGAACGTTCCGGAGAATCTGCACCGGGAGCTCAAGGCGCGAGCGGCTCGGAGCGGAATGTCGCTGTCCGACTACCTTCTGGCGATCCTCGAACCGGCGGCGGAGCGGGCGACCCCGGATGAGATGCGGGAGCTGCTTCTCCGCACGCCGGCGGCTGGAGCGGTTGAGGCGCGTCTGTTCGCACCCGGCGAGACCCTCCACGCGCCGCATCTCATCGACCTCGAGGTCGCGCAGGTCGTGCACCGCTCGCGAGTGCAGCTGATCTGATCGAGCTCCGAGTCGGTGCCGCCGGACTCGCGTCCCGGCAGCACCGTCCGGTTGACCGGCAGACGTGGCGCGCTACAGCGTCAGGGGCAGGTCCCGCAGGCGCTTCCCGGTGAGCGCGAACACCGCGTTCGCCACCGCCGGCGCGATCGGCGGCGTGCCGGGCTCGCCGATCCCGCCCGGCGGCTCTGCGCTCGGCACGATGTGCGTCTCGACCGTCGGCATCCCGGTCAGGCGGAGAACCCTGTAGTCGTTGAAGTTCGACTCCTGCACGATGCCGTCCTTCAAGTGGATGGCGCTGTGCAGGGTCGCGGCGAGGCCGAACGCGACCGCGGACTGGAGCTGCGCGGCGATCGTCTCGGGGTTCACGGCGATCCCGCAGTCGACGGCGCAGGTTACCCGGTGGACGCGGATCCGGCCGTCCTCGACCGAGACCTCCGCCACTTCCGCCACGAAGCTCCCGAACGACTCGTGCACCGCGATTCCCCGAGCCCGGCCGGCTGGCAGCGCAGAGCCCCAGCCCGCCTTCTCCGCGGCCAGGTTCAGCACCCCGAGGTGGCGCGGGTGCTTCGCGAGCAGGGCCCGGCGGTAGGCGACGGGGTCCTCACCGGCGGCGTTCGCCGCTTCGTCGATCAGCGTCTCGACCACGAACGCCGTGTGCGTGTGGCCGACGGAGCGCCACCACAGGACGGGCACGCCGGGATCCGGCGTGTGCACGCCGACCCTGTGAGCCGGGATCTCCGCCATGTACGCGGAGTCCGCGAGCCCCTCGGTCGAGCTCGGGTCGATGCCGGACGGGGGCAGCGACGCCTCGAAGAACGTGCCTTTGAGGATGGACTGTCCCGCCATCACGTGGTCCCACGCGACCGGCATCCCGTCGGCGCCCAGCCCGAGTCGCGCCCGGTGCACGAACGCGGGACGGTAGTAGCCGCCGCGGGTGTCGTCCTCGCGCGTCCACACGGTCTTGACCGGGGCGCCCGCCGCCTTCGCCACGTGGACGGCCTCGGCCACGAAGTCGGACGCGGGATTCGCGCGGCGCCCGAAGCCGCCGCCGAGGAAGGTCGTGTGGATGCGAACCTGCTCCGGCTTCAGGCCCGCGATCGAGGCGGCGGCCATCTGGTCGGGTCCCTGGAACTGGGTGCCGGTCCAGATGTCGCAGCCGTCCGGCCCGATCCGCGCCGTGCAGTTCAGCGGCTCCATCGCCGCGTGCGCGAGGTAGGGGAACGAGTACTCGACCTCGATCGTCTTCGACGCCCCCGCAAGCGCGCCATCGACGTCGCCCGCCTCCGCAGCGGTGACGCCGGGCGTCTTCACGAGGGCGCGCCACTCCTCGATCAGCGCATCGCTGTCGAGCCCCGCGGTCGGGCCGGGCTCCCAATCCACCTTCAGCGCGGCGCGGCCCTGGACGGCCGCCCAGAAGTGGTCCGCGACCACGGCGACGCCGCTCGGAACCTGCATCACCTGTCGCACGCCCGGCACCGCCTTCGCGGCGCTCGCGTCGAACGACTTCACCGAGCCGCCGAACGTCGGCGGGCGGGCGACGACGGCCGTCAGCATCCCGTCCAGCTGGACGTCCATCCCGAACTTCGCCCGGCCGGTGATCTTCTCCGGCGTGTCGAGGCGCTTCGTCGAAGTTCCGATGACCTTCCAGTCCTTCGGGTCACGGAGCGGCACCGATTCGGGGGCCGGAAGCGCCGCCGCGGCGTCGGCCAGCTCGCCGTAACGGGCCCGGCGGTCGCCGGCGATCACGGCGCCGTTCTCCGTCCGGAAGTCGGCGACGGGCACGCCGAACCGCGCGGCCGCCGCCTGCACCAGGAGCGTCCGCGCCGTGGCACCCGCCTGACGGTAGCGGTCGAACTCGGACCAGGTCGTCGTCGAGCCGCCCGTGGCCTGCACGCCGAACGCGGTGTGCGCGTACTCGGGCGCGGCCGGCGCATGCTCGACCCGGATCGTGGACCAGTCGCAGTCGAGCTCCTCGGCGATCAGCATCGGGAGCGTGGTCCAGATTCCCTGGCCCATCTCCGAGTGCGCGAGGAGAATCGTGACCGTGTCGTCCGTCCCGACACGCAGGAAGGCGTTCGGGGCGAAGCTCGTTGCGGGCGAGAGGCCTGCGCGCGCGAGGCGCCTCGCGCCGGGCACGGAGAAGGCGATGACGAGTCCGCCCGAGGCGACAGCGCTTGTCTTCAGGAAGTCGCGGCGCGACGGTCCGGCGGCCGCGGGCGCCTCCACGGACTCCGTCGTCCGGGCGGCGAGGATCCTGTCGGCGTCGTGGATCCTCATCGTCCGGCCCTCCCGCCTGACTCGGCCGCGCGGTGCACGGCGGCGCGAATGCGCTCGTAGGTCCCGCAGCGGCAGATCAGCCCGTTCATCGCCCGGTCGATCGCCGCGTCGTCGGGGTCGGGCGTCGAGGCGAGCAGGGCGGCGGCCGCCATGATCTGGCCGGACTGGCAGTAGCCGCACTGCACGACGTCGAGCTCCGCCCACGCCTTCTGAACCGGGTGGCCCGCATCCTCGGAAAGGCCCTCGATCGTCGTAACCTCCTTTCCCTCGACGGACGAGACGGCGGTCGCGCAGGAGCGCTTCGCCTCGCCGTCCACGTGCACGGTGCAGGCGCCGCACATCGCGATCCCGCAGCCGTACTTCGTGCCGGTCATGCCGAGGAGGTCCCGGAGCACCCACAGCAGCGGCATGTCCGGGGGGGCGTCTACGTCGTGCGCGACTCCGTTGACCGTCAGTCTCATCCGTTCGTCTCCAGATGGGTGTGCGCTCGTGGCGGCTCGGGGAGGTTGTCGCGCCAGTGGCGGATCCGCCCGAAGCTCGACGGAACGCCGCCGCGCGTCAAGGTCGGCCTAGCGCGATTCCGCCTTCGCCGCCCGCTCGGCCAGGAAGCGCCGGCACTCGATCTCCTCGAGCGTCCGCGACTTCTCGGTCTGGATCACGAAGTCGCCCCACTCGCCCTCGGGCGCCGGCTCGAAGACATCCACGTCGTCCACCGCCTGCATCGAGACGATCAGACGGCTCGTGCCGGGCCGGTAGGCCTCGAGCTGCTCGGGGGTGCCGGTGCCGCGCTCGACGTGGAAGCCCCCCACCATGTGGAGCAGGAGCGCGTCCGGCTGCCGCTCCAGGCGCTGGGCGATCGACCACGCCATGGTGGCGTCCCACAGGACCTGGCTGTCGAGCTGGTTCCCCATGTTGCCGTGGGCTCCGGCGGGCGCGCGGGCCTCGACCTGCTCGCCCTCGGCGGCGAGCTGCTCGACGGGGATCCCGCACTTCTTGCCCTCCTCCTCCATCACCTTCGAGATCACCGCGATCCACTGGCTCCTGTAGGCTTCGGACGCCTTCCCGTAGGGGAGGGGAGCGAGGAACGCCTTCGCCTCGGGCGACAGGTCCTCCAGCGCCTCGCGCCCGTGGAGGGTGACCCGGGTCGTGTACCGGCGCGGCGCATTGGCGGCGATCACCGCCAGGCCGTGCTCCTTCGCGTACTCGACGAGCGGGCGGTAGTCCGTCTCGTAGCGCGGCCAGGGACGGGCGTCGGCGCGGAACGCCTTCTCCGTGATCAGCCCGGCCAGGTACTCGTCGAGCACCGGCTGCGCGTCGCGCTGGAAGAACTCGAGCGACAGGACGACGGGGCGGGGCTCGCGCGGACCGGCTCCGGAACCGGGAGCGCCTTCCGTGTCGGCCCCGGCAGCGCCGAACGCCTCGCGGGCCCTCCGCAGGAGATCGGCCTCGAGCATGTGCCCCGTGGGGTCGTCGTGCGTCTCGCCGACGAACACGACCGCCACCTCTCCCATCGCGGCGACGATGTCCTCGAGCGACGCGGGCCCGCCGCCGCCCGTGAACACGCGGTACGCGCCGGGGGCGTAGGCGGTGTCACGCGCGACGGCGGTCCCGGGCGACGAGTCCTGGGCGCGGGCGACCGGCGCGCTCACGAGCAGGCCCGCCAGGGCGGCGAGCGCTCCGGCAGCGCGGAGGGAGGTCGCGGCTTCGGATTCCATAAGTCCGGTCAAGATCGTCTCCCGTCCGTCGAGCGTGATCGGTCTGCGGGCGCGGGGATGATACCATCGCGGCCCGGCGACCGGGAGACGCGGGACGGCCGGGCCGGGGAGATGTGAACGGGCCGGGAGGACCGGATCAGTCGAGGACCGCGATCGCCTCGGGCCCCCGCACCACGATCTGCGGCGCCCCGCGGTAGATTTCGATCCGGCCGGTCACGCAGATCTCCCGTTCCCGGTACGCCTTCTCCGGCGGAACGGGGAACGCCGTCCGGTCACCGTCGCGGATCACCACGGTGAGATCCTGGTCGGGGTAGGGACGTCCGAGATTCAGAAAGGTGAGGCGACCCGGGCCGAGCCAGCGAGAGTCGGCCACGAGGCCGCAGACCGTGGCGTGCTCCCCCGCGTGTGCGGCCGCCTCGGCGGCGGCGATTGCGGACTCCGGATCCGTCGGGGCCGTCGGGTCGACCGCCGGCAGGTCCGCCTTCCCGGTCGGCGCATCCCGCGGATCCACACCCGCCTCCCGCGCTTCCCGTGCCGCGGTCCGGAAACGCTCCGCGTGGCGGACGTTCGGGGGGACCGTGAAGGGAACCGCGTGCCCGGACCTCACGATCGCTTCGTTCACGAGCGTGTCGCCGATCCACACGTAGGCGAGCAAGCGGCCGTACCGGTCCCGCTTCTCGACGTCGAGCTCGAGCCGGACGCGGCGGCCGGCCACGAGGCGCGCGTTGGCCTCGGTCGCCGCCCGGGCGAGGGCGCGGACCTCGGACCGCTCGTCGGTCCACTCCGGCGCGTCGATCCCGATGTAGCGGACCCTCTCGCGCGCCCCTCCGACCTCGACCTCGATCGTGTCCCCGTCGACCACGCGGCTGACGCGGCCGGCCAGGTCCTGGGCGAGAAGCGCGCAACCGGCGACGACGAGGAGGGCCGGGAGGAGGGCCGATCGGGACGTCACCTGCGAGGTCCCTCCGCTGCGGGCCGTCCGATCGGGAGGATGGCGAACGCGTCCTCCTCGGCCGGCAGGCGAAGCGCGCGCGCGACGTCCGCGTCGCGGAACGCTCCGACGAGGACGGTGGCGAGACCGAGCGACGCGCACTGGAGGTAGACGTTCTCGGCCGCCGCCCCGACCTCCATGTGGACGTAGCGCCCGGCGCGGTCGCCGTACTTCGCGGCGGTGCGCGCCACCACGCCGGCGACCACGAGGGAGACGGGCGCCTCGCCGATGAAGCCCTGCCCGAGCGCGGCCGCCGAGAGGTGCGCCCTCAGGTCGCCCGTCGCCTCCCGCCGGAGCGCGTGCTCGACGGGCAGGTATCGGTACAGGCCCGGCTCCAGACCTTCGACGGCTCCCACCACGGCGTGAAGTTCGAGCGGGTAGAGCGCTCCGGCGGACGGGGCCGTCCGCAGGCCGCCCTTCCACTCCGGCGGAAAGCCGGCCGGCGCGTCCGGTACCGGTCGACTGACGCCCTGGGCGGCCCACAGGACCTGGCCCAGCTCCTCCAGCGCCAGGGCATCCGGCCGGAACGACCTGACGGAGCGTCGCCCGGAGAGGGCCGTCTCGACCGGCATCTCTCCGTCCGTGCGAGGGGGCGGCAGGCGGACGACGTCCATCGCATCCGTTTCCTGAGCGCGGCAAGCCGCGGGGATGAACGCCGCCACCAGCGCCAGGGCGGCGGCGAGGGAGAGCGAGCCCGCGAGGGCGCCGCGGGGGACCCGCCGGAACGTCCGGGATCTCGTCACGGCCAGTGCCCGGGGAAGGGGGAGTCGCGTCGTCCGGAACCTCCGCGTCGTCCGGACCCGACTGCCCAATATAGCCGCCCCGGGCGCCTGCCCGCCGCTCGACGGCCATCGCGCACATGGACTGCCCGGGCGGCCGGGCCGTTCCGGTCGGCCGACCGCTCGCATAGCTTGCTCTGTCGCGACGACGAACGGCCCGGAGGGGAGGCGAAGGTGCGAGACCCGCGGATCGAGTACGTCCTCAAGGTGCTGGACCCTCCGCCGGGGGTGCGCCCGTGGCACGGTGGCGCGACCCCGCTCGGCTCGCTTCGGGGCGTCGACGAGCGGCTGGCGGCATGGCGGCCCGGACCGGGCCGCCACGGAATCTGGGAGCTCGTCCTCCACATGGCCTACTGGAAGTACGCGGTCCGCCGCCGGCTGACGGACGAGCCGACGGGCCGCTTCCCGCGCAGTCCCTCGAACTGGCCGGCGGTGCGGGAACGCACGAGCGCGCGTGCCTGGGAGGAGGACCGCGCCCTGCTCCGGGACGAGCACGTCCGGCTCGTCGAGGCGATCCGCGGGTTCGACCCGGCACGGCTCGACGGACCGACGGGCACCGGCTCGGGCGCGTCGGTGACCTACGGAGACCTGGTGATGGGCATCCTGATGCACGACACCTATCACACCGGCCAGATCCAGGTCCTCAAGCGGCTGTTCGCATCCGGTCGCTGAGTCTCCCGACCGACACACCGGACACGAGGCCGTCATGGAGTCCGTCGAGCGCGTACCCGTCGTCATCGCCGAGCAGCCCGAGGAGCTCGCGCGCCTCGTGGCGCGCCGGATCGCGGAGGTGGTCCGGGAGCGGCGCGCGGCGGGCGCGCGCGCCGTGCTCGGGCTCGCCACCGGCTCCACCCCGATCGGCGTGTACCGGGAGCTGGCCCGCCTGCACCGGGAGGAGGGGCTCGACTTCTCCGGCGTCGTCACCTTCAACCTCGACGAGTACGTCCCGATGGAGCCTGGTAATCTCCAGAGCTATCATCGGTTTATGCTGGATCACCTCGTGAATCACGTGAACCTTGACCCGGCGAACGTCCACGTGCCGCGGGGCGACCTGCCGCGCGACGAGGCGGAGCGCCACTGCCGGGAGTACGAGGAGGCGATCCGGGAAGCGGGCGGGATCGACTTCCAGCTGCTCGGCATCGGCCAGACGGGCCACATCGGGTTCAACGAGCCGGGATCGAGCGTCGAGTCGCGCACCCGTCTGGTGGCGCTCGACGGGATCACGCGGCGCGGGGCGGCGTCCGACTTCTTCGGCGAGGCGAACGTCCCGCTCGAGGCGATCACGATGGGGGTCGCCACGATCCTCGAGGCGCGCGAGGTAGCGCTGATGGCGACGGGCGAGCACAAGGCGGCGATCGTGCGGCGCGCGGTCGAGGGCCCGCCGAGCCCGGCCGTCGCGGCCACGTACCTCCAGGACCATCCGGCCGCGACGTTCTACCTCGACGCGGCGGCCGCCGCCGACCTCACCCGGGTCGCCACGCCGTGGCTGCTCGGCGAGGTGGCGTGGACGCGCGACCTCGAGATCCGGGCCCTGATCTGGCTGAGCGAGGTGACGGGGAAGTCGGTGCTCCGCTTGGGCGACGCGGACTACCGGGAGCACCACCTGAGCGCACTCCTCGCGCGCCACGGCTCTGCGGCCCCGCTGAACGGCGAAGTGTTCAACGCGCTGATCTCGAAGATCCGCGGCCGCAGCAAGCTGCCGCGCGGCCGCCGCATCCTGTTCTTCTCGCCGCACCCGGACGACGACGTGATCTCCGCGGGCGGGATCCTGAACAAGCTCCACCAGAACGGGAACGAGATTCTCGTCGCCTACCAGACGTCGGGGAACATCGCCGTGTTCGACCACGAGGTCCGGCGCTACCTCGACTTCCTCCGCCGCACGGCGGACGAGCTCGACCTCGACCGAGAGCGGACGGAGACGGTGCTCCGGGAGGTCGAGACGTTCCTGGACGAGAAGCGGCCGGGCGAGGTGGACACGGAGCTCGTGCTCGCGCTCAAGAAGCGGATCCGCGAGACGGAGGCGGTCTCGGCGATCCGGACGTTCGGAATGGGCCCGGAGCGGGCGCGGTTCCTCGACCTCCCCTTCTACCGGACGGGGCGCGTCCGCAAGGAGCCGATCGGCGAGCGCGACGTGGAGATCGTGGTCGGCCTGCTCGAGGAGCACGCGCCCGAGATCGTGTTCGTGGCCGGGGACCTCTCCGACCCGCACGGGACGCACCGCCAGTGCAGGGAGGCGGTCGAGCGGGCGCTCGCGCGTCACGCGGGGCCGGCCCCCGAGGTCTGGTACTACCGCGGCGCGTGGCAGGAGTGGCCGGTGGCGGAGGCGGACATCCTGGTGCCGATGTCGCAGGAGGAGCTGCGGGGAAAGATCGGCGCGATCTTCAAGCACCAGAGCCAGAAGGACCGCGCCCCGTTCCCCGGGCTCGACGACCGCGAGTTCTGGCAGCGGGTGGAGGAGCGGAACCAGGAGACGGCGCGGACCGTCGACCGGCTGGGGCTTCCCGAGTACTACGCGATGGAGGCGTACGTGGTACGGCGGGGCGGCGAGCGGCCGGAGTGGCCGGTCGTTCCCACGAGCTCGCTCGGGATGCGGGAGTCGACGAGCGCTGCGGCGGCGCGGCCGGAGGGCGGGGAAGACGAGGTCGGGATGGCGAGCCCCTGAGCGAGCGTGCGAGTCCGCGTGATGACCCCGCCTTCCGGGAAATCTGCTTCCGGGAGCGGATTCCGTCATTCCCGCACCGGAACCCGGCCATCGGGGCGCGGATCAGGAGACGCCGACCTCCGGACTGGAGCAGCGGCCCTCCGCCTCGTCGCGCTCCAGCTCGCGCAGCAGGCAGTTCACCGTCCGCTGGACGAGATCCTCCACCGGCACGCCGCGCCGTTGCGCCTCCGCCTCGTAGGCCCGGAAGTGCGCGTCGCCGACCTCGGCCCAGACCTTCACCTTGCGCATGGCTCGGCTCCCTTGCGTTCGGGGATCACGTCCCGGCGACAGGCACCGCCTTGTGCCCGTAACACAGGATCCCGCCCCGTCCCTCGCGCTGCACCAGCCGGAATACGAGCGACACCTCCATCCCGGGCGCCACCTCGTCCGGGTCGCAATCCACCACCTGCGTCATCAGGCGCGCGCCCTCGGGCGTCTCGACCACGGCCATCGCGTAGGGCGCCTCCATCCGGAAGGCGTCGGGCGCGACGTGGATCACGGTCGAGGTGACGACGGTGCCGCGGCGGGAGAGACGCAGCGGCTCGAACTCCGTGCCGCGGCACTTCGGGCAGATCCGGCGAGCCGGATACACCACCTTCCCGCACCCGCGGCATCGCCCCGCCTCGAGCCGGTAACGGGCGGGGATCTCCCTCCAGTATCTCGGGCTCGGCATGATCACGCCCTCTCGAAGATGTGGACCACGGAGCTGGCGCCGGACCCGCCCATGTTCTGGGCGAGGCCGACCCGCGCGTCCTCGACCTGCCGGGCGCCGCACTCCCCGCGCAGCTGCCGGAATATCTCGATCGCCTGCGCGACGCCCGTGGCGCCCACGGGGTGTCCCTTCGCCTTCAGCCCGCCGCTCGTGTTGACGGGAATGGGGCCGCCGAGCGCCGTCAGGCCCTCGCGCGCGGCGGCGCCGCCCGCACCGGGCTCGACGAAGCCGAGCGCCTCGATGCAGCAGATCTCCGCGATCGAGAAGCAGTCGTGCACTTCCGCGACGTCGATGTCGGCGGGTTCCACGCCGGCCATCTCGTACGCCCGCCGGGCCGACAGCCGCACGGCGTCCAGCGACGCGGGATCGTCCCGGTCGGCCAGCGCCATGCTGTCCGTGGCGAGTCCGCTCCCGACGATCTTCACGGGGTCGTCGGTGAGGGTTCGCGCGACGTCGAGCGGGCACACGAGAACGGCCGCCGCGCCGTCGCTCACCGGCGAGCAGTGGAGGAGTCGCAGCGGCGATGCCACCAGGGCCGAGCGCATCACGTCCTCCACCGTGAACTCCCTCGGGAACTGAGCCTTCTCGTTCATCGCGCCGTGGCGATGGCTCTTCACCGCCACCCAGGCGAGGTCCTCGAGCGTGGTCCCGTGCGTCCGCATGTGGGCCGTCGCGATCATAGCGTAAAGGCCCGGGAAGGTGATCCCGTAGTAGACCTCGAGCTCCTGGTCGGACGCGGTCGCGAGCGCGTTCGTGACGTCCGCGCCGTCGGTCATCTTCTCGACGCCGGCGGCGAGGACGAAGTCGCTAGCGCCGCTCGCGACCTCCAGAAACGCCTGCCGGAGAGCGACGCCGCCCGAGGCGCAGGCCGACTCCACGCGCGCGGCCGCGACGCCTCGCATCCCGAGGTGGTCCGCCATCAGCGGGCCCAGGTGCTCCTGCCCGACGAACTGGCCGCCGGACATGTTGCCCACGTAGATCGACTGGACCGTGTCGACGCCCGCCTCGCGAAGCGCGGCCGCCGCGGCCTCGACGAACATGTCGCGGAGACTCGAATTCCAGAGCTCTCCGAAGCGGGTCATGCCCGCTCCCACGATCGCCACTTCGCGCATGGTCCCGTCTCCCGCGGTCGTGCTCAGTCGTTGACGATGATCTTCTCGCGGAGCTTCGCGTACTGGCCGTACGTCAGGTACTCGCGCGGCCCGTCGAGCATGGACCGGACGGTCGGCGCGAGCCCGCGCACCCCGGGCAGCCGATCCGTCGCGCGGAGGATGAACGAGTCGCTGCCCGCCCCGGAGCCGAACGAGGTGATGAGGATGAGGTCGTCGGGCTCCGCCACGTCGAGGATCGCCGCCAGCCCCGTCGGCGAGGAGCCGGAGTACGTGTTCCCCATCTGCGGGACGATCCAGCCCGTCTGGAGCTGCTCCCGCGTGAAGCCGAGCTCCTTTCCGGCCGCCAGCGGGAACTTCCCGTTCGGCATGTGGAAGACGGCGTGGCGGAAGTCGGCGGGCTTCAGCCCCGACGCCTCGAGGATCTCCCGGGTGGCGGAGAGCACGTGATGGAAATAGGCCGGCTCCCCGGTGAAGCGGCCCCCGTGCCGCGGGTAGAACTCGCCCTCGCGCCGCCAGAAGTCGGGCGTGTCCGTCGTGTAGCTGTGCGTGTGGAGGACCTCGGCGAGCAGGTTCTCCCGGCCGAAGATGTACGCCGCGCCGCCGGCGGACGCGGAGAACTCGAGGGCGTCGTTCGGCGCGCCCTGCGAGGTGTCGGCGCCGATCCCCAACGCGTACTCGACCCGGCCGGCTTCCACGAGCCCGAGCGCGACGAACATCGCTTCCGTGCCCGCCTTGCACGCGAACTCGAAGTCGGCGATGTGGACCCGGGGCCCCACGCCCAGCGCCTCCGCCACCACGGTGCCGCTCGGCTTCACGGCGTAGGGGTGCGATTCGGACCCGACGTAGAGGGCGCCGATCCGCGCCGGGTCGATGCCGGCACGGTCGAGCGCCGAGCGGGCGGCGGCCACGGAGATCGTGATCGTGTCCTCGTCGATCCCCGGGACGGACTTCTCCTCGAGCAGGAGGCCCCGCCGGATCGTCTCCGGGTCCTTGCCCCACTGGCGGGCGATCTCCTCGCTCCGGATCCGCTTCCTCGGGATGCAGGCGCCGTAGCCCACGATGCCGGCCATGTCCGCCTCCTGGAGGGGCAGGTCGTTACAAAACGGGTCAGACGGTCTCCGCCCGGAAGGCGCTCGCTGCGGCGTCCGGTCGGCGGGACCGGACGGAGCGCGGCGCCGGTCGTCCGCGCCCGGCGCATCCGGGCGGAGCGCGTCGGGGCGCGAGTTGAGGGGGGCACCGCCGCAGGGGGGAGCAAGAAGCGGGCCCCGTTCTGGTGAAGGACGACCGCGAGTGCGAGCCGTGAGACGGCCGGGGATCTTCCGGACCCCGGCCGCTGCGGCGACGGCGCCCGTCAGGATTCGGGCGAAGGCGGTCCGCGTCGGCCGGGAGAAGCAGGGGCGGCGATCTCCTCCTCCATCTCGGCGACGAAACGTCGGGCGTTCGCGTTCGAGGGGTCGAGCGCGATCGACTTCCGGTACATCTGGATCGCCTCCTCGAGCCGGCCCGCACGCCTCAGCCCCTCGCCGTAGCTGTCCCACACGTTCGACGACTCCGGGAAGTCGACCGTGTTGCGCTCGAACACGCGGACGGCCTCCTCGACGGCGTCGCGGCGGAGCAGCACGTAGCCCAGGCTGTTGACCTGGTCCTCCGTCAGCAGGTCCGGGAACTCGGCCCGGGCCCCCTCGAACGCCGCCATGCCGTCGTCGGGGCCCTCCTCGAGGAAGGTCCGTGTCACTCCGAGGCGGGCGAGGCGGGCCGGGTCGTCGTACCGACCGTAGTCCAGCCAGCGGAGCGGCCAGTGGTCATCGTCGAACGCGAGCTCGAGCAGGGCGGGCCCGATCGCGAGGCCGTTCGCGCTGTTCGTGAAGTACACGAGCGCGTCGCCCTCGTCCGGGTACGCGACGACGAAGCAACGGGCGGTGCCGCCCTGGTCCCCCCAGTGCCAGAAGGACCGGCCACGGCGGCCCTCCTGGAGTCCCAGCCCGAGACCCCAGAAGATGTGGGACTTCACCTCAGCGTCGTCGCCCCACTCCGACCCCGTCACGTCGGAGCCCGGCTCGAGCATCGCCGCGTGCATCGCGGAATCGAGCCCCTCGCCCCCGAGGATCGCGACCACGAAGCGGGCGTAGTCGGAGGCCGTGGTGTGGAGGCTTCCCGCCGCGCTGCCGGTTTCCGGCTTCCGCCGGGAGGCGGGATCCCCGAGCTCGTCGTGCGGAATCGCGGCGAGCGTGTCGAACGCTTCGATCCAGACGTAGTGCGACTCCGACATCCCGAGCGGCTCGAATACCTCGCGTCTGGCGATCTGCTCGAGCGTGAGGCCGGTCCGCGCCTCGACCGACTTCTGCAGGTACACGAATCCTTCGCCCGAGTAGCCCCAGCGCTCGCCCGGGTCCGCGACGAACTCGAGCGGAGTCCCGCCCCAGTTCGGGAGCCCGGTCACGTGCGTCAGCACCATGCGGGTCGTGAGCTCCCCCGCGCGCTCGTCGTGGGCGAGACGCTCGTACTCCAGGATCTCCCACAGGGGCCGGTCGAGATCCCACTCGCCGCGCTCCGCCATCCGAAGCACCGCGTAGGCGAAGACCGGCTTGCTCAGGGAAGCGGCCTCGAAGATGGTCCGGTCGGTGACGGGTCTCCCCGACTCCGCGTCCGCCGTTCCGAACGCGGCGGTCGCCGCGACCCGGCCCGACTCCACGTACGCGAGCTGGAGGCCCGGCACGTCGGCGCGGTCCATGATGACCGGCACGCTGTCGCGAAGGACGGCGACCGGATCCCGGGGCCCGGTGCGAGCCTCTGAAGACCGATCCACGTCGTCGGCGACGCAGCCTGAGACTCCTGCGAGGGCGGGCGCGAGCAGGAGTGCGCGGAGTCCTGTGGTGGCGGCGGTGGTCCTCATGACGCTCTCCCCTCGCTTCGGTCGGTCCGGGCGGAACGCTTCGCGCCGCTCAGTTCGGCGGGCCGAACCTCTCCCCGGCGCCCGCGGTCCGACACGGTGCGGCCGTGGAACGTTGGCACGACGCCGCGCGCGGAGCCAGAGGCCGACGCGACCTAACGAGAGGGAACGACCAGCACGGGGACCTTCGCCTTCCGGATGACCCCGGCGGAGACGCTGCCCACGACGAGGTCGAACAGCTTTCCGCGCCCGTGCGAGCCGACGACGATCACCTCGGCGGCCACCCTGTCGGCCTCCTTGAGGATCGTCTGCACGGTAGGGCCCTGGACGAGCAGGGACGTGACCTCGTGTCCGGCGTCCCGCAGCCGCGCCGCCATCGCCTGGAGCTTCTCGTGCTCCTCGTGGAACTCCTTCGCGACCTGGTCGCGGACCTCGTCGGGGCCGGCCTCCATGCCAATGAAGCTGGGGTCGGGCTCGGCGACGTGCAGGAGGTAGACCGCGCGGTCCGGACGGGACATGCGGCCCACGATCTCCAGAATCCCCTCGGTCACGGTCGAAAAGTCCACGGCGACGAGCAGGCTCACGTGTCGCGCTCCGGTCGAAGGCTCACGGCTCCGTCCCTCCCAGTTCGGGTCGGCGGGCGCCCCGCTCGGCCAGTCTCTCCCGCAGGATCCCCACGAGCGCGCGCGTCCATCGCGCCTTGTCGCGGGAGCTGATGTGGGACCACTCCGGCGTCGGGACGTCCGAGAGCTCGGGATAGTCTTCGGCGTGGACGCCGACGGCTCCGGCCGCGGCGACGATCGGCTCCCACACCCGCTCCCGGGGCGTCGCCTTCCTCTCGAACTCCCGGAACACGTCGGACGACGGCGGCCGGATGAACGCAACCTCGCCGCCACGGGCGCGGATCTTCGCGACGTCGCGGGCGATCGACTCGAGCTTCGCCTCGAACGCCTGCCGGGCCACGTCCTCGGGCGGTGGGGGAGGGAGGTTGTCGAGGATCCCCTGCCAGCCGTCCGTCACGATCGCCCGGAACTCCGGATCGTCGTCCACGCGCGTCCACAGGTCCGCCTCCCGGTCCCGGCTCACGTCCTCGAACCGGCGGACCTCCGGCGGCGGATCGGGAAGGCCGGGGCGCGAAGGCCACCACGGCTGCCGGTCGAGCACCGTGAACAGGGCGAAGTCGAAGCTGTAGAACGCGAACGTCCGCTCCAGCAGGTAGGAGAGCTTCTGGCCCATCCACTGTGCCGGCGTCTCTTCGTGGTAGCGCTGGAGCGCCGCGGCCCGCGCGCCCATGTCCGGCATCATCACCAGCGGCGGCGTGACGCCGACGATCAGGAGCCCCCTGAAGTCCTCGTCGTCCGCGATGTCCGTCAGCACGGGGAGCGGATTCGAGCCCTCGAGCGCGAGCTGCACCGCCCGCACGCCAGTCTCCTCCTCCCAGACGTCGAGGTCGATGGCGAACATCGTGCGCGAGGAGCCGATGAAGGCCGTCGCGTTCGGCTCCGAACGGTCGAGTCGGCGCCGGGCCTCCGCCCACTGGCCGTCGTGATTTCCGTAGGCGGGCCGGACGCCCTCCGCCCGCCAGAACGCCTCCCAGCCGCCGAGCGCGACCACCGCCAGCGCCGCCGCGGCGAACGCGACGTGCGCCCAGCGGACGGGCGGAACGGGCCGGTCGAAGACCGGCTCGTGGTCAGAACTGGAAGTAGATGAAGGCATTGCCCGTTCCTTGCGTGGCCACGATCGCGAACAGCATCCCCGCCCACACGACGGCCGTCAGCCACCGCGGCGCCCTCGCGACGACATCCTCCAGGCGGCGGTCCCGCATGTAACCGTGCACGACCAGGATCCCCGCGATCACCGCCACCACGCGGAGCGCGAGGTGCGACGCGAGCACCAGCTCCGTCCCGCCGGGCGGGAAGCCGAGCATGGCGCGGATCATGTTCCAGGCGGTCCCGAACTCCTGCGCCCGGAAGAACACCCAGGTGAGGTTCACCAGGAAGTAGGTCAGGAGTCCCAGGAACAGCCTGAATGCGAGCGTCGAGGCGAACCTCGCCTCTCCGAACCGCTCGCGCAGGAAGCGCTCGACGCCGAGGTAGAAGCCGTGCAGCCCGCCCCACACCACGAAGGTCCACGCGGCCCCGTGCCACAGCCCCCCGAGCAGCATGGTGACCATCAGGTTGAGCTGGGTCCGGTGCCAGCCCTTCCGGTTCCCGCCGAGCGGGATGTAGAGGTAGTCGCGCAGCCAGGTTGAGAGCGAGATGTGCCAGCGGCGCCAGAAGTCGGAGAACCCGATCGCCGCGTACGGATAGCGGAAGTTGTCGGTCAGCGAGAAGCCGAGGCACAGCGCGATCCCGATTGCCGCGGTCGAGTAGCCGGCGAAGTCCGAGAAGATCTGGCCCGAGAAGGCCAGCGTGCCGAGCCAGGCGTCGCTGAACGGGACGGGCGCCCCGGCCCCGAACACGGCGTCGGCCGCGGGCGCCAGGGCACCGTCGGCGATCACGACCTTCTCGAACAGGCCGAGCGTGAGCAGGGCGAGCCCCCACAGGAGCTGATCGCGGGTCGCGCGCACCGGCTCCCGGAACTGCGGGATCAGCTGCGTCGGCCGGATGATCGGTCCGGCGACGAGCTGCGGGAAGAAGGTGACGAACAGCGCGAAGTCTAGCAGCGAGTCGGCCGGCTCGGCCCGCCGCAGGTAGACGTCCAGCGAGTAGGCCATGGTCTGGAACGTGTAGAACGAGATTCCTACCGGCAGCACGATGTCCCACCCCGGGGCCGTCCAGCTCACCCCGATCATCGACATCAGCCCCTGCCAGTTCTCGAGCAGGAACCCGCCGTACTTGAAGTAGCCGAGCAGGCCGAGGTTCGCGGCGAGGCTGACGCCCAGCAGGGCCCGGCGGCGTGGGACCCGCTCCTCCCGGAAGATCGCCTTCGCCACGAACCAGTCGACGATCGTCGAGAGCCAGAGGAGGAGCACGAAGGGCGGGCTCCAGGCCGCGTAGAAGACGTAGCTCGCCACGAGGAGGTTCGACTTCTTGAGCTTCCACGGAAGCGGCGCGTTGTGCAGCGCCAGCACGACCGCGAAGAAGACGAGGAACGTCAGGGAGTTGAAGAGCACGCGGCCCGGTCCTCGTTCGTCGGGGAAAGGACCCGGTACGCGCCTCGGAGCGCGGAGGAGGTCCGCCTCCGCCGGTCGATGCGGGGAGGCTCTGGCGGGAGACGAACGTCAAACCGCGCGGAAATGTCAAGCGCTGGAGGGCGGCAGGGCATGGTGGGCGCGGCCGATCCGGTCTCGCCCACGGCCGCCGGATCCTCCCCACGCGGTTCTTGACGGCCGGCCGGGCGGACATGGTGCTCGCGCCCCGCCATCCCCGTGACCCGGACCGGATGCGAGGAGAGACCCGTGACTCGTGCCCGCTCGATCGCCGCTCGCGCCCTCCTGCTCGACCTGACGCGCGAGTGAGGCGAGGCACGGTCCGGGGCCGACGCGCCCGGGGGCGGAGGGAGAGCGATCCCACCTCCGGGCGGTGGCCCCGGCTCGGATCAGTCCCAGGCGCTCCGTTCGGTCTCGTCGCCCATGAGCGCCTCCTCGCGCACCAGCGTCGGCAGCGAGGACAGCTGTGCGTGGGCGCGCACGTACTTCTCGGGGATCGGGTGCGTGCCGACCACCGCCGGCACCCCGAACCGGCTCTCGATGAACGCCCGGAAGTAGTCGGTCCACGGGCACGGGGGATAGCCCACGACGAGCCCGGTCGCGAGGTGGATCGCCTCGGCCCCGTTCCGGATCATCTCCTCGGGAGCGTACTCGACGTTTCCGCCCGGGCACCCGCCGCAGGAGACGAATCCGACGACCTCCAGCGGCTCTTCGGCGGAATACCGCGAAAAGCCGCCGGCCCGCTCCCGCACGGCCCGGAAGCACTTCCCGCCCGCGCAGCTCCGGTACCGGTCGCAGATGATGATGCCGATCTTCACGGTCGCTCCTCGGTCCGTGTGCGGGCCTACATCCCGCGCAGGATGCCCTGGATCTCGCGGGCGTGGCCGGCTTCGTCCGCGGCGATCTCCTCGAGCTTCGTCTTCAGCTCGACCTGCCCGAGCTCCTCGGCGAGCGCGGCGTGCTCCATGTACCGCTGCACGTCCGCCTGCTCCATCTCGAGGTCGACCTCGAGCATCGCCTTCATCGACTCCGGCTTGTCGAACGGGGCCGGCGTCGTCGTCGGCTCGCCGCCCAGGTCGGCGATCATGTCGGTGAGGAACGCGGCGTGGCCGAGCTCGTCCTCGGCTTCCTCGCGGAACATCGTCCGCAGGGTCCGTCCCACGGGGCCTTCCGACTTGCCGGCCTGGTAGTTGTAGCGGATGATCGTGCCCAGCTCGGCGGCCAGGTCCTCGTTCAGCCCGTCGATCAGCTGCTGTCTCTTCATCGTCGTCTGGCTCTCGGTTTCGGGTCGGTTTCGACGCGACGGACCTCGTCCGGCGCGCTGTGCGTCACGGCGAGGCCGTGCAGGAACAGGTCGAGGGAGGAATCGAAGATCCGGTCCGGGTCGCAGGGCTCGATCTCGCCCAGGCCGAGGTGGACGTGCAGCGACGCCTGCATCATGAGGCCCGAGAAGAACACCCGCGCGGCCACGTCCGGATCGACGTCGGAGCGGAACTCGCCGCTCCGGATGCCCGACTCGATCAGCTCGCGCAACAGGCTCCAGCCGTGGACCGGGCCCTCCTTGGCCCACGTCCGGAACAAGGCCGGGAGCTCGACGCTCACCTCGCCGACCATGAGACGGACGACATGTCCCCAGCCCGGCTCCATCCAGTGCCGCCACACCTTCCGCATGAGGAACCGGATCTTCACGGCGGCGGGAGCGCGCTCCTTCGACATCGACGTCTCGATGTGCTCGAAGATCGTGCGGTGGCGATCCTGCAGGGCCCTGCGCAGCAGGTCCTCCTTGCCCTCGAAGTGGTAGTAGATCGCGCCCTTCGTCATTCCGGCCGCCTCGGCCACCTCTTCCAGCCGCGTCGCCCGGTAGCCGCGCTCCGCGAATACGAGGAAGGCGGCATCGAGCAGGGCCTGGGGTGGCGAGGACGCCACGTCGGCAGGCGGAGAGACGGAGGCGATCGAAGTCGAATCTGTACTCATGGGTATCTCCGGGGTGACCGAGGTGTTCGTTGCATAACATACGATTGCTGCGCATGTAGCGCAACATCTTCCTCCTGGCATCTCGTGGCAGTCCGTGCTACTTTGACGCGCGACGTACTCTGAAGTATGTGGCCGGACGGAGAAACGTCAGGAGCCGGACACATGGGCCCGCAGGTGTCGGAGGCGCTGCGTAACGCCCTCATGATCACGGCGTTCGTCGCGGTGATGATGATCGCCGTCGAATACCTGAACATCCTGACGCGCGGCACGTTCGAGTCGGCGCTCCGCGGCTCGCCGCTCACCCAGTACGTGGCGGCAGCGCTGCTCGGCGCGCTTCCGGGCTGCCTCGGCGCGTTCACGGTGGTCACGCTTTACGCGCACCGGGTGGTCACGGTCGGCGCCGTCGTCGCCTGCATGATCGCGACGAGCGGCGACGAAATGTTCGTAATGCTGGCAATGTTCCCCCGGACGGCACTCTGGATGACGGCGGGGATGTTCGCCCTGGGCCTCGCCTCGGCGCCCATCGTGGACCGCCTCGCGGGCGCAGCCCGCTACGCGTCCGACTCCTGCCCGGGCCTGGAGATTCACCCCGAGGAGTGCGAGTGCTTCCCACGGGGCCATCTCCTGCGACAGTGGTCCCGTCCGAACGCTCCCCGGCTGCTCCTCACCGTCGGGGCGGCCGGCTACGCCGCGTGGATCGCCGTGGGAGGACGCGGACTGCCGGAGGCGTGGAATCCGATCCGCGTGACGATTCTGCTCGCGGCCCTGTTCGGCGCGTTCATCGTGGCCACGGTGCCGGACCACTTTCTCCAGCAGCACTTGTGGCGGCATGTCGTGAGGAGGCACGTGCCGCGGATCTTCGCCTGGACGGCGGGCGTCCTCGTGGCGATCGCCGTCCAGGAGGATCTGGTCAGCTTCCAGGCGATCGTGCGTGCGAACCCGTGGCCGGCTCTGGCCGCCGCGGGAATGATCGGCCTTGTCCCCGAGTCGGGTCCGCATCTGGTGTTCGTCACCCTGTACGCCTCGGGCTCGCTGCCGCTGAGCGTCCTCGCGGCCAGCTCGATCGTGCAGGATGGGCACGGCATGCTGCCGCTGCTCGCGGAGTCGCCGCGCGACTTCCTGCGCGTGAAGCTCGTGAATCTCGCCGTCGGTCTGGTCGTCGGCGCCGTACTGCTCGCCGGCGGGATCTGACGCGGCCGGGAGTCGTTCCCGACCACGCCGGGCCTGCGGCGGACGGAGAGGAGGATCGACATGAACGGGAGTCCGCTGTCCGGTCTGCGGATCGGGATCTTCGGCAAGGGAGGGTCGGGGAAAAGCACGATGACGGTGTTCCTCGCCCGCGCCCTCCGCGAGCGCGGGCACTCCGTGCTCGTTCTCGACGCCGACTCCACGAACGTGGGGCTGGCCGAAGCGCTCGGTGTGGACCACCAGCCCGACCCGCTGCTGGACCACTTCGGGGGAATGGTGTTCAGCGGGGGGGCGGTCACCTGTCCGGTCGACGACCCGACGCCGCTTCACGGCGCCCGGCTCCGGCTGGACCAGATCCCGGCGCGCTTCGTCGGCCGCACGCCCGAGGGGATCCTGCTGCTCGAGGCCGGCAAGATCGGCGCGCTCGGGCCGGGAGCGGGCTGTGACGGCCCGGTCGCGAAGATCGCCCGGGACCTCCACGTCTCCGACTTCGGTCCCGATCCGGTGACGCTCATCGACTACAAGGCCGGGTTCGAGGATGCGGCGCGCGGCACGGTCACCTCCATCGACTGGGCGGTCGCGGTCGTCGACCCGACGAACGCGGGGCTCCGGATGGCGGCCCACCTCACCGGGATGGTGGACGGGATCCGGCGGGGCGTTCCTCCCGCGACGCGCCACCTGGAGCTGCCGCAGCTCGTCGACGCTGCGATCCGGCAGTTCGCGGCGGCGCGGATCCGCGGTGTGCTGCCGGTGCTGAACCGCGTCCGCACGCCGTTCGTCGAGACGTACCTGATCGAGGCGCTCCGCGAGGAGGGGCTGCGGTCGGTCGGGGCGTTCGAGGAGATACCCTGCGTCTCCGAGCAGTGGATGCGCGGGGAGCCCCTCCGCTCCGAGAAGCTGCACGCGTCGGCGCGGGACCTGGTCGCCGCCCTGGAGACGGCGGCGGCCGCGGGCGCGCCTCCGCGTCCCGGGTCTTCGAGGGCGGAGACGCCACCTATCGTGCCCGGCGGCGTGTCACTTTCCGGCGCGACTTCCGAAGGTCGGTCCTTCGCGGACGTGCCCGGACACCCATCGTGGGACGAGGACCGGGGAGAGGAGGGGGCAGCTCCGCCTCCTCCGGACCGCGGCGCCTCTTTCGCCGAAGTCCCGGGCGCGGGGTGGCCCCGATGAGCTCGTGCGCGATCTGCGACGTCTACGCCTGCCGGGTCGGGCGCGACGACCTCGGGCCGGACGACTGTCCGATGCGGGGCCCGTTTCCGCAGTTCGACGAGCTGTATCCGCCGGGTCCCGGTCGGGATCTGGCGTTTCACGCGACGCGGGTCGAAGCGGAGGGATACGGCCGCTGGACGCGCCTCCGGGAGGTCGCCGAGCTCGCCCACCGGCTGGGCTGGCGGCGGATCGGGATCGCGCACTGCCCGGGCATGGACCGGGAAGGGCGGCTCGCGGCGGGCTTCCTCGCGCGGCGCGGCTTCGAGGTCGTCCTCCCGGTGGAGGCGGGCGCCTGCGACCCGGTCGGGCAGGCGGAGCTGTTTCGGTCGCGTGGGACGGAGCTGAACGCGATGGCGGGGATGTGCGTGGGGCATGACACGCTGTTCCTCCGCCATGCGGGTGCGCCCTCCACCTCGCTCGTGGCCCGCGACCTCCGCCTCCGGCACAACCCGGTCGCGGCGCTGTGGCTGCGGAGCGGCTACCTGAGAAATGCGCTGCGGGGTCCCGCGTCCGGCCCGGATCCCCTTGCCGACCCGGCGCGTGGGGCCGTCTCCGGCGGGTGGGACGACGACGCGCTGGCGCGCGCGGCGGGCGGAGTCCGCGATGCGGCCGCTGCGCGCCGCGATCCGCCGTGCCGCTTGGAGGAGGCGATGGACTTCGCCCGCCGGCTTGGCGCGCGGCGGCTCGGGGTCGTCTACTGCAGCGGCTTCCGGGAGGAGGCGCGGGCCCTCCACCACATCCTCGTGGCGAACCGGTTCGAGGTCTCCTCCGTGTGCTGCAAGTCGGGCGCGGTACCCAAGGAGCGCCTCGGGATCGCGGATGGGGAGAAGGTGCGCCCCGGCCGTCCCGAGATGGTCTGCAACCCGGTGGCGCAGGCGGACGTCCTGGAATCGGACGGGGCGGAGCTCGCCCTCCTGATGGGACAGTGCGTCGGCCACGACTCGGCTACGATCTCCCGCCTCGGAATCCCCGCCGTCTGTCTGGTGGCGAAGGACCGGGTGCTCGGCCACAACACGGTCGCGGCACTTTACGAGCTCGAGGACGGAGCCGGGCAGGGCCGGACCTGATCGCCGGTAGCGGCCGGCCCACCGCGTCGTGACGGCGAAGCGCAGCGGGTCGCCGGGCGCTCCGCGATTGGCAGACCGCGGGGGACCACATATCGTCGGAGCGTGGACATTCGAACGAAGCTGGTGTTCGCGCTCGCCGCCGTCACCCTCGGCAGCATGCTCGTGTTCGGCTGGTTCCTGAACGGAATCGCCGATCGCTTGCTCGGCGAGGGCACGGCGGAGCAGCTGGAGAGCCTCGCCGAGTCCGGCGCCGATGCGCTCGAGGACATCGTGGACGGATGGAAGGAGCGCGTCCAGCTCATCGCGAGCCGGACACAGCTGCGCGTCAGCCTGCGCGAGTACGGCGCCTCGGCCGATCCCGATGCGGTTGCGCGCATCCGGAGGATCGTCGAGGACGCGGCCGCCTCGGTGCACAGCGTGGCCGCGCTCGGCGTGTACGACGTCCGCGGCGGAAGGATCGCGACGGCAGGACCCGCCGCGGGCGAGGTTCCGGCTTTCCTGTCGGCGCGGTCGACCTCCGGGCCCTTCGGCGAGGTCCTCTTCCTCGGCGTCGTTCCGGCGGCTGACGGACTTCCTCGGGTCGCGTACACGACGCCGCTCGCGCTGGACGGCGAGCGAGTCGGCCTTCTGTTCGTCTCCCTGGACGCCCGGCGCCTCGTCGAGCTGGCCTTGGACTACACCGGCCTCGGCGAGACCGGGGAGCTGATGATCGTGGTGCCGGACCCGGACGGGGCCCGGACGCTCCACCCGGTGCGGCACGCGGGCCACGGTGCCGCCGCGACCGGAGCGACCGGCGCGCTTCTGCTGACGGCTCAGGACGATCCGTCGCGGATGGCGCTCGCGGGTGACGAAGGTGTCCACACGGAAGGGCTTCGGGACTACCGCGGGGAGCGGGTCTGGGCCGCCACCCGGTACCTGCCCGAGACGGGCTGGGGGCTCGTGGTCAAGCTCGACGCCGACGAGAAGAGGGCGGCGATCCGAGGGTTCCGGGAGGAGATGGTCACGCTGGCGTTGTCGCTGGCCGGAATCGGGCTGCTGGTCGCAGTGGCGATCGGCTTCCGGTTTGCGGCTCCGATCCACGCGCTGGCGGGCGTGGCGAACCGGATCCGCGAAGGGGACCTCGGCGCGCGGGCCGAGGTGAAGCGGGAGGACGAGATCGGGCTCCTCGCCCGGACGTTCAACCAGACCGCCGACGAGCTCCAGGCGCGGATGACGGAGCTGCGCGAGTTCCAGAAGTTCTTCGATGTCTCGCTCGACCTGCTCTGCATCGCGGGGACGGACGCATACTTCAAGCGCACGAATCCCGCGTTCACGCAGGCCCTGGGCTGGACGGAGGAACAGCTCACCAGTCGGCCGTTCCTCGATCTCGTGCATCCCGAAGACGTGGATGCGACGCAGGCTGAAATCGACAAGCTGGCGGAGGGACATCCGACGATCTCGTTCGTGAACCGGTTCCGCTGCGCGGACGGATCGTGGAAGTACCTGCGCTGGAACACGTACCCGGAGCCCGAGACCGGCCGCCTGTACGCGGTCGCGCGCGAGATCAGGGACCCGCTGGCCTCCTGATGGACCCGGCCCTGTTCATTCGCCTCGCCGGGGGCCTCGTCTGGCTGCTGCTCGGAGGCGACGTCCTCGTGCGCGGCGCAGTTGCGCTCGCTCGTCGCGTCCGCGTCTCTCCAATGGTGATCGCGCTCACCGTCGTGGCGTTCGGGACGTCCCTCCCCGAGCTCGTGGTGGTCGTGCAGGCAGCGCTCGCGGGGTACCCGGGACTCGTGTTCGGGAACGTCGTGGGCAGCAACATCGCCAACGTCCTCCTCGTGGCCGGGACGGCGGCCGTGATCTATCCGCTCACCTACGGAGAGGGCTCCGTCGGCCGCGACAGCCTCGTGATGCTGGCGGCGATGGTCCTGCTCATCGCGCTGAGCGCGAGCGGACACCTCGGTCGCGTGGAGGGCGTGATCCTGCTCGGCGCACTCGTCGCCGTGAATCTCGTCACGGCGCGCGATGCGGCGCGGGCGTACCGGGACGCCGCGCTCAGGACGCCGATGGAGTGGGTGCTCGGGCTCCCGACCCGCCCCTGGATGATCGCGCTGTTCATCGGGGCGGGCGCCGTAGGGCTCCCGATCGGGGCGGACCTCGTGGTCGACGCGTCCGTCGAGATCGCCGCCCGCCTCAGAGTGAGCGACGTGGTCGTCGGCCTCACGGTGCTGGCGGTCGGGACTTCGCTGCCCGAGCTCGCGACCACGGTCGTGGCCGCGGTCCAGAAGCGGACCGAGGTCGCGATCGGGACCGTGGTCGGCAGCAACATCTTCAACGTCCTCGCGATCATGGGCGTGGGCGCGGTGATCAGCCCGTTCCCGATCCCGGTGTCCCGCGAGTTTCTGACCCTCCACTTTCCGGTGATGCTCGGCGCGGCGCTCCTGCTGGGCGTCTTCGCGTGGAGGCGGCGCCCGGTCGGGCGGACCGCGGGGATCGCGTTCCTGGCGGCGTACGCGGCGTACGTCGCGGTGCTCGTGGTCCGGACGGTGATGGGGGTGGGTTGACGCGCTAGCTCCGGCGCCGGCTCGGAAGACGGCTGGGAGATGGTCAGGAGACGATGCGCGGCCACGGAGTCCTGTCCGAGGTCGGCGCAGCGCGCGGGGAAGCGACGGCGCCGGCCACGTCAAAGTGGCAGGAGGTGTGCCATGCCGCGCCGGTCCGTGCTCCCGGTCCTTCCGTTCCTCACCGCGGCTCTCGGCCTGGCGGTGGCGGCCGCCTGTGACGGCTCGCTCGGGCCCGGGTCCGGCGGGGTGAGCGTCGCGATCAGCTCTCCCGCGCATGGGGACACGCTCGCCGGCGTCGTCACGCTGACCGCCGTGGCGTCATCGCTCGATCGCCAGGGGATCGCGGGGGTCCGGTTCCGCGTCGATGATACCTGGCTCGGGCCGGAAGACGCGGCCTCTCCGTTCCGCGCCGTCTGGAACACGACGGAGTTCGCGAACGGCGAGCGTTCCGTCGTCGCGATCGCCCGGACCCGGACGGGCGACTCGACAGCGTCGTCCGCCGTGCGGGTCGTTCTCGCGAATCCGGGCAACGATCCGCCGGACCTCGAGCCGCCGGCCATCTCGATTCTCGCGCCCGTCGCGGGTGACACGATCTCGGGTACGGTGAGCGTGAGGGCGGACGCGTCTGACGGCGTGGGCGTCGAACGCGTCCGGTTCTTCGTGGACGGCGATCCGCTCGGCGCGGATGACGCCGCGGAACCCTGGGAGCGGGCGTGGAACAGCCTGACGTGGCCGAACGGCGCGCACGTCCTGACGGCCGTGGCGCAGGACGTGTCCGGGAACACGGCGGCGTCCGAGCCGGTGGGCGTCGTGGTCCGGAACTCGACCGGGGAGCTCAGGATCACGGTCGCGGTCGGGGGCGGGGGTCACAGCCCGACCGGCATCGGAGTGCTGGTCGACGGCGTGAGGCGGGGCGGCGTTCCCGGGAGCGGGGGAATCGTTTCGCTGAACCCCCTTGTCGCGGGCTCGTACGCGATCGCCCTCGAGCTCCACCGGTTCTGTTCCACCGACCCGCAGAACCCGACCACGGCGGCGGTGCTTCCGTTCGAGACCGTCGCGCTGACGCTCTCCGCCACCTGTCCGCCCGTCTCGACGGCCGAGGTCTCGGTGTCCGTCGGCGGGTCCGGGACCGACGCGGACTCCATCTCGGTCGTCGTGGACGGCTTCACGGAGGGCCGCGTGCCCGGAGCCGGCGGGACGGTCTTCTTTCCCGCGGCGGTCGGGGCCCACGTCATCGGGCTCGGGGACCTCGCCTACAACTGCCTGCCGGACCAGGGGCTCAGGACTCTCCAGGTGTTCGAGGGGCAGCTCGCCTCGATCGAGCTCTCGGCGACCTGCGACGAGGGACTCGCGCAGTCGATCGCCTTCGGGTCGGGCGCGTACTGGTGGTCGGGGTGGGACATCTTCCGCCTCGACGCTCCCTACCAGGAGCCCCGGAGGATCACCGAGGACCCGGCGGCGGACTACTATCCCGCCTGGTCCCCCGACGGCGCAAACATCGCGTTCATCTCCACGCGCGACCACGACTGGGGCGAGATCTACGTGATGAACGCCGACGGGTCCGGCCCCGTGCGGCGCCTGACGAACGACGAAGCGTGGGACCAGTTCCCGGTCTGGTCGCCCGACGGCACGAAGATCCTGTTCGCCTCGACGACGGACTTGGCCGTCGTGGACTGGCATCACGGGTTCCACGAGCTGTTCGTGGTGAACGCCGACGGGACGGGCCGCACGAAGCTGACGCACCGCGACGGCGCGACTCAGGACTTCCCCGGCGGTTGGACGCCGGACGGCTCCCGGATCCTGTTCCAGCGGTACCGCCTCGACGGGTCCGAGCCCTCCGACTTTTACACGATGAACCCCGACGGGAGCGACGTCCGCCTGCTGCTGGCGGGCGAGGAAGGGGCGGGGTTCGCTCCGTCGTGGTCGCCCGACGGTTCGAAGATCGTGTTCAGCCTCTACACGACGGCGCCGTGCTGCGACATGGACGTCGCGGTCGTGAACGCGGACGGCACGGGGCTGACGAACCTGACGAACACCTTCGGCGAGTTCGAGCTGGATCCCGTCTGGACCCGGGACGGCTCGCGGATCGTGTTCGTCTCCTCGGACGGCATCGAGATCATGAAGGCCGACGGGTCGTCGGGTCGCACGATCCTGTACGGCGGATTCGGGGACGAGGTGGAGCGGCCCACGCTCTCGCCCTGAGGGCGGCGCGCGCTAGCCGACGGTCGGGCCGAGGCCACCGGAGCCGGAGGCGGCCTCGGCCCGACCGTCGCGCCTGAGGAGGTACACCCCGACCGCGAGCGCGATGGACCCGAGGGCGATCGCGGCGAGAACCGCCGCATCGACATCCCACCAGACGCCGAGGGACGCGAAGAACCAGAGGCGGGGAAACCGGCCGAGAAGCGTGGCGAGCAGATACCGGCGGACCGGGTAGCGGGAGATGGCGCCCAGGATTCGCACCAGCCAGTACGGGAGCGGCGACCACGAGCAGATCCAGATCGTGAAGAACGGCGCCCGCCCGAACAGGGCCACGATCCGGCCTATCACCTGGCTCTCGCGAGCCGCCCGCAGCTTCTCGTGGCGCAGGACCTGGCCGTAGACGTGGTAGTTCAGGTACTCGACGAACAGCACGCCGAGGACTCCCACGAGAGCGATGAGCAGCGGCGGGTAGATCCTGCCGAACAGCATCAGGATCGGCTCGTACGTCGCGGGCATGAAGATCCCGAGCGGTCCGTTGCACCAGATCGTGACGAGGAGAAACCCGATCAGCCCGCCGACGGCGGGAGGAAGCCACAGGACCGCCGGGATCCCGAGCAGCGCGAGCAGGCCCGTGACGCGAAGCATCCCGTCCCACACCGGGTCGCCGAAGCGGCGACGCAGGAGCGGAGGGCGGGCGGACGGGCTCACGCGGACGCGTCCGCCGGGGATCGAGCCATCGTCGCCGAAGCCGGGGGGAGCGTCCCGTCGATCGACCCGGGGACCGGCACCCCCAGGTGATCGAGGATCACGG
>JAWOIN010000016.1:0-28408 GCA_046484665.1 Gemmatimonadota bacterium
CGGAAGGGCCGGGATCGAGCGGGCCGAGGGACGTCCGCTCGACGCGCTCACGGAGCTCCGGTCGCTCCCGTCGTGGCCGTGCGGCCCCTGCCGACTCCGGGTCGAGGGCCGGCTGTTCGACGAGGCCGGACGCGCGGACTCGGCAATCGTGTACTACGAGCGGTATCTCGAGACTCCGTACAACTACCGGCTGTACTTCGACTCGGAGTGGCTGGCGCCGACCCACGAGCGGCTCGGGCAGCTCTACGAGGAGGCGGGCGACGCGGAGCGGGCCGTACTGCACCACGCCCGGTTCATCGAGCTGTGGGAGGGCGCGGACCCCGGGCTGCAGCCGCGCGTCCGGGTGGCGCGAACGCGGCTCGAGGCGATCCTGAGGGAGCGCGGATGAAGAAGCTGCTCGAGAACTCCGGCCGGTCCCTGTGGCAGGTGCTCGCGCTCTACGTCGGCGCCTCGTGGGTCGTCCTCCAGGTCGTGGACGTCGTGAAGGACAACATGGGGCTCCCCGACTGGGTGTTCCCGTTCGCGATGCTCCTGCTCCTGATCGGACTGCCGATCATCGTGGCGACGGCGATGGTCCAGGGACGCCCGGCGCCGGTCGCGGCAGAGCAGGGCGCCGCGGACGCCGTCTCGCCCGTGACGCCCGGAGAGATCGCGGTCCCCGACCCCGCGCCGGCTCCCGGTGCGCCCCGCCGACTCCTGACCTGGAGGAATTCGCTGCTGGGCGGCGGGTTCGCTTTCGCGCTCCTGGCGCTCGTCACGGGCGGCTTCATGTTCATGCGGAGCCAGGGGATCGGCCCCGTGGGCTCTCTCGTCGCGAGCGGACTCCTGGAAAGGAGAGCCGCGATCGTGGTCGCCGACTTCACGGGCGACGATCCGTCGCTCGCGCGGGCCGCCACCCAGGCGTTCCGGGTCGACCTCTCGCAGTCGGATCTGGTGCGCGTCGTCGAGCCGGCCACGCTCGACGAGGCGCTGAAGCGGATGGAGCTGCCGGAGGACCAGTCGCTCACCGCCGACGTGGCGCGCCAGCTCGCCGTGCGCGAGGGCTACCCGGCGGTGATCGAAGGGGAGCTGACCTCCGTCGGGGACGGGTTCGTGCTCACGGCGCGCCTCGCGGACGCCCGCAGCGGGGAGACCCTGGCCTCGCTCCGCGAGACGGCGCCGGACGCGAACGGGATCATTCCGGCTATCGACCGCGTGTCGCGGAAGATGCGGGAGCGGATCGGCGACTCCTACACGAACATGCGCGCCGACGAGCCGCTGGAGCGGGTGACGACGGGCTCGCTCCAGGCGCTCGAGAAGTACTCGCGCGCGCTCGATCTTTTCGCATCCGGGCGCGACCACGAACTGGGCGTGACCCTGCTGCGGGAGGCCGTGGCGATCGACAGCGGATTCGCGATGGCGTGGCGCAAGCTGGGCGTCGAGGCCGTCCGCGACCGGGCCCGCCAGGTCGAGGCGATCGAAAACGCCTACAGGCACCGGGACCGGTTGACCGAGCGGGAGAGCCTGCTCGCCGAGGCGACCTACTACTACGAAGTCGAGGACGATCCGCGGAAGGCGATCACGGTCTACCAGCGCCTGGTGGACCGCGATCCCAACGACGCCTGGGCGCTCAACAACCTGGGCGCCACCTGGGTGGAGCTGGGAAACTGGTCGGAAGCCGAGCACTGGGTCGCCCGATCCGCGGCGGTCGACTCGAGCATCAAGTCCGTCGTGAACGTCGCGCTATCCCAGCTCCAGCAGGGTAAACTGGACGAGGCGGAGGCCACGCTGGCGATCGCGGACGGCATGGTGCCCGGCCACGCGCGCTCACTGGAGCTCCACCACGCCATCGAGGCCAACCGGGAGAACTGGGACGCGGCGGCGGAGTGGTCACGAGAGCTCCGCGACGAGGTCTCCGAGCCCGACTGGGCCGGCCGGGGCTCCTTCCAGCTCGGCAACCTGGCCGCGATCCGCGGCCGGCTCGCCGAGGCGGACGGCCACTGGGAGCGGGCGAGCCAGGAGGCTAGGAGGGCGGGCCACGCCTTCGCGTCGGCGGCCCTGATGCAGAGGTTCGACATGGACCTCGACGTCCGCGGCGACACGGCCGCCGCCATCGCGACGTTGAAGTCCATCCTCGAAGCCGAGCCGTTCTCAGCGATGGAGCCGCTCAACCGTCCGCATCTCTGGTTCGCCACGTGGTTCGCTCGCGCCGGCGATCGCGCGGCGGCGGAGGCCATGCTCGCCGCGTACGAGTCGGAGATCCCGGAGCCGTATCGCCGCGGGCGGTCCGTCGAGAACGCCTATCACCTCACGGAGGTCTCCCTGAGCCTGGCCGAGGAAGATCCCGGGCGGGCACTGGAGCTGCTCCGGCGCGTCGAGCCGAGCGAATGCGTGTTCTGCGAGTTCCTTCCCGCCGCCAAGGTCTTCGACGCGCTCGGGGAGCGGGACTCGGCGATCGCCTACCTCGAGGGCTATCTCGAGGCGTCGGGCGCCCAGCGCTCCGCGTGGGACAACGAGAACCGGGGTCCGACGCTCGAGCGGCTCGCCGCCCTGCACGAGGAGGCCGGGTATCTGGAGAAGGCGGCGGTCTACTACGCGCGGCTCGTCGACCTGTGGTCGGAGGCGGACCCCGAGCTGCAGCCGCGCGTGCAGGCGGCGCGATCGCGGCTCGAGCAGATCCTCAGGGAGCGCGGATGAGGAAGCTGATCAACGAGGTCCATCGGCGGTCGCTGTGGCAGGTGCTCGGCATCTACCTGGCGGCTTCGTGGATCGCGCTCCAGGTCGTGTCTCAGCTCGCGGAGAGCGTGGGGCTTCCGGAGTGGGTGGAGCCGTTCGCGGTCGTGCTGCTCGTGATCGGGCTCCCGATCGTGCTCGCGACGGCGTTCGTGCAGGAGGGAACATCCGGGCGGGGTGCGATGGCGGGGGAGGGCGCCTCGTCGGCGGAGCCCGGCGCCGTCGCACCCTCGGCCGCAGCGGCCGCGACCGTCGCGTACCCGGACACCGCGGGCGGGCCCGCAGGGACGGGAGCGGAGCCGGTCGGAGCCGCCTCCGCACCCGGAGCGACGCGGCGCCTTCTCACCTGGCGGAACGCCCTCGCCGGTGGCGGCGTCGCCTTCCTCTTCCTCGCAGTCGTCACGGTCGGCTGGATGGCGATGCGGGCGGCGGGAATCGGGCCGGCCGGCAGCCTGGTCGCTCGCGGCGTTCTCGACGAGCGGGCACCGGTGATCGTCTCCGACTTCTCGGCCCCGGACTCGCTCCTCGCGCGCGCCGCGACGGAGGCCTTCCGGGTCGACCTCTCCCAGTCGCCCGCCGTCCAGGTGCTCGAGCCCTCGTTCCTCGCGGAGGCGCTCGGACGCATGCAGGTCCCGCGGGACGCGCGACTCGACGCGAAGCTCGCCCGCGAGCTCGCCGTGCGAGAGGGAATTCCTGCCGTGGTCGTGGGCGAGATCACGCCCGCCGGCCGGGGCTTCGTCCTGACGGCCAGACTCGTGGACGCCGACGACGGGGCCGCGCTGACCTCGCAGCGGGAGACGGCGGCTGACACGGCCGATGTGCTCCGGGCGCTGGACCGCCTCTCGAAGAGCCTGCGCGAGAGGATCGGGGAGTCCTACTTGTCGCTGCGCGCCGACCCTCCGCTGGCGAAGGTGACCACCTCGTCCCTGCAGGCCCTGAAGCTCTACTCCGAGGCGCTCCGCACCTTCGAGCTCCAGGGCGACTCCGACCGCGGGATCGCGCTGCTGGAGGAGGCGGTGGGGATCGATCCGGGCTTCGCGATGGCGTGGCGGAAGCTGGGCGTCGAGCGGCGGAACAAGTTCCAGTCCGCCGCCCTCGTGAACGAGGCCCTGACCCGGGCGTTCGAGAACCGGGACCGGCTGACGGAGCGCGAGCGACACCTCGCGGCGGGATCGTACTTCACGACGGTCACGGCCGAGTACCCGAAGGCGATCGCGGAGTACGAGCGCCTGCTCGACCGCGACCCCGGTGACGCCTGGGCCCTGAACAACGTCGCGATTCTCTACGGCTCCCTCCGGGACCGCGAGCGGGCCCTCTCCCATATCGAGCGGGCCTTTGCCGCCGACTCGAGCGCCTACACGGCCTACACGAATCTCGCGATCGAGCAGTATCGCTCGACGGGCGACCTGGACTCCGCGGCGGCGATCGTCGCCCGGGCTCAGGCGAGGTTCCCGGGGAACGCCGCCGTGGAGCTCTGGGAGTCCCGGTACGCCGCTCTCCGCGGGAACTACGCCCTGGCGGACTCGCTGCTGCGCGTCGTCGCCTCCGCACACCGCGACAATCCCGGGGCCCAGCTCGACGTGGCCTCGCTCACCGCGGTGCTCGCGGCGGCCCGTGGACGGCTCCGGGACCACGAGCGCCACCTCCGCGAGTACGTCGACCTCGCCCTCGCGCACGATGAGCCGGAGGACGTCCTGAGCGCCGGGAACTGGCTCGCCTACACGCGCCTGTTCGCGGCGGGGGACACGGCAGGGGCGCGCGCGGCGATCGCGCGAGCTACGGCGATCGTGGACCCGGAGGATCTCCCGTTCGCCGACCGGGACTATCCGACGCAGGCGGAGCTCAGGGCTCTGCTCGGACAGCCGGACCGGGCGCGCTCCCTGCTCGGGCGCTTCGAGTCGGAAGCCGGTCCCGATCTCGCCCGGGTCGAAGAGAACGCCGTCCTCCGGGCCCGCGGGGCGATCGCGCTCGCCGAGGGCGACCCGGAGGAGGCGGCGCGCCTCTACGCGAGGTCCGATCGGGGACCCTGCGAGATCTGCGCGAAGCTGGGGACGGCGCTCGCCTGGGACCGGGCGGGTCGCGCCGACTCCGCCCTGGCGTGGTACGAGGCCTACCTGGAGACGCGGCAGCCGAACCGCATGTACTGGGACCAGGCCGGGCTCGGGTTCTCGCTGGGCCGGGCGGCCGGGCTGGCCGACGAGATCGGGGACCCGGAGAAGGCGGCCTTGTACTACGCGGAGCTCGTCGAGCTCTGGAAGGACGCGGACGCGGAGCTCCAGCCGCAGGTGGAGAGGGCGCGCGCCCGGCTCGAGGAGATCCTGCGCCAGCGGGGCTGATGTCTTCCCCGTGCCCGCCCACCCGGGACACCCGGGCGTCGCGGGCGCAGGGGAGGGGCAATTTCCGACACCGGCGTCGCGCTGCCGGGAGGGTCTACTGTCCGCCGCGCGACTCCTGCACGACCTCGAGGATCTCCTCCTCGGTCAGCAGCTGCTCCGCCTTCTTCGCCCGCGCCAGGACCGCCTGCACGATCTCCGGCCCGGCGGGGAAGCCGCGCGACTCGAGGTAGAACACGACGTTCGAGGCGCCGGACATGTGCCCGATCTCGATCTCCTGCTCGCGGCCGATCCAGCTCGCGGGGACGCCCGAGTAGACCCGGTCGGCGAGCCAGGCCGCCCCCTTCCGCTTCGCCTTGATCACGGCCGCCGCGTGGACGCCGGTCGCGGTCCGGAAGGCGTCCCGGCCCACGATCGGCGCGTTCACCGGGATCGGCACGCCCACCGCGGCCGAGGCCGTCTCCACGTACTCCGGCAGCGACGAGAGGTCGTCGTCGCGCCAGCCGAGCAGCTTGAGGTTGACGAGGAGCTGCTCCATCGGCGTGTTGCCGACCCGCTCGCCGATCCCGAGCGCCGTGCCGTGTCCGCGCGTCGCGCCCGCCTCGAACGCGGCGAGCGTGTTCGCCACGTCGAGCCCGCGGTCGCGGTGCCCGTGCCAGTCGATCCCGACCCGGTCGGCTACGCCGAGCTCCTCGAGCAGGCCGCGCACCCAGGTCACCAGGTTGCGCACGGCCGACGGCACCGCGGCGCCCACGGTGTCGGTGAGGCAGAGCCGGCGCGCGCCGTGCTCGATCGCGGCGGAGAACAGCTGCCGGAGGTCGTCCGGCGCCGCCCGGATCGTGTCCTCCGTCACGTACATCACCTCGAGGCCCTCGCCGACCGCGAAGTCCACCGCCTCGATCGTGAAGCGGAGGATGCGCTCGATCTCCCACTCCTCCGCGTACTGCCGGATCGGGCTCGAGCCGATGAACACGCAGGCCTCGATCGGAACTCCTGTCCGCTGCACGACGTCGGCGATCGGCTGGATGTCCACGACCATGGTCCGCGCGGCGCAGTTGGCGCCGATGCGCAGCCCGTTTCGGGCGATCTCGCGGCACAGGGTCTCGACCGCCTCCCTCTGCCGCGGACCGGCGCCCGGCAGGCCGACGTTGGCGGTCTCGATCCCGAGCCCGTCCATCAGGTGAAGCAGCCGGACCTTCAGATCGAGCGGCGGGTCCGTCACCGAGGGGCTCTGCAGGCCGTCCCGCAGCGTCTCGTCGTCGAGCATCGCCGCCCGGGGCCGCACGGGCGGCGCCCCGCCGTGGGCGGACCAGTCGTAGATCAGCCGATCCTCGGCGGGCAGAGTCACGAGACCGACGTGCGCCCGAACTGCCGGGCGCGGGCGAGCAGGTCGTCCGCCGTCGCCTCGTCGCCCCGGGCCCGGTGGATCAGCGCCAGGTGGTAGAGGCTGCTCACCTCGCCGACGCCTTCCTCCATGCTCTTCGTGAACTCGCGGGCGGCCGCCTCCGGATCGCCCATCCGCTCGTGGATCACGCCCACGTGGTAGCGCGCCATCAGGTACTCCGGCGTGAGCGCGGTGCAGCGCTCGAAGTGCTCGAGCGCCTGGTCGAGCTCGCCGGCGTGGAACAGCGCGATCGCCAACCGGTAGTGCGCCGCGTTGTAGTGCGGGTCGATCTCGAGGCAGCGCCGGAACGCGCGGATCGCCCCGGGCATGTGGCCCCGGTGGTAGTGGGCGACCCCGAGGTCGTAGGAGCAGAGCACGAACCCGGGGGCGAGCTCGAGCGCCCGCTCGTAGTGGTCGATCGCGAGGTCGAGCGTCCCCTGGTGGAAGTACATCGTCCCGAGCAAGTGATGCGCGAGAGGCTGGTCCGGCTCGGACTCGACCAGTCGCTCCAGCTCCCGCCTCGCCTCGCGGTGTTCCCCGCGGCTCTCGGTGAGGAGAGCGTGCAGGAGGCGGTGGTCGACGAAGGCGTCGCGCAGAAACTGGCCGCACTCGGCGCAGTACTTGTCGGTGTCGGCGGCTTCGTGGCCGCAGCGTGAGCATCGCATGGCAGATCGCTCCTGGCAGGTGCCGCGGGCCCGGCGCCGCGGGCTCGGCGCCGCGGCAGGCGGAAAAGATGCTCCGGGCGGGCCGGCGAGGCCAGCGGAGCGCCGGTGGCTCACGGGCCGCTCGGGCCCGCCGCCGTCGGCCCCGCTCCGGCGCGCCCGCCGTCAGCCGCGCTTCCGGCGCGTGTAGATCGTCCGGAACTTCATCAGAGCGAGGAGCCGGCAGTCCTCGCAGTCCTCTCCCATCTCGTCGGGCCGGATCGGGTCCGCGGCGACCTCGAACCCGAGGCTCTCGTACAGCGCGGCCATCTCCTCCGCGCGCGCCCCGTCCGCGATGAACCGGCGCTCCCACCCGTCGGCGATCCGTGCCGGGTCGGGGCGCAGCTGGCTCTCCGAGAGCACGCGCCGCGCCTCCCCCTCGACCAGAAAGGAGAGGGGACCGCTCGGGTCGGGCGGCCCCGGCTCGCCGCGCTTCGGCTCGGCCACGGTCGCCGCCTCAGGCCGGGAGCGGGCGCGCGTCGCGCCCGGGGCGCTCGCCGGCCAGCGTCTCGAGCCGGAGCTGCCCGAGGATCGCCGCGCCGAGCGCGGGCACGAACTGCACGAGCTCGTCGGGCGGCACGTTCACCTCGGAGCCCAGCGTCTCCCGCGCGACCCGCGCCATCGTCCGGAACCGGAGGATGCCGCCGATCAGCGTGAACTCCGGCTGCATCTGGACCCGCTTCATCAGCTGCACCGATCGTCCGACCAGCGACACGATCGCGCCGTGCATGATGTCGGCCGGCGCGACCCCCTGGGACAGGTGGTTGATCACCTCCGACTCCGCGAACACCGCGCACACGCCCGAGATCGAGATCGCGTCCTTGGAGGTGGCGACGAGCGGGCCGATCTCCTCGGTCGAGTAGCCCATGTAGCGGGCCGTCTTCTCGAGGAAGGCGCCGGTCCCCGCCGCGCACTTGTCGTTGAGCCGGAACGACCTGACCTTCGCGTCGTCCGACAGGCGGCTCGCCTTCATGGTCTGGCCGCCCACGTCGAGGATCGTGCGGGTGCCGGGGAAGAGCAGGGTGGCCCCGCGCGCCGCGGCGGTGAGGTCGGTGACCACGAGGTCGCTGTTCGCGGCTTGGTGACGGCCGAACCCCGTGGCGACCACGTAGCCGACGTCGTCGCCGGCCAGCCCCGCCTCGGCGACCGCGCGGGCGCAGGCCCGCTCCGCGACCTCGGCGAGACGGAACCCGGTCGGCTCCAGCGCGCGGCCGAGGATCGCCCGGTCGCCGTCGACGACGACCGCCTTCGTGTAGGTGGATCCGACGTCGACACCGACCGTATGCCTCATCGGGCCCCCTGTCTCGCCGGAGCCGGCTCGCGGCTCGCCAGGATGTGGTCGAGCGCGAACAGCGCGGCGCCGAGCGCGCCCATGTAGTGCGATTCCTCGCTCACGTTGATCTCGAGCCCGAGCTTCCGGTTCAGCGCGTCGATCATCGCGACGTTCTTCGCGACGCCCCCCGTGAACGTGACCTCGCTCTCGATCCCCACCCGGCGGAGCAGCCCCGCCGACCGCCCCGCGATCGACTGGTGCACGCCGAGCAGGATGTCCTCTATCTTCTTCCCCTTGCCGAGCCACGACAGCACCTCCGACTCGGCGAACACGGTGCAGGTGGTGGAGATCTTCACCGGCCGCTCGCCGCGCCGCGCCGTCGGCCCGAGCTCGTCGAGCGGGATGTCGAGCGCGCTGGAGGCGGCGCCGAGGAACCGCCCGGTGCCGGCCGCGCACTTGTCGTTCATGCAGAAGTCGAGGATCTCGCCGCTCTCCGCCACCCGGATCGCCTTCGTGTCCTGCCCGCCCATGTCGACGACGGTGCGCGTGCCCGGGAACATCTGCACCGCGCCGCGGCCGTGGCAGCTGATCTCGGTGACCTGGGTGTTCCCGAACGTGACCTTGTACCGGCCGTAGCCGGTGCCGACGACGTACTCCACCTCCTCCTCGCGCAGGTCGCCGGAGCGCAGCGCCTCCCGGAAGGCGGTCTCGGCGGCGCGCATCACGTTGGCGCCCGTGTCGGTGAGCGCGCGGCTCACGATCGCGCGCGCCTCGTCGACGATCACCGCCTTGGTCTGCGTGGACCCGACGTCCACCCCCGCCGCGTAGGCCATCCGGTTCCTTTCTTCCGTTGCCGCGGTGCTCCGACGTTTCGGTCCGTCAACGACGCCCGGCGGGCCGACCCCGCGGGGCCCGCGACGCTCAGCGCCCGCTCTGCAGGCGGCGCGTGGCGAGCCCCTCGAAGAACGCGTCGATCCGGTTCTTGAGCTGCGCCTCGGAGACGACGCGCTGGTCCATCATGTCGGACTCGATGAACAGGCTCGCCACGTCCCGCGCCTCCATCAGCGCGCGGCGGCTGTCGGCGAGCCCGGTGGACACGGTGCGGCAGCTCTTGATCGGGTGGTAGACGACTCCGTCCGCGCCGAACTCGTCGATCATCCTCTCGAGCGCGCGGTTCTGGAAGAACATGCTGTCCATCGCGTCCCGCACCCCGACCAGGACGCCCTCCGCCAGGCTCTCGATCGGGTCCGCGAGGTCGTACTGGAAGCCGAGGTTCGAGCCGCCCGACGCGAACCACAGGTAGGTCGAGTGCACGAACGTCCCGCCGAGCTCGGTGAAGAGCTCGGTAAACCTCCGGAAGATCGGGTAGCAGGGCACCCCCACGAAGATCAGCCGGTAGAGCTCCTCGCTGAGCGTGCCGATCCCGTGTGCGCTCTTGTAGGTGAGCTCCTCGACGAGCTCCGTGAAGTAGCGGGCCCCTTCCTCGGTGCCGCGGAAGCCGTTGGCTACGCCGAGAAAGATCGTCCCGTCCGACAGCGCGTTGAAGGTCGCCGGACGGCTGCGGTTCAGCTCGAGCGCCCGTTTCCAGCCGTCGCCCATCACGTTCGCGTGTCCCATGCACTCGCGGAGGCGGTCGATGTCGAACGGCTGCCCGCTCACCCGCTCGAGCAGCGGGATGAGCTCGCGCAGCTGCGCCGCCACGTAGCGGCGGTCGTTCGCGAAGTCCGGGTCCCCCGGCCACGTCTGCGCGCCGTCCGCCCGGCTGCCCGGGACGTCCAGCGTGAAGGTCGGGATCCCGTACATCCGCTCCCAGATCTCCGCCCACTTGATGTACGTGTTGCAGGCGTTGGTGTAGACGGCGATCGAGGGCTTCGGAATCCGCCCCATCGGGAGCCTGCCGCCGCGGAGCTGCGTCGCCACGTCCGCCTTCACGTAGCCGCAGATGTCCGTCGAGTATCCGTAGTCCTCGGCTTCGTTCAGGTACTCGGCCGCGACGTGCCGGACGGCGGTCTGCAGGGAGTTGATCTCCGGGAACACGATCGGCAGGTCGAACGTCCGCAGGAGCTCCGCGAGGCTGCCCATGACGAACACGTAGGCGCCGCCGCGGTCCTCCTCGGCGGCCCGCGTGAGGTCGGCGTACCATTCCCGGAACAGGCGCGCGCCGTCGTTGTTGGCCCGGCCGACGATGTCCGTCGTGGTCGTGGTCACGGTGTCCCTCTCCTCAATCGAACAGCAGGTTCTCGACGAACGTCTCGAGCTGGATCTCGAGGTGCTCGAAGCTCGTCATGCTCTCCTCGAACTCGCTGACGAAGTACGGCACGCCGGACTCGTCCAGCGCCCGCGTGTAGGCGACCTGCTCCTCGAGCCCCGGCTCGCACATCTTCGCGGCCGTCACGATCGCGGCCCGCGCTCCGGAGGCGCGGATCCGCTCGAGGAGCATCTTCTCCTTCGGCTTCCGGAGGTCGTGCTGCACGGGGCTGTAGGACGACCGCTCGAGGTAGGCCTCGGAGAGGGCGGCGAGCGGGTCCCCCTCCGCCGGGACGTCCTCGAGGATCCAGCGCAGGCCGATCAGGAGATCGTCGTCCACGACGTAGCAGGAGCGGCCGATCGCCCGGATCAGGTCCAGCGGCGGCTGCTCGCAGAACCCCCCCTCGAATACGACCCGGATCCGGTCCTTCGGGCTCGAGCCGCGCGACTCCAGCATCGGGAGGACCGTCCGCAGCAGCTCGTTGTGCTCCTCGCGGGGCATCAGGCCCGCGGCCGCCACCAGCACGTAGGCCTCGTCCATCGACACCAGCCACGGGGCGCGGCGCTTCAGGTCGTAGAGGGCGCGAATCAGGGCGCGGTTCTCGTTGAACACGCCGATCGAGCGCCGCAGGCTTTCCTCGGTAACCGACGCGCCCGTCACGCCCTCGATCGCGCGCCGCAGCCGGTCGTACTCGCCGCGCAGGTAAATCGGCGCGTGGCCGGAGTTCGCGTTCTGGGGGAGGTAGAGGATCTGGCACGGGAAGGGGAAGTTCCGCCCGAACACGCCGGCGAGGTTGCGGGCCGCGTCGCATATCGGGTGCGTGACGAACATCTCCATCTCGACCCGGCCGCTCAGCGCCAGCTCGAGCGAGGTCTTCACGATCGAGCAGAGGTACGAGCCGTAGCGGGAGTCGGCCTGCGTCGCCTCGATCGGGGACCCGCGGACCTTGAACGGGAGGGCGCCCGCGGCGTGGGCGATCTCCTCGGGGAAGTAGACCTGGAAGTGGCCGATCACCCGCCCGCCCGCCTCGCGCCAGCGGCGCACGGTGGGGAAGTCCGTGTCCTCGATCAGCTCGCGGCACTCGTACAGGACCTCGTCGAGCGGACGGTCCCGCCAGCCAGGAAACGTGACGACGTCGCTCATCGGTGCTTCCATGTCGGAGTCCGCTTCTCGAGGAAGGCCGTCAGGCCCTCCACGGCGTCCTCGGACCGCATCAGCTCCTCGACGTAGACCTCCGTGGCGCCCCGCATGGCCTCCGCGAGCGTGGCCCCGGTGCCGAGCATCAGCGTCTTCTTCGTCGCGCGCAGCGCGGCGGCGCTGTGGCGCGCCACCCGGAGAGCCAGCAGCCTCGCCTCCTCCTCCACGTCCGCGTCCGGGGCGACCCGGAGGACGAGCCCGGCCGCCGCCGCCTGCTCCGCGCTCAGCGGGTCTCCGGTGAACAGGATCCCCGCGGCGACGGCGTGGCCGGTCCGCCGCGGCAGCAGGACGCAGGCGGCCGGAGCGGAGACGCCGAGCAGGATCTCCGGCTGCCCGAACTGGGCGCCCTCGCCGGCGATCACGATGTCGGCCGCCTGCACGAGCTCGAACCCGCCGCCGAGGCACCGTCCGCGCACGGCCGCGATCACCGGGAGCGGAAAGGTCGCGAGGGCGCGGATCGTGTCCAGGAACTCGGGGATCAGCACCTCGTGCTCGGGCGGCAGGTGCTCGCCCACGTCGGCCCCGGCCGAGAAGTGCTTCCCCTCGGCCGCCAGGAGCAGGACCCGCAGCCCGGGCACGGCGCGGAGCTCCTCGAGCCGCGCGCGGAGTTCGGCGAGCACCGCGCGGGTGAGGATGTTGAGCGGGGGGTGGGACAGGGTGAGAGTCCCGATCCCGTCCGCGACGTCGACCTTCACGCTCATGCGATCCCGCTTTCTGCGCCCCTCCGGCGGTGCCGGTCGGGCGCCGGATTCAGATGTACTGGCCGCCGTCCACCCGGATCACCGACCCGGTCACGTACCCGGCCCGCTCCGAGCAGAGGAAGGCGACGACGTCCGCGCAGTCCTCCGGCTCGCCGAGCCGTCCGACCACCGCCTCCTCCTCCGCCCGCGCGAGGACGTCGGGCGGCAGGCCGCGCGTCATCTCCGTCCGCACGAAGCCGGGGGCGATCGCGTTCACCGTCACCCCGTAACGGCCCAGCTCCCGCGCCATCGTCTTCGTGAGGGCGATCACGCCGCCCTTCGAGGCCGCGTAGTTCGCCTGCCCGAACTTCCCGCGCATCCCGTTGATCGACGCCACGTTCACGATCCGCCCCCACGAGCCGCTCCGGAACCGGCCGGCCGCCGCGCGGTTGTAGTGGAAGGTCCCCGTGAGGTTGACGTCGATCACCTCGTCCCACTGCTCGTCCGTCATCTTCCAGCTCACGGCGTCCCGCACGATCCCCGCGCAGCAGACGACGACGTCGAGGCGCCCGAACCGCTCCGCCGCGTCCTCCACGGCGGCCCGGGCGGCGTCGGCGTCGCGCACGTCGGACGCGATCGCGACGGCCCGGCGGCCCGTCTCCTCGACCGCCGCCGTCACCCTCGCGCTGACCTCGTCGTCGACGCGGTCCACGATCGCCACGTCGCAGCCCTCGACGGCGAGGCGCGTCGCGACCGCCGCTCCGATCCCGGAGCGCCCGCCGGTGACGAGCGCCGCCCGCCCGCTCAGCCCGAGGTCCATTCGGACGCTACTCCTCCGCGAACTGCGGGGAGATCGCCCGCAGCAGCTCGTCGTCCCACGGGTGGCCCTCCGCGAGGAGCCGGCGCAGCCGGATGAAGTCGACCTCGCGCCGGCCTTTCGGTCCCTCGTTGAACGCCCGGAACCCGGCCCGCCCCTCGGTCATCATGTTGAGCGCGAGCCACTCGCGGTTGGTGACGCTCGTGTTGTCCCAGTGCCACTGCTTGTGCTTGCGGAGGCTGCTGAGCGTCTTCGAGACGCACTCCGGCATCAGCATCAGGATCTTCGTGCACAAAGCCTCGACCGCCTCGTCGAGCCGGGAGAGGTCGATCTCCGCGCCGGCCATCAGCTGCCTGGCGGCCTCGCGCTCCGCGCCCTCCCTCGGCTCGCCGTGGACCAGGTTTCCGAACGCGTCGACGTAACGGTCGGTCACCACCATCGGGTTCGGGATCCACTCGCCGTCGACGCGGAGCACGGGCACGACCTGGTTCAGCAGGCCGAGCCGGAGCGCCTTGTGCGCGCTCCACATCTCGCACAGCACGCCGCTCTCGACGGCGTGCGAGAACCCGACGTAGAGGGGGAGGAAGTCGGTCGAGCCGCCGTCGGGGGCGGAGCCGTGCTTCGGCCCGGCCTGACCGAACCGGGCGGTGTCGGCGGCGATGCTGAAGTCGCACGCCATGCCGATCTCCTGCCCGCCCGCGATCCGCATCCCGTTCACCCGGTTCACGACCGGCCTGTCGCAGCGCAGGATCGCGTCGATCATGTCGTTGAACAGGCGCATGTACTGCTTGTACTCCTGCGGATTCCCGGCGTAGTACTCGGCGTACTCCTTCGTATTCCCGCCCGTGCAGAAGGCGCGGTCGCCCACCGCCGTGAACACGCAGCACACGACGCGCCGGTCCGCGCTCGCGGCGCGGAAGGCGAGGATCACCTCCTTCACGGCTTCGGTGGTGTAGCTGTTGAACTGCCCCGGGTTGTTCAGGGAGATCCACGCGTTGTACAGCCCCTCTACCGGCTCTCCGGCGGGGTCGAGCACCGGCCGCAGCTCGTACAGGATCTCCCGGAACTCGGGCGTCTCGACCAGCGTGTGGCTCTTCAGCATCTCGCGCTCCTCAAGGTGCGATCCGTCCGTCGCGATCTCTCCGTCGCACGCGGTCAGGCTCCTTCCGGGACGAGGATGGCGCGCCGGTAGATCGCGTGATCGGCGACGCGCCGCAGGACCTCCGGGCCCTCCGCGAGCGGGAACCGCTCGATGAACGGGCGCAGCGCGACGCGTCCGGAGGTGACGAGCTCGAGCGCGTCCGGGTAGAGCTCCGGCCGGCAGCCCCACGTTCCCTGGACGGTCGCGTCGAACGCCATCAGGTTGCTCAGCCGCACTTCGACCTTCCCGAGCGTGAACCCGACGACCATCAGGGTGGCGGCGTGGCCGAGCAGCCCCCAGGCCGTCTCCTGGCCGCCGGTCGTGCCCGAGCACTCGAACAGCTTCCAGCCCTCCGGGGCGCAGCCCCACTGCTTCGCGAAGCCGCGCACCTCGTCGCGCAGCGCCCGGAACTCCATCCGCGAGGCGTCGATCGTGTGCGCCGCGCCGTGTCCGGCGATCGCCGCCAGGCGCTCCGGGTTTACGTCGATCGCGATCACCCGGGCCCCGAGCGTGGCCGCGATCTGGACGCAGTAGGTGCCCACGCCGCCGACGCCGACCACGATCGCCAGGTCGTGCGCCTCGAGGCCGCTCCGGACGACGGCCTGGTAGGGCGTCGTCACGGCGTCCGCCACCACGCTGAGCTCGGCGAGGTCGTAGCCGCCGCGCTCGCGTACCTCGCACAGCCCGCGTCCCGGGACCACGATCCGTTCCGCGAACCCGCCGTCGATGTCGTTGCCGGGCATGACCTGGGCGCGGCAGGCGTTGCCGCGGCCCGCGCGGCACAGGTCGCAGCGACCGCAGGAGATCACGGCGGGGACGATCACCTCGCGGCCGATCCAGGCGCGGAACCTGGCCCCGGCGTCCTCGACGGTGCCGGAGATCTCGTGGCCGAGCGTGAGCGGGAGGGGCGACTTGGTCGGCACCCCGTCCCGCCAGAAGCCGATGTCCGTGTGACAGACGCCGCAGCCCGCGACCCGCACCACGACATCGTCGGCGGCGGGGGAGGAGAGCTCCACGTCCTCGAGGGCGAGCGGCTCGCCGACGGCGTTCAGACGGACGGCCTTCATGGCGTTCTCCTGCTCGGGGTCAGGCGCATGCGAGGCCTCCCACCAGGTGGTCCGCGAACTGCTCGCCGAGCTCGTCCGCGTGGACGGAGCCCTCCGGCCGGTACCAGCGGGCGATCCAGTTGATCGCCCCGAGGATCGCGAACGCCGCGAGCTTGGAGTCGACCGGTCGGAACTCCCCACGCTCGATCCCGGTGTCGATCATCTTGCGCAGCGCCCGCTCGTAGCGGTCGCGGGCGGCGATGATCTCCTTCTGCCGGTCGGGCGAGAGGGCGGTCACCTCGAACGCGAGCGGCGACCCCTCGAGGGTGTCCGTCATCACCCGGACGTGCTCGCGGATCGCGTGGACGAGCTGCTCCCGGCCCGACTGGAACCGGCGCGCCTCGCGCAGCAGCCGGTCGAGCTCCGCCAGCGACTCCCGGTGGCACGCGTAGAGGATCGCCTCCTTGTCGGGGAAGTAGTGATAGAGGGCCGTCTTCCGGACGCCGAGCTGCTCGGCGATGTCCGCCAGCGTGGTGGCGTGGTATCCGTTCTCGCGGAAGGCGCGGAGCGCGGAGTGCAGGATCTCCTCGCGCCGCCGCCGCCGCTTCTCCCGGACGTGGTCCGAGGCGTCGGGTGGGCCGGAGCCCGCGGGCGGGGTCGACTCTTGCGAGACGGGCAGTTTACCCATAGTTCAAATTTTGAACCTTTGTTCAACCCATGTCAAGCCGGCGGTGCTCCCGGGCCGGTCCGGGGCCGACCGCGCGGCGGGAGGAGGCAGGAGATGCACGGGTCCGGGAGCGAGACCGCGACGTCCCGCCTGCGCGACGAGCACCGCTGGATCCTCCGGGTCGCGGACGTGCTCGAGCGTCTGGTCGAGCGCGCCGAGGTCGAGGGAGAGACCGACTACGAGGCGTTCGGCGACTGCGTGACCTTCGTCCGCCTGTTCGCGGACGCCTGCCACCACGGCAAGGAGGAGGACCTCCTGTTCCCGGCGCTCGAGGCGCAGGGGATGCCGCGGGACGCCGGGCCGATCGCGGTCATGCTGCTCGAGCACCGGCAGGGACGGGAGTACGCGCGGTTCATGGGGGAGGCGATCGAGCCCGCGCGCGCGGGCGACGAGGCGGCGCACCGGCGCCTGCTGAACGCGGCGCGGGGCTACGTGGCGCTGATCCGGGGCCACATCGGCAAGGAGGACAACGTCCTGTTCGAGATGGCCGACCAGATGGTCCGCGGTCCGGGCTGCCAGCGCTTGTGCGGGAGCTACGAGGCCGTGTGCGCCCGCCACTTCGAGGGGCGCAGCAAGCGGCAGCTCGAGGAGCTCGCCGTCGCGCTGGAGCGCCGGGTCCCGCTCGACAGCTGAGCCCGGGCGTCCTGCTCCGGCCGCCGTCAACCTTCCGGGGGCCCGGGGTGTCCATCAGGTGAAGATGGGCAGACGGGTCTGTCGATCGTCCGGGGGACAGGGAGGTGGCGGTGACGACGGGACGAGCTCTACGGGGCCCGGCCGTCGCGCTGGTCATGCTGATGGCCGGCGCGACGTGCGCTCACGCGCGGGGCCAGCCGCAGGAAACCCCGGGCGGCGATCCCGCGACGCGCCGCGAAGCCCGATCGACCGACCGCGAGTTCCGCCCCCTGATCAAGCCGACCCTCCACGTGACCCGCGCCGAGGGCGAGATCCGTGTCGACGGCGTTCTCGACGACCCGGGCTGGCGCGGCGCCGCGCGCGTCACCGAGTTCTCGACGAACTTCCCGGAGGAGATGGGCGAGCCGGCCGTGCCGAGCGAGACCTGGATCACGTACGACCAGGAGAGCCTCTACCTCGCGTTCGTCGCCTACGACGACCCCTCCACGATCCGCGCCTCGCTGCGGGACCGGGACAACATCTGGCAGGACGACTACTTCGGGATCCTGCTCGACACCTACGGCGACGCGAGCTGGGCCGTGTTCCTGTTCGCGAACCCGCTCGGCGTGCAGGGCGACACCCGGATGTCGACCACGAACGGCGAGGACGAGAGCTACGACCTGCTCTACTACAGCGACGGGCGGATCACGGAGGACGGCTACGTGATCGAGATGCGTATCCCGTTCGCGAGCCTCCGCTTTCCGGACCGCGAGAGCCAGGAGTGGCGGGCCACGTTCTGGCGGAACCGCCCGCGAAGCAGCCGGGAACAGTACACATGGGCCGCGATCGACCGCGACGACCCCTGCTTCCTGTGCCAGTACGGCACGCTTACGGGCATCTCGGGCGTGAAGCCCGGAGGAGCGCTCGAGCTCCTGCCGACCCTCGTGGGGTCGCAGTCGTCCGAGATCGCCGACCCGGACGACCCGGGCTCCGGGCTCGACGACGACGGGATCGAGGGCGAGCCGAGCCTCGGGCTCCGCTACTCGTTCTCGCAGGGGCTCACCGCGGACGTCGCCCTCAACCCGGACTTCAGCCAGATCGAGTCGGACGCGGCGCAGATCGACGTGAACTCGACCTTCGCCCTGTTCTATCCGGAGCGCCGGCCCCTCTTCCAGGAGGGGGCCGACGTGTTCCAGACGTACGTCGACCAGGTCTACACGCGCACGATCAACGACCCGCGCGTGGTCGGGAAGGCGATCGGGCGCATGAACCGGACGACGCTCGGCTACATCGGGGGCCTGGACCGGAACAGCCCCGTCCTCGTGCCGCTCGAGGAGCGCAGCTACGTCGGGCAGGCCGGCCGGAGCGTGTCGAACATCGTCCGCGGCCAGCAGACGTTCCTCGAGGACTCCTACGCCGGGGTCCTGTTCACGGACCGGCGGTTCACGGAGGGGGGCGGGTCGAACACGAGCCTCGGAGCGGACGGCAACCTCCGCTTCCTCGACCAGTACCGCCTCGAGTGGCAGCTCGTCGGGAGCTACACCCGCGAGCCGAGCGACACGACGCTGACCTCCGGCGCGAACGACGTCAGGTTCGACGGCGGGAAGCACACCGCGGCCTTCGACGGCGAGTCGTACTGGGGAAGCGCGGCCTACGCGAGCATCGAGCGGGACGCGCGCACCTGGAACTTTGACTTCGACTACTGGCACTTCACGCCCACCTTCCGCGCCGACAACGGGTTCGTGACCCGGAACGACCTGCGGCGGGTGTCGATGTTCCAGGGCCTGAGCTTCTGGCCGCAGTCGTCGTGGGTCGACCGCATCGGTCCGGGGCTGTTCGGGCAGATGGCCTGGAACTTCGAGGGCGAGAAGAAGAGCGACTACCTGCAGGCGTGGGTGAACGCCCAGCTCAAGGGCCAGACCAGCCTCGAGCCCGCGATCGAGATCGAGAACGTGCGCTACCGCGACACCGACTTCCGCGGCCTCGTGAACCTGCGCCTCTACGCGCAGTCGGATCCCGCCAAGTTCCTCCGGATCGGGTTCTTCGCCTCGCACGGGGACCGGATCGCGCGGAACCTAGAGGTGCCGCAGCAGGGCACCGGCACGGACGCGGAGGTGTTCGGCACGCTCCGGCTGTGGCGCCGGTTCGTGCTCGAGCCGTCGCTCCAGTACTCGGATCTCTACGTGGACGACGGGGCCACGGAGGTGTTCAAGGGCTTCGTGCTCCGGACCCGGGCCAGCCTCCAGTTCACCCGCGAGCTGTTCGCGCGGGTGATCGTGCAGTGGGACGACTTCGGGGGGCAGCTCTCGCTCGAGCCGCTGCTCACGTACCGCCTGAACCCGTTCACCGTGTTCTACGTGGGGGCGACCTCCGGCTACACGGACTACGGCCGGCGGGACGACCTCGACCTGCCGACGGAGGCCGGGCTCACGAACACGTCGCGGCAGTTCTTCCTGAAGTTCCAGTACCTTCTGCGGCTCTGACCGCCGGGCGGCGTTCCGGCCTGCGAGCGCGGCACCGTCCGTCGCATGGCGCTGCGCGCCGGGCTAGATTGGCACGGACCCGCCGTGCCTCGGCGACGCCATCCGTGGACGGACCTTTGACCGACCTGCTCGAGACCCTGCGCTCGGCCCTCGCCGGACGGTACGACGTCCGGCGCGAGCTCGGTCGCGGCGGGATGTCGACCGTCTTCCTGGCGCGCGACGAGAAGCACGACCGCGACGTCGCGCTGAAGCTCCTGCGGCCGGACCTCGCCTCCGCCGTCGGCTCCGACCGCTTCCTTCGCGAGATCAAGCTCACCGCGGGGCTGGTCCACCCCCACATCCTGCCCCTGCTCGACTCCGGCGCGATCGACGCGCTGGTGTGGTACGCGATGCCCTTCGTGACCGGCGGGTCGCTCCGGACGCGGCTCGTGCGGAGCGGCACGCTCGAGCTCGCGGACGCGATCCGGATCGCGCGGCAGGTCGCCTCGGCGCTCGACTACGCGCACCGGATCGGGATCGTCCACCGCGACGTGAAGCCGGAGAACATCCTGTTCTCGGAGGGACACGCGGTGGTCGCGGACTTCGGGGTCGCGCGCGCCGTGACGGTGGTCGACCGGCAGACGCTCACACGGAGCGGCTTCCCGGTCGGCACGCTCGGCTACATGAGTCCGGAGCAGGCGGCGGGACGGACGGACCTCGACGCGCGGACCGACGTGTACGGGCTCGGCTGCGTGGTCTACGAGATGCTGGTGGGCGGGACGCCGGCCGGGTGGCCGTTGCCGGACGACTCGCGGCTTGGCCACTTCCACGAGATCCCCGACGCGCACCGGGCCCGACTCGACACGCTGCCGGGCCGGGTGGAGGCGGCGCTGACGTCCGCCCTCGCGTTCCGGCCGGCGGAACGGTACGCCACCGGCGGAGCGTTCGTCGCGGCACTCGAAGCCGCGCTCTCGGAACGGGAGCCGATCGCGGACAGCCAGGCACGCGCGATCCTCGCCCGGGCGGCGGGCGACGAGCGCGCGGCGGCGGCCGACGCCCGCGAGGCGCTCGCCGAGATCGAGGAGGGACGCGCCCTCACGATCGGGTCGGTGGAGCAGGCGGCGGCCAGCGTCGGGATCGAGCCGGAGCGGGTCCGGGCGGCGGCCCGCGAGCTCGGGATCGGCGGTGGAGCCTCCGCCCCCGCAGGCGGTGTGGCCCCCGCGCCCGGAGGCGGAGCCGGACCCGCGGCATTTCCCCGCTCCGTCTCGTCCGGGAGCCACGTTCCGCGGCCGCTCGCGCCCGATGTCGACTTCGCGAGCAGCAGGCTGCAGGCGACCCGTGTTCTCGAGATGCGGGTGCCCGAGACGAAGCTCGTCCCGCTCGTGACCGAGATCGAGGAAGAGCTGAACCTGCTCGGCCACGCGTCGATCATGGGGGGCACGCTCACGTGGAGCCCGGCCGGGCAGGGGACCGAGGGGCGCCAGGTCGTCGTGACGGTCCGTCCCAGGGGGGAGGGAACGGAGGTCCATCTCGAGGAGCGGTTCGAGATGACCGGCTGGAAGCAGTGGGCCCCGGCCTGGGGGGTCGCGGGAGGCGGGTTGATCGGCGCACTCGTCGGGGCGATTCTCGGGCTCGGAGACACGCCGGCCATGCTGTTCACGGTCATTCCCGGTACGTTCGGCGGGGCCTGGCTGACGGTGAAGGGGTTTCAGAACACGTTCGTGCAGGATCGCGGCCCGCAGCTCCAGCGGCTGCTGGACCGCTTGACGGGGGTTCTCGAGAGAGGAGGGGAGGACGGATGAGGGTTCGGGAGCGGACGACGAAGACACGCGGACGCGGGAGGCTCGCGGCGTGCCTCGCGCTTGCGGCGGCGCTCGCGGCGTCGGCGTGCGGACGGGACGCTCCGACGGGCTCGGAAGCGGAGTCCGGCGCAGCCGGGGACGTCGAGCGGTACGGGGCCGGGATCGCCGCGGAGATCGCGCGGATCGAGAGCGGCCTGCTTCCGCCCGTGCCCGTGGAAGGGACATCCGGCTGGACGCTGGCCGAGCGGATGGACCGCTGGAACGTCGAGGCGATCAGCGTCGCCGTGATCCACGACGGGGAGGTCCGCTGGGCGAAGGCCTGGGGCCTCGCCGACCGGGAGGAGGGCGTCCCGGCGACGACGGAGACCCTGTTCCAGGCGGGATCGATCTCGAAGCCCGTCGCGGCGACGGGCGCGCTGCGCCTCGTCGAGGAGGGCGTCCTCGCCCTCGACGAGCCGATCAGTACCTTCCTGACCAGCTGGACGCTCCCGGAGAACGACCTGACGAGGCAGGCGCCCGTCACCCTGCGGCGCCTGCTCAGCCACACGGCCGGGACGACGGTCCACGGGTTCCCCGGCTACGCGCCGTGGGCTGCCGTGCCGACGGTCCCGCAGGTGCTCGACGGAGCCCCGCCCGCGAACACCGCGCCGGTCCGGGTCGACATCCCGCCGGGGTCGGAGGTCAGGTACTCGGGCGGCGGGACCACGATCGCGCAGCTCGCGATGACGGACGCGACGGGAGAGGCGTTCCCGGTCCTGCTCCGACGACTCGTGCTCGAGCCGGCGGGGATGAAGCGTTCCACGTACGAGAACCCGCTGCCGGAGTCCCGTCTCCCCGAGGCGGCGGCCGGCTACCGGCGCAGCGGGATGGCCGTGCCGGGCAAGCGTCACACGTATCCGGAGATGGCGGCGGCCGGCCTGTGGACGACGCCCACGGACCTCGCGCGGTTTGCGATCGCCCTGCAGCGATCGCTGCAAGGCGAGCCCGGCGGCGTGCTGCAGCCGGAGACGGCCCGCGAAATGCTGACCCCCGTGATGGGAGCGGCGGGCCTCGGGTTCTTCCTGCGGGACGAGGGTGGCGCGACGTACTTCGAGCACGGCGGCGCGGACGAGGGGTTCCAGGCGATCTTCCTCGCGAGCCGCGACGGACGCTACGGCGCCGTCACGATGGCGAACTCCGACAACGGGAACGCGCTCGGGGAGGAGCTCGTCCGCGCGATCGCGCGCGAGCACGGCTGGGAGGGGTACCTGGCCGAGCCGGTGACGCCCGTCGCGATGTCGGCGGAGGAGCTCGCGCGCTACGCCGGCCGGTTCGCGATGGGGCCGGACCAGGTCGCCACGCTCACGGTCGGGGAAGGGGCGCTCGACGCCGCGGTCACCCTCTCCGACACGTCGAGGATGCTGCCGCTCGGCGACGACGTCTTCCTGTACGAGGCGCGGGGATGGCGCTTCCGGATCCTCCCGGGAGAGGACGGCGGACGCGCGATCGAGGCGGTCGCCGCCCCGTTCCAGGCCACGTTCCCGCGGATCGAGGGCGAGGCGCCGACGCCGGTCGAGCTGCTCGACGCCGGGCGCACGGCCGAGGCGATCGCCGCCCTCGAGAAGGCCGGTGCCGCCGAGGCGCATGTCAACTCGCTCGGGTACGCGCTGCTGAACGCCGGCCGCGCCGAGGAGGCCGTGGATGTCCTCGCCTGGAACGCGGAGCGGTATCCGTCGCACGCGAACCCCTGGGACAGCCTCGCCGACGCGTACGTGGCGGCAGGCGACACGGCGGGCGCCGCGCGCGCGTTTCGGAAGGTGCTGGAGGCGATCCCGCTCGACACGGAGGCCGACCCCGCCGCGCTGGAGAGCCTCGAGCAGAGGGCGCGCGCGGGCCTGGAGACGCTCGGCGCGGGCTGAGACCCGGGTCCCGCGGCCCGGTTCGCCCGCTTCCTCGCGCTCGCCGTGGCGCTCGGGACGAGGGTCGCGACCTGGGCCGTGGGACTTCCGCTCGGCTTCCGGGTCGCGCTGCAGCTGAGAACCTGACCCTCCTTCCTTGCCCGCCCGCCCCCCGGGCGGCGATCTTGCCGCCCATGTCCAACGTGCCGCGCCACCACCGTCTCTTCGCCGAGATGAAGCGGCGTCACGTGCTGCGCGTCGCCGCCATCTACGGCGTCTCGGCCTTCGGAGTCCTCGTGGCCCTGGATCTGCTCGGCGCGGGACTTCGCCTCCCGGGCCTCGTCGTGCGGCTGATCACGGCGGGCGTCCTGGTCGGGTACCCGCTCGTCCTCCTTCTCGCGTGGGCCTACGAACGCACGCCGGAGGGACTCGCGCGCACCGGTACCGCCACGTCGCAGGAAGTCCGGGAGATCGTCGCCCTCCCGGCCAACCGGCGATGGCCCTCAGCGATCCTGGCGCTGGTCGGGGTCGCGGCGCTCACGATCGCCGTGCTGCTCGTCTTCCTGTAGCCGCTACTCCGCCCCGGGGTCTGACTCCTCCCGCTGCGCCCGCCGGTGATACGCCCGCGCCGCGAGCAGCGCCGCCGCCGCCAGGAGCGCGAACGAGCCGACCCGGTAGAGCGCCACCAGGAACGCGAGGTCCACGAACACGACCTTGAGCAGCGCGAGGCCCCCCGCGACGAGCCCCCCGATCCGGACTCCCTTCACGTCGCGCAGGAAGCCCCACGCCAGGAGCGCTCCGGCGAACAGCAGCCACCAGGCGCTCACCGTGAACCCTGCCGCGATCGCCGAGCGCCCCGTCTGCCGGAACAGCACGTCGATCTCCGAGGTCACGGCGAGCAGCAGGATCGCGGCGGCGGCCGTCCACAAAACCGCTCGCTGCCGGATTCCGCCGATCCGCTCGACGCGGAGGTCGGGACGCGCCCAGACCGGGCCGGCGGCCAGGACCGTGGCCGCGAGAACGGCCCAGGCGACCGTCGGCCAGGTCCCCGTGAACGCCGGGTCGGTGATCGGGCGGACGGCCTCGAGGTCGGGAAGGGGAAGCACGGCGAGCGCGAGCAGCGCGAGGGCCGCGGCACGGGCGAGCGACAGGCCCGGGCCGCGCGTGAGGAGGACGGCGAGCAGGACGAGCCCGCCCCACGCGGCGGGCCGCACCTCCGCCTCGAGCCCCCGCCACGGCGCGAAGGCGAGCGTCGTCAGGCCCGCGACGACGAGTTCGGGGCTGCGGCGCCACACGGCGGACGCGAGCCAGGCGAGCCCGATCGCGAGAAGCGCCCACGCGGCGGTCCGGCTCGACGACTGCCCGAACGCGAGGGTCACGACCAGCGCCCAGGCGACCACGGCGAAGCCCAGCAGGCAGAGGTCGAGAGCCGCGGTGCGCCGCGGGGCCCGGTCGCCGGGCGTGAGAAGTCGATCCAGGGGACGGTCGGCGACGGCGGGGGCGGCGTGCAGTGCCGCGAGCCCGGCGGGGCCGAGGGCGAGCAGCCAGCGGGCGCCCGCCTCGACGCCGGCCGCCGTGATCAGCAGCGCGGACCACGCCACGACCGCCGACGCGATCTCGAGCCCCCGCCACTCCCGGCGTCGCGCGACGGCCACGGCGGCCGTGCCGCCGACGAGAACCGCGGAGCCGAGCAGCAGATCGTTCGCGTCCGCCGCCCCGGCGATCGACAGCACGAGGTAGAAGCCGGCGAGGACGACGCCGAACGCCGTTGGCCAGCCACGTCGCGCGGAGGCGCCGCCACCGGCCGCCGCGACGAGCGCCGCGTAGACGAGGAGGAGCTCCGGCGACTCGCCGCGGCCGAGCAGCAGCGGGGCGAGGAAGGCGCCCGCCGCCCCGAGGGCCGCCAGGAGCTCCTCGGAGTGGCGCAGCGAGACGAGGAACACCCCGAGCGTGAGCGCGAGGAGCGCGCCGATGCCGACCGCGGGCGCGACGAAGCGGAAGGGGCCCGCCGCCGCCCAAACGGCGGTGTAGGCGATCGCCGCGCCGGCGCCCAGGAGGCCTGCCCCATACCGCCGCAGGCCCTTCCGCAGTAGCGACTCGCCGTAGACGCCGACCGCGAGTCCGACCGAGAGTCCGGCGACGACCCGCACCTCGGGCGAGATCCACCCGCGGTCGAATGCGTACTTGAGCGCGAGGCCGACCGACGTGACGAGGGCGAGGACGCCGACGACGAGGAGGGCGTTCTGGCCGATCCAGGCCTCGAGGTCGCGCGCCGGCCGCGGAGCGGCCTTCTCCGCCGCCGCCCCGGCTGAACCGACCGGGCGTCGGCGCGTGCGCGCGGGCGGAGCCGCCCGGCCCTCCCGACGCCCGTGGACCAGGGCGGCCAGCGTCGAGACGACGTTCGAAAGCTCCGTCTCGAGGGCCTCCAGCCGCGCCTCCAGGCGTTCGAGTCGCAGCTCCTGCCGTTCGATCCGCTCGCGATCTTCCATGATGCCTTCCGGTCGGAGACGCAGCCGCGCCTGGAGGACCGGACCAATCTAACGGGACCGGGTCTCACGAAACCCGGCCCGTTCCCGACGATCCCGTTCCTTGCCGTTGCGCGGCGATCGGGGCGATCTTGGCGCCGGCTCTGGTCCCCATTCCGAGGCGAGCGCGGAGCGAAGTTGGAAGGAAGTCGAGGCTACCAGCGGCTCTTCGCCGAGCTGAAGCGGCGCCGCGTGTTCCGGGTAGCGGCCGCCTACGGGGCGGTCGCGTTCGTCGTCCTCCAGGCCGCGGAGCTCCTCGCCGGGGGCCTCCAGCTTCCGCCGGCCGTGCTCAGCTCGATCACGGTCGTCGTCATCCTCGGCTTCCCGATCTCCCTCGCCCTCGCCTGGGCGTTCGAGCGGGCGCCCGACGGCGCGCTCCGGCGCACGGACGAGGCGGAGAGCGGAGAGATCGAGGCGATCGTGTCCGAGTCCCGGCTGCGCCGCTGGGCGCCGGGGATCGCCGCCCTCGCCGGGGTCGCGCTGCTGGCGATCGGCGCCTGGCTCGCCCTCGCCCGGCTAGGCGGCGCGGGATCGGGCGCCGGCGGCGACCAGCCGGCGACGATGGCCGGCTCGGGCGGCGAGGTCGGCGTGCCGGAGGAGGGCACCGTCACCGTGATCGCGCCGTTCGCGGTCCAGGGCGGGCCGGAGGTCGCATACCTGAGCGAGGGCATGGTGAGCCTGCTCGGGACCAAGCTCGACGGGGCGGGGGACCTCCGCACGGTCGACACGCGGGCCGTGATGCACGCCATGGCGCGCACCGGCCTCGAGCCGGGGGATCCGGCGGCCGGGGCGGCGATCGCCCGGGAGTTCGGAGCCGGTCTGTTCGTGGCCGGCGACATCGTCGAGGCAGGCGGACGGATCCAGCTGTCCGCCTCCCTCTACGAGGCCGGACACCCGCGCGTCCCGAAGCAGGAGGCGAGCGCGGAGGGCGCGGAAGCCGACATGTTCGAGCTCGTCGACGAGCTCGCCGTCCAGCTCCTGGCGGGCGTGACGGGCGGCGCGGCCGCGCGGGTGCGCCGGATCGCGGCCGTCACCACGGAGAGCCTGCCCGCGCTCAAGTTCTTCCTCGAGGGGGAGGAGCAGTTCCGGCGCGGGCAGTTCGACGCCTCGCTCGCCAGCTTCCAGCGGGCGATCGACGCGGACAGCACCTTCGCGCTCGCGCACTACCGTCTCAGCCTGGTCGCCGAGTGGGCCCTGCAGGACGCGCTGTCGCACGACGCCGCGGAGGATGCCGTGCGCTGGGCCGACCGGCTCGCGACGCGGGACCGCCGCATGCTGGAGGCGTACCTGACGCGCCGGCGCGGCGACAACCGGACGGCGGCGGAGGCCTACCGCTCCATCCTCGGCACGTGGCCGGACGAGATGGAGGCGTGGCTCGACTACGGCGAGATCCTGTTCCACGTGAACCCCCTGTTCGGGCGCTCGTTCACGGAGTCCCGCGAGGTCCTGGACAGGGTCCTCGCGTTCGACCCGGACCACTCCACGGCGCTCATCCACCTCGCCAGGATGGCGGCGTTCGAGGGGCAGGGAGCGCGGCTCGACTCGCTGGCAGACCGCTTCGTGGCGCTGAACCCGGACCCCGGCCGGACGCTCGAGATCTCGGCGCTCCAGGCCTACGCGACCGGCGACTCCGGGAAGATCGAGGCGGTCGAGGCGCGGATCCGGGAGGCCCCCAACCTCGGCGTGGCGCTCGCGGTGTGGGCGGCCTCCGTGTACGGCGGCGACATCGAGGCGGGAGAGTCGGTGGCCCGCGCCCTCGCCGCCCCGACCCGGAGCGTCGAGGCGCGACGGCTGGGCCGGGCGTGGCTCGCGTACTTCGCCGTCACCCGGGGCCAGTGGACGGAGGCGGAGCGGAGGCTGGCGGAGCTCGCGGAGCTCGGAGCGGGCGTGGCGCTCGAGTACGAGGCCCTGCTCGCCACGAGCCCGTTCGTCCCCGTGACGGACGCCGAGCTCGCCGACCTCGCGCGCCGGCTCGAGGCGCTCGACCCCGCCACGGTCGAGACGAGCGACAACCCGAACGTCGTGTTCACGTCGCACGACGACCTGCACCCGCTGATCCGGCACTACCAGCTCGGGTTGATCCGGGCGCGGCTGGGGGACGCCGACGCGGCCCGGCGGCACGCGTGGGAGCTGGAGGCGATCGAGCTCCCGGCCACGGCCGGAAGTCTCGCCCCGGACCTCGCGCACTCCGTCCGCGCCGCCGCGCTGCGCTCGGAGGGGCGGGCCGCCGAGGCGCTCGCCGAGCTCGAGCGGGCGCGCACCGACGCGTGGTACGGGCAGACGATGTCGTCGCCGCTCTACGCCCGGGTAGCGGAGCGGTTCGCGCGGGCGGAGCTCCTGCTCGAGCTCGGGCGCCTGGACGAGGCGAAGGGATGGTACTCGTCGATCGGCGAGCTGTCGCCGTTCGAGCTGCCGTACCGCTCGGTGTCGCAGCTCCGGCTCGCGCAGATCGCAGACCGGCGGGGGGACGCCGCGGCCGCGGCGGAGCACCGCGCCGCGTTCGAGGCGGCGTGGCGGGAGGCGGACCCGGCGATGCGGGAGGCGGCGGGCGCCTGATCACGTACCCCGAACGGGAGAGGATCAACGTGAACGTGAAGAAGCTCGTCCTCGCGGCGATCGCCGTCGGGATCGCGGTCAACGTGTTCGACTTCGTCGTGCACGGGCTCCTGCTGGGGTCGACCTACGCATCGCTCCCGGAGGTGTTCCGCCAGGAGAACAACGTCGGCTGGCTCGTGGCGCTCGACTTCCTCATGGCCCTCGTGTTCGTCTGGGTCTACGTCCGGGTGCGCGCGAGCTTCGCGCCGAGGGCGACGGGCGGCGCCGCGTTCGGGCTCTACGCGGGGGTCCTGCTCGGCTTCCCGATGCAGCTGT
>JAWOIN010000149.1:0-6465 GCA_046484665.1 Gemmatimonadota bacterium
GCGCGCCCACGCCCATCGGAACCGGCATCGGCGTAAGGACCCGGAACCGCATGAAATCCGGCGTGAGCGCGTTCAGGTTCCGCGCGTCCGCGAGGAACGCGAACACGTCGGCGACGGGCGCCGCTCCGAGCAGGTCGTCGCGGCGCCCGTCGCCGACGTGTTCGCGTTCCTCGCGGACGCGCGGAACCTGAACGCGCTCACGCCGGATTTCATGCGGTTCCGGGTCCTTACGCCGATGCCGGTTCCGATGGGCGTGGGCGCGCGGATCGACTACCGGCTGCGGTTCCGCGGCATCCCGCTTCGCTGGACGAGCGAGATCACCGCCTGGGACCCGACCCGGTTCTTCGCCTACGAGCAGCGACGCGGTCCGTACCGGCTGTGGCTCCACGAACACGAGTTCGAGGCGCTGCCGGGTGGCGGGACACGGACGCGCGACCGCGTGGTGTGGGCGCTCGCGGGAGGCTCCTCGGCGCGTAGGCTCTGGGTGGAGCCGCACCTCGACCGGATCTTCGCGAACCGGAACCGGGTGCTGGTGGAGCGGTTCGGGGCGCTCAGCGGCGCGGGCGAAGGACCGCCGTGACGGGGAAGTGATCGGAGGGGAAGCGACCGGCCTGCGCCGCCCGGAGTATTCCGGCCTCTCTCACCACCCACGCGTCCGACACGAGGATCGCGTCGATCCGCCCGCCCGTCGCCTCGCCTGTGAAGCCGTGGTACGTGCCCGGGTCGACTGAGTCCGGATGCGCGACGGCGAACGCGTCGCGGAAACCGGGCGAGGGATCTGACGCGACGGGGGCGGCGAGCCCGGCCGCCGCTCCCGTCGCCGGCGTCGAGTCGGAGCCCGCGGGCTTCCACGGCGCCAAGGCGTCTCCTCGCAGCCACGCCATCGGCGGCGAAGCGGGTCGCGTGTTGAAGTCACCCATCAGGATGACCGCCCGCTGACCGCGCAGATTCGCCGCCCGCGCAGCGATCAGCGCCACGGCTCGTTCCCTCGAAGGCGCCGACTCGTGGTCCAGGTGAGCGTTCATGACGAGGATCTCGACCCCGGAGCGAAGGTCTCGGAGCGTGGCCCAGGTGCAGATCCGCGGGATGCGGTTGCCCCAGGTGGCGCTCCCCGGCGTCTCCGGGCGGTCTGAGAGCCAGAACGTGCCTGAGTAGAGCGGCTCGAATCGCTCCGCACGGAACAGGATCGCGGCGTACTCGCCCGCCTCCCGGCCGTCGTCCCGGCCCACCCCCAGCTCACGGTATTCCGAGAGCGCGGCTCCGAGCTCATCGAGCTGGAACCGGAGCGCCTCCTGGACGCCGAGCAGGTCCGGGCCGAAGCGGCGGATTGTGCTCGTCACGAACTCCCGACGGTGGGGCCAGGCGTTCTCCCCATCGTCCGCGGTCCCGTAGCGGATGTTGAAGCTCATGACGCGTACGTCGTCTGGCAACTCGGGAGCGTGGATCCGGGGAGGTTCGTCGGACCCGCCGCAGGCGGCGGTCCCGCCCAAGGCTGCGAGGACGAGCAGGACGAGGCCCGGCGACGGTCGGGCGAGGCGCCTCATCGCGCCGAACCGCGGACCGGGCGATGGAGCGGGAGAGTCATCGTCCGCACTCCACGAGAACGGTGGCGATCTCGAACGGCCGCAGCCGCACCGCGAACCCGTCCCCCCGCCGCGGAAGCGCCTCCCCGGGGTCCTCCAGGTGGTTCGCCCGGCGGGCGGACACGGCCGGACATGCGAGACGCACCTCGGTCTCGGCCGGGCTCCCCGACCACTCCACCAGCCGCAGCGCGAGCGCGTCCGAGTCCTCGGCCCGCTTCACCCACTCCACGCCGATCGGACCGGGGGCGGAGGAGATCAGCGAGAAGGACTTCCCGAGCGGTCCCCGGTGCGCGGGCTCGATCGCCGCGAGCAGGGGAACTCCGTAGGCAGCCGCGAGCTCGTGCGTGCGCGCCTCGAGCCAGCTCCCGGCGTGCGGGTAGAGCGCGAACCGGAAGGCGTGGCGGCCGCGGTCGGCCAGCGAGTCGGGCCAGGTCGGCGACCGGAGCAGGCTGAGGCGCAGGGTCCCGTCGTGGTAGTCCCAGCCGTGCTTCCCGTCGGTGAGCACGGAGAGGCCGTAGCCGTCCTGCGACACGTCGGCCCAGCGCCCGCCGGGCACCTCGAACTTGGCCCGCTCGGCCTGCGTGCGCGGACGGCCGGACCTCCCGATCGTCCCGTACGGGATCTCCCAGGTGGCCGAGTCCGGGCTCGCGGCCGGCTCGAACCCGGCCTTGAGCAGCTTGTGGTCCTCGCGCCACTCGACCTCGCTGCGGACCTCGAGGAAGGGAGCGGAGCGGCCGAGCACGAGCGTCTGCCGGAACGTGGAGGCGCCCCACGTCCGCTCGAGGACCAGGGTCGCGGCCCGCGACGTGACGGAGGAGGAGAGGTTCGTCACCCGCGTCACCTCCTCGCGGTGGCCCCAGGTGACGATGTTCCAGGCGTCCCACTCGGGCGGCCGGTCGTCGTGCACCGAGAGGACGTTCGCGCGTCCCCCGGGCCGCAGCGCCTGGCGGCCGTTCGTCTTGTCGAGCAGCTGGACGATCGCGCCGGTCCGCGGGTCCACCTCGACCCGCAGGAAGGCGTTCTCGATCCACGTCCCGCCGGCGGCCGGCGGGGGCAGGGCGGAGGTCGGCGTCCCCGGCAGCCCGTCGGCGCCGATCCGGACCGCGACGGCGCCGAGCGCCGGCACGGGCGGGACGTCCACCAGCACGAGGTCCGAGCCGATGCGCCGTCGCTCCTCGTCGCCCGTCCCGTCCCCGTAGGGAACGCCGAGGTCCACGAAGGCGGGCCCGGCGCGCGGGGTCGCCAGCGGGTTGAACAGCACGTACGCGCCGCCGGCGTCTCCCCGCGTGTCCATCGCCGCCCGGATCGCCGCGAACGCCTCCCCGGTCAGGGAGTCCGTGGTGGCCGACGCGGAGTCGTAGGTGGCGATCGCGTCCGTCACGACCTCCGGGATGCTGGAGCCCGGGAGGATGTCGTGGAACTGGTTGAACAGGACCTGCCGCCACGCCCGCTCGAGCCGCGCGCGCGGGTAGGCGGGGCCGCCCGGCAGGCCGGACGCGACGGACGCGAGCGCCTCGGCGACCTGGAGGTCCGCCTCGGCCCGCCGGTTGCGCCGCTTGAGCTCCGCCTGCGTCGTGTAGGTGCCGCGGTGGTACTCGAGGTAGAGCTCGTCCCGCCAGACCGGGAAGGAGTCGTCGGGAAGCCCGGCGCGGACGGCCGCCACCGCCTCGTCGGGCCCCGCGAACCGGAGGGTCGGGAAGGCGGGGATCCGCTCCGCGTCCTCCTTGCGCCGCAGCATCTCGATCGTGGGGCCGCCGCCGTGGTCGCCCACGCCGTACAGGACGACCTGGTTCTTTCCGCCGGTCCGCTCCCGGTCCTCGAGCCGTTGCTCCACGAGCGCGTCGGGGTCGAGGTCGTGGACGTACCCGTACGGGTTGTAGGAGAAGATGCGGGTTCCGTCGTTCCCCTCCCAGAAGAACGCGTTGTGGGGAAACTCCGTCGAGTCGTTCCAGCGGATCTTCTGGGTGACGAAGCGCTCGAACCCCGATTCGCGCAGGATCTGGGGCATCGTCCAGGCGTAGCCGAAGACGTCCGGGGTCCAGGCGGTGGACGAGCGGGCCCCGAACGCGCGCTCGAAGTACCGCTGCCCGTAGAGCGCCTGGCGGATCAGCGACTCGCCGTGCGGCAGGTTCTGGTCGGACTCGACCCACCAGCCGCCGACCGGGACCCAGCGCCCGTCGGCGACGGCGGCCCGGATCGAGTCGGCGAGCGCCGGGGCGTGCACGTCGAGCGCGTGGTAGTAGGCGGCGCTGCTTCCCGCGAAGACGTAGCCCGGGAAGATCTCCGCCAGCTTCAGCGAGGTGCGCCAGGTGTTCTCGATCACCTCCAGCGTCTCCTCCCACCGCCACAGCCACGCGGCGTCGATGTGGGAGTTCCCGACCAGGTGGAGGGTGTCCCCACGGATCTCGGCGGCGAGCGGCGCGAACGCCGCCTGCTGCTCCGCCACGAGCGCCCGGTAGTCGGAGCCGTCGCCGTCCCCGAGCGCCGCGAGCCACGCCGCCGGGTCCGGCACGGGCGCGTCGGGCGTGCGGCCCGCGAGCCGCTCCGCGTAGCGGCGCCCGGCGACGAACTCCGGGTAGCCCGGCTCGCGGACCCGGACGGCGGGGGTCAGCCAGAGCGGCCGGTCCGCGGCGGGCACGATCTCGAGCGCGAGCGACGCGCCCGCTACGCACGGCGCGCACAGCTCCACCCGGCCGTCCCGCCATGGACGCGGCGCGCCGTTCACGCGGTAGACCGCTTCGGGTCCTGGCCCTCCGGGGTCGAGGTCGAGGGAGAGGCCGGCGAACGCCGGCGGCACGACGAGCTCGTCGGAGAGGGGCTCCGGCCGGAGGGCCGGCTCGGCGACGGCGAGCTCCGCGAGCTCCACGCGCCCGCCGGCGACGCCCAGCAGCGCCGCCGCGTCGAGCCGCAGGGGAAGGCGCGCCGTGCCGCCCGCCCATTCGGCCCGGAGCTCCGCGGGCGGCCGGTCGAGCGCGGCCCCGCGCAGGACGCCGAACGGGGCCTCGAACCGGAGCGCGAGCGGCTCGCCGGGCGGCGCGCCCTCCCAGCGCGTCTCGGCCCACGGCGCGCTGGCGCCTCCGCCCTGGCGTACGACGACGTGGAGCCGCCGGAGCGTGTCGGGACCCCAGACGTGCACGGGGACCGAGACCGGCACGCGCAGCGTCCCTCCGCTCCAGCGTGCCGCGCCCTCGACCCGGAGAGGGCCGAAGCCGGCGCCGGGGGCGGGAAGGGCGTGCGCCGCGACCCCGGGCGGCCGCTCGAGGGCGATCCGGAGGCCGGCCGTGCCGCCCGGCTCCCCGTCCGCGAGGCGGCCGAGCACGCCGGCGCCCCCGGTGCGGTTCACGACCTTGAGGAGGAGGCTGTTCCAGCCGCGCGCCAGGCGGACGAGGACCGTGTCCGTGCCTGGTCCGAGGCCGCGGGGCACCACGTTCACCCAGACGCGCTGTCCGTTCACCCGCACGACGATGTCGTCGTCGCTGTCCACGACGAGGCGGACCGTACGCTCTTCGGGCGCCTCCACCCAGGCGTGCGCGTAGAAGGCGCTCCATTCGGTGCCCTCGCCGAACGCGCGGCCGAGGTCGATCCCGCCCAGCGAGTCGGCCTCCAGCGCGGTCCACGCGCGGTCCTCGACGGCGTCGCCGGGAGTCGGCAGGACCCGCTCCTCGCCTCCGAGGTAGTCGCGGAGCACGCCCGAGCGCCCGGTGTCCGCAGGCAGGGGCCCGAGCACGAGCCAGCGCCCCACCGGGAGGTCGGCGGCGGCCTCCTGCGGCGCGGCCGGCGCCGGAAACGCGAGGGCGAACACCAGGGCCGCGAGTCCCGGGACTGCGCCGTTCCAGATTCCGCGAGTTCCTGCCGGCTTCATGTGGGGCTCCCGGGAGTGCTTCGAACGTCCGGGCCGGCGACGCCGGGCCGGCGAGTCGTGACGAGGGCGAGAGGAAGGACGCTCACGACGCCTGAATGTACGCGGTCGGAGCCTTTGGCGCCGCCCCCCGGCCGGCGTTATCCTGCGGCTCGTGGACACACGAGCTCCGCCGCCCTCCGGCCCGCGCCCGACCCCGTCGGCGTCCCGCGTCGGGGGACATAATCAGGTATATATTAAATAATTAAATTATGAAAAGAATTTTAGTATTAGCAGTTCTATCCATTACCTTTTTGAACTTTGTTTATGGGGATAATGGATTTACCGACGCATCGGATTATGGATTCTCTCCGGGGGCAACAGGAATGAAAAATGTTGTTGCCCTGCAGAAAGCTTTAGACCTTGGTGGAACAATTGTGGTTTCTCAACCAGGAGTGTACAATATAGCATCCACGCTTTATATTGGTAGCAACACAGCTTTAATATTTGGTAAAGGCGTTTCTCTAAAGAAAGTGGACGAACAAGGGGGTTTTGCACAGGTAATTATTAACAATGGGGCACTTACAAAAACGTATGATGAAAATATTACAATTGAGGGTTTGCACATTATCGTAAATAGGGTTGATAATTGCTCCGACCTTGTTTTAGGATTAAGGGGCAATGTTGGATTCTCCTACATAAAGGATCTAAAAATCAGAGGTTTTCGTATGTACGACCTTTCAGGTTGCCAATATGCACTGCAAATTTGCCGCTTCGAAGATGTAATAATTGAAGACGTAATTATAAAAGGACAGAAAGATGGAATCCATTTTGGTCCGGGAAAACGTTTTACGATTAGAGACGGTGTCTTCCAAACCTTTGATGATGCAATTGCTTTAAATGGTCAGGACTATTCAACGTCAAATCCGGAGTTGGGTTGGATCGAAGATGGTATTATTGAAAACTGCTACGATTTGAATCAGGAAAAAACAGTAGGCTATTTTTGCCGTATGTTGGCCGGTGGTTGGATTGATTGGAAAAAAG
>JAWOIN010000188.1:0-18415 GCA_046484665.1 Gemmatimonadota bacterium
CGAAGGGCGCGCTGCTGGTCGGCCCGCCCGGCACCGGCAAGACCCTGCTGGCCCGCGCCGTGGCCGGCGAGGCCGGGCGCCCGTTCTTCTCGATGTCGGGATCGGACTTCGTGGAGATGTTCGTGGGGGTGGGCGCCTCGCGCGTGCGCGACCTTTTCGAGCAGGGCAAGGCGCACGCGCCCTGCATCATCTTCATCGACGAGATCGACGCGGTCGGGCGCCACCGGGGCGCAGGCCTCGGCGGCGGGCACGACGAGCGGGAGCAGACGCTCAACCAGCTCCTGGTCGAGATGGACGGCTTCGAGTCCAACGAGGGCGTGATCCTGCTCGCGGCCACGAACCGTCCGGACGTGCTCGACCCGGCCCTGCTGCGGCCGGGCCGCTTCGACCGGCAGATCGTCGTCGACAACCCGGACGTGAACGGGCGCGAGGGAATCCTGAAGGTGCACGTCCGCGACATCCCGCTCGGGGACGACGTGAACCTCAAGGTGCTCGCGAAGGGCACGCCGGGCCTCGCCGGGGCGGACCTCGCGAACGTCGTGAACGAAGCGGCCCTCCTGGCGGCGCGGAAGGACAAGGACCGCGTCTACATGGAGGACTTCGAGGAGGCGAAGGACAAGGTGATGCTGGGAGCCGAGCGCAGGAGCCTCGTGCTGTCCGACGAGGAGCGCCGCGTCACGGCCTTCCACGAGGCGGGCCACGCGGTCGTCGCGATCAGGGTCCCGGGCCTCGACCCGCTCCACAAGGTGACGATCATCCCGCGCGGGCGGGCGCTCGGGATCACGGCGTCCCTCCCCGAGGAGGACCGCCACAACTACACCAAGGGATGGCTCGAGGGACAGCTGACGATGCTGTTCGGGGGCCGGGTCGCCGAGGAACTGGTGTTCGGCGAGCAGAAGATCACCACCGGCGCCGGAAACGACATCGAGCGGGCCACGAGCCTCGCCCGCCGGATGGTCACGCAGTTCGGGATGTCGGAGGCCGTGGGCCCGATGGCGGTGGGCGACCAGGAGCACGAGATCTTCCTCGGTCGCGAGCTTAGCCAGCGGCGGGCCGTGAGCGAGAAGACGGCGCAGCTGGTCGACACGGAAGTCAAGCGGATCCTCGACACGGCGTACGCGTCCGCGGAACGGGTGCTCACCGAGAACCGGAAACTGCTGGACGAGATCGCGAGCGCCCTGCTCGAGAGGGAGACGCTCGACGCCGACGACATCAAGCTGCTGGCGGCCGGGAAGCCGCTGCCGCCGCTGCCGCCGGCGACGGTTCCGGAGCGGGCGGTGCCGGTCGTGTCCGCGACCGACCGCAGGGCGGACGCGTCCTCCCTCGAAGCGGCCGGGGGCGAGCCCTCTCCCGTGCCGGCCTAGGAGGGGAAAGGCCGGTGTCGGAGCGCGCGACCCCAGGTACCGTCTGGCGCGTGAGGGGCCGCGATGTCCCGCTCGACCGACCGGTCGTCCTCGGCATCCTGAACGTCACGCCGGACTCGTTCTCGGACGGCGGTCGCTGGCGCGATCCCGGGGCGGCCGTCGACCGTGCCCTCGCGCTGTCGGCGCAGGGGGCCGACCTCGTCGACGTAGGCGGAGAGTCCACGCGACCGGGGGCGGAGCCTGTCGACGCGCGCGAGGAGTGGTCGCGGATCGGGCCCGTGGTGAAGGCGCTCGCGGGGGCCGGGGTCCCCGTGTCGCTGGACACGACGAAGGGCGAAGTCGCCGGGCGGGGCCTGGACGAGGGCGCGGTCGCGGTGAACGACGTGTCCGGCCTCCGGTTCGACCCGGGAATCGCCGACCTCTGCGCCCGCGCGGGAGCGGGTCTGGTCCTGATGCACATGCGGGGCGATCCGCGCACGATGCAGGCGGACCCGGACTACGGGGACCTGGTGGGCGAGGTCGCCCGCTTCCTCGCGTCCCAGGCGTCGCTGGCCGGGCGGCGTGGCGTGGAGCCGGAACGCATCGTCGTGGACCCGGGGATCGGGTTCGGCAAGTCGGTCGCGGGGAACCTCGAGCTCCTCGCCCGGTGCGACGCCTTCGCGTCGCTCGGCTACCCCGTGCTCGTCGGACCGTCGCGGAAGTCGTTCATCGGGAAGGTCCTGGACCTGCCCGTCGGGGAGCGGCTGGAGGGAACGATCGCGGCCTGCGTCGCCGGGCTTTTCCGTGGAGCGCGGCTGTTCCGGGTGCACGACGTCGGACCGGTCCGTCGGGCGCTCGACCTGGCCGAGGCGATCCGGCGCTCCGTGCCGGATCCGGACGCCGGGGCCACGGAGGCGGTGGCGTGATCCGGATCGAGGCGGGAGGGAGATGCGGGCGTTTCTCGACTACCTGAGCTTTCTGAGGCTCGACTGGAGGGATCTCGCCGAGATCCTGATCGTCGCGTTTCTCGTCTACCGCATCCTGCTCTTCTACACGGGGACGCGCGCCTTCCAGGTCCTCGTCGGGCTCGTGCTGCTGATCAGCGTGTACGTCCTGTCGGACGCACTCCAGCTCCGGCTGATCCCCTACATCCTCTCCCAGGTCTTCACCTACGGCGCGTTCGCCCTGATCGTCATCTTCCAGCCGGAACTGCGGGCGGCCCTCGCGAAGCTCGGGCGGACCCGCCTGTTCCGGGCGTTCTCGCGCCACGAGCAGCAGGAGGTGCTGCAGGACGTGGTCCAGGCGGCCGACCGACTGGCGAAGGCGAAGATCGGGGGGATCATCGCCGTGGAGCGGGAGGTGGACCTCCTGAATCACGTCGACCACGGAACGCCGGTCGACGCCGCCCTCACGTCGGAGCTCCTGACCACGATCTTCACGCCGTACTCGCCCCTTCACGACGGCGCGGTGATCGTCAAGCGCGACCGGATCGCCTACGCGGGGTCCGTGATCCTCCGGCTGTCGGAGTCGCCGGCGGTCGACCGTTCGTTGGGAACCCGCCACAGGGCCGCGCTGGGGCTCTCCGAGGAGACAGACGCGCTCGTGGTCGTGATCTCGGAGGAAACAGGGCAGATCTCCCTCGCGCTCGGCGGGAGGCTGTTCCGCGGCCTCAAGCCGGACGAGCTGCACCGCCGGCTGCTCGAGGCGGCTGGGCCGGAGACGCCGCGCGAGGAGGGGGCCTCCGCGGCCAGGGAGGGGGAACGCCGGGCGCTCGCGACGGGAGGCGGCGGAGGGGCCTGAGACCGCGTTGACGGCGCACCGGGGCCGGGGTAAACTTGCTTTCCTGACCACCGGCGGGGGGAAGCCCGCCGCACAACGGAGCGCGTCGCGTGCAAGACACCAGCTACGAGCTACTGACGATCTTTCGCGACGGGGGCTTCATGATGATCCCCCTCGTGCTCTGCTCCCTCGTCGCCCTGGGGATCATCATCGCCAAGGGCTGGACGCTGTTCGTCGCGCACCGCGACTCCAAGCGGCTCCTCCGCGACATCCGCGACCTGGGAGAGAGCGGCCGCCTCGACGAGGCGATCCAGCTCGCCCGCGAGACCCGCGGGCCGGTCGCGGCGATCCTGCTGACGGGCCTCCGGCGGGTGAAGGAGGGAGGCGAGCAGAAGGAGATCGGGAAGGCGATCGGTACGACGGGGGCCATCGAGCTCGACTTTCTCGAGCGCGGCCTCACGGTGCTGGCGACGATCGCCAACGTCGCGCCGATGCTCGGCTTCCTCGGCACGGTGATCGGCATGATCCAGGCGTTCGCGGCGATCGAGGAGGCGGGGCAGGTCGAGCCGACGCTCGTGGCCTCGGGGATCAAGGTGGCCCTGATCACGACCGCGGCCGGGCTCTCGATCGCGATCCCCGTGAACATCGCGTACAACTACTTCGTGTCCCGGGTCGACACGCTGATCTCGGACATGGAGAAGGGCGCGCAGGCGGTGCTGGACCTCGTCTGGCGGATCCGGGCGCAGCGGTCCGCCTGAGCGGAGGGACCGAACCCGGATCGATCGGGTAGAAGTCGAGCGGACACCCGGGCGCAACCATCGCGGAGCACGAGGCACGAATGCCGATTCTGCAGAGAAAAGAACGGGTGTCGGACGAGATCCCGACGGCGTCGATGGCCGACATCGCGTTCCTGCTGCTGGTCTTCTTCCTCACGACTACGGTGTTCAACGAGGAAAAGGGCCTCCCGATCGTGCTTCCGGAGGAAGCCGAGACGCAGGAAGTCTCCGCGAAGAACATCATCTTCTTCCTCATCCGGCCCGACGGGGCCGTGACGGTGAAGCGCGGAGAGAGCCAGGAGGAGCAGGTGATCCCGTACGACCAGGTCGAGGTGCTGCTCCGCCAGGAGCTGGCGCAGAACCCGAACCTGATCGCGGCGATCAAGACGGACCCCGCCGCCGCCTACCGGCACATGATCAACGTTCTGGACGAGGTGAAGATGGCGGGCGCCGAGCGGATCTCCCTGCAGATGCTCGAGGATTAGCATGGCGACGCGAAAGGGCTTCAGCCGGAAGTCGAGCGCGAGCAGCGAGATCCCGTCCGCGTCGATGGCGGACATCGCCTTCCTGCTCCTGATCTTCTTCATGGTGTCGACCGTGTTCCGCCGCGAGCGGAACGTTCCCATCGACTGGACGACGGCCGAGGCGACGCAGAAGATCGACGAGAAGCGGAAGAACATCCTCCACCTCTGGGTCGAGCGCGACGGCACCGTATACATGAACGACCAGATCGTGCCGCACGACAACATCGACGACATCGTCCGGCCGCTCTACGCCGAGAACCGGGAGCTGGTCGTGGCGATCCGCGGGGATCGCGACGTCCCCTACGTCGAGATCAACACGATCACGAAGCAGCTGCAGGGCGCGGGCGCGGTGCGGGTCACGTTCGCGACGCGGGTCGAGCAGCGGGTTCAGCGCGCGAGGAGGTGAGCCGGATGAGCAATTCGCTGCACGATGGGGCCCGCAGGAATCGCCGGAAAGAGAGGCGCGAGGGGGATCTCGCGTGGCTGACGGCGAACGAGCGCTTCAAGCGGGACTACTCGACCTGGACCTGGATCGGGGTCTTGGCGGCGACGTTCCTGCACTTCGCGCTGTTCAACTGGTTCCCGCAGCTCCAGGCCGCGGACATGGGCTCGGTCACCGACGAGATCGTGTCGATCGACCTGCCGCCCGAGGTGAAGATCCCGCCGCCGCCCGAGCAGATCGCCCGCCCGGCGACGCCGCGGGTGTCGGCGAACGTGGACATGGATGAGGACGTCACGATCGCCCCGACCACGTTCGAGGACAATCCGGTCGAGAACCTGCCGCCGCCGCCCGAAGGCGCGCGGCCGCAGGACGTGCCGTCCTACATCCCCCGCGACGTGGAGCCCCGTCTGAGGAACGGCACGGAAATCCAGCGGCTGCTCGAGCGGCTCTACCCGTCCATGCTGCGCGAGGCGGGGATCGGCGGAGAGGTCACGCTCTGGGTATTCGTCGACGAGGGCGGCAGGGCCGAGAGGTCGCAGGTGCAGAAGTCGAGCGGCTATCCCGCGTTCGACAACGCGGCGCAGCAGATCGTCGAGCAGATGCGGTTCTCGCCGGCCATGAACCGCGACAAGCCGGTGGGCGTGTGGGTCGCCCAGAGGATCGACTTCAAGGTCAAGAGCTGACGAAGCGCCTCCCGCTTCGGCGCGAGGCCCTGGAGGCCGGCCGCGGATGCCGCGGCCGGCCTCCCGTCGTTCCGGGTCCCGGCGTGACCAGCGGCGGGCCGCGTCGGCCGGGCCGTGCCGCGTTGCCGGTCCCCGTCGGGCCGTGTAGACTCCCCGCCGTGAATCGGGACGCGCTGCTGGAGAGAATCGCGGAGGTCCGCGCCCGGATCGCGGCGGCGGCCGCCCGGGCGGGTCGCGAGCCCGGGAGCGTGGCGATCCTTCCGGTCACGAAGGGACACCCGGCCTCGGCGATCCGCGCGCTCGCGGAGGCAGGGTTCGACCGGATCGGGGAGAACCGGGTCGGCGATGCGGAACGGAAGCGCGCCGAGCTCGGGGACGCCGGCGTCGCATGGCACATGGTCGGGCACCTGCAGCGGAACAAGGCGTCCCGCGCCGTGGCCCTGTTCGACGTCGTCGAGTCCGTCGACTCGCTTCGGCTCGCCCGCAGGCTGGCGGCCGAGGTCGAGCGCGCGGGCCGGGGGCCGCTGCCCGTCCTCGTGCAGGTCAACGCCTCCGGGGAGACGAGCAAGGGCGGCTTCGAGGTCGACGACGTGGCGGGGCCGGTCGCGGAGATCTGCGCCTTGCCGGCGCTCCGCGTGGCCGGGCTGATGACGATGGCGCCGCAGACCGGCGACGAGTCGGTCCTGCGGAGCGTGTTCCGGCGCACCCGCGCCTGTCTCGAGAGCTGCCGCGACGCGGCGCCGGGATTCGAGGGGACGGTCCTGTCGATGGGAATGAGCAACGACTTCGAGCTCGCGGTCGAGGAAGGGAGCACCGAGCTCCGCCTCGGAACCGTTCTCGTGGGAGAGAGGCCGGAGCGATGATGGAGCTGACGCCGCTCGACGTCCGCAAGAAGAAGGAGGACTTCCGGAGGGCCGTGCGGGGGTACGACCCCGCTCAGGTCGACGGATTCCTCGACCTCGTGGCCGACCGGCTCGACGAGCTGGTGGGACGGGATGTCCGCCTCCGGGGGCAGCTCGATTCCCTCCAGGAGCAGGTGACGGCCTTCCGGGACCGGGAGCGCGCCCTGAACGACGCCCTCGTGACGGCCCAGGAGCTCCGCGAGGAGGCGCGCGCCCAGGCCGAGAAGTCGGCCGATCTCAAAGTGCGCGAGGCGGAGCGCGAGGCCGAGTCGATCCGGAGGGAGGCGGAGCTGGCGGTGCAGGGCGCCCGCAGGAGCCTCGAGGACCTGCGGATCCGGCGGCTGGGCTTCCTCCGCTCTCTCCGATCGTCGGTCGAGCGGTACCTCGCCGAGCTCGAGGAGGAGGAGCGGCGCTTCGCCCGCGAGGAGAGGGAAGGCGACCCGGCTCCCCGTCCGGGATCGTCGGGCGCGGCGGCTTCCGATGTGCCGGCCTCCGACGCCGTGGCGGGCGGGGAAGCCGTCGCGGGCTGAGGACGATGCCCTATCGCGACCTGCCGGACTCGATCGGGGAGCTCGAGCGCGAGGTGCTCGGGCTCTGGGAGCGCGAGGACACTTTCCGGCGCAGCCTGCGGATGCGCGAGGGAGCTCCCGACTTCGTGTTCTACGAGGGCCCGCCGACGGCGAACGGGAAGCCGGGCGTCCACCACGTGCTCTCCCGCACGATCAAGGATGCCGTGGCCCGCCACCGCGCGATGGCGGGCTTTCACGTCACGCGGATCGCGGGCTGGGACACGCACGGTCTGCCGGTCGAGATCGAGGCCGAGAAGAGGCTCGGAATCTCCGGCAAACCGGAGATCGAGCGAATCGGGATCGAGCGGTTCAACCAGGCCTGCCGCGAGAACGTCTTCACGTACAAGGAGGAGTGGGAACGCCTGTCGCGGCGCATCGGCTACTGGCTCGACTACGACGACCCCTACATCACCTTCGAGCCGGACTACATCGAGTCCGTGTGGTGGGCGTTGTCGGAGATCGACCGGAAGGGCCTGCTCTACCTCGGGTACAAGGTCCTCCCGTACTGCCCGCGGTGCGGCACCGGCCTGTCCAGCCACGAGGTCGCGCAGGGCTGGCAGGACCGGACGGACCCGTCCGTGACGGTCCGGTTCCCGGTCGCGGGCGAGCCGGGCCGCAGCCTGCTCGTGTGGACGACGACGCCGTGGACGCTCGTGTCGAACGTCGCGGTCGCGTTCGGACCGGAAGTCCCCTACGTGGAGGTCGAGAGGGACGGGGAGCGGTTCGTGCTCGGCCGGGCCCGCGTGGCGGAGCTGTTCGGAGAGGACGCCCGGATCGTGCGGGACGTCTCGCCGGAGGCGCTCTCCGCGCTCGAGTACGTGCGGCCGTTCGACCTCGTCCCGACCTACCCGGAAACGACGGGTCGGCTGTGGCCGGCGGCGTTCGTCAGCGACGAGGAAGGGACCGGGCTCGTCCACATCGCCCCCGCCTTCGGGGCCGACGACTTCGAGCTCGGTCGCGCTCACGGGCTGCCCGTGCTGAGACCGATCGACGACGCCGGCCGGTTCGAGCCGGAGGTGGCCGAGGTCGGCGGGACCTTCGTCAAGGACGCCGACCCGGTCCTCGAGCGCCGGCTCGCGGAACGCGGTCTCCTGTTCCGGTCTGGAAAGCTCCGGCACAGCTACCCTCACTGCTGGCGCTGCGACAGCCCCCTCCTCTACATGGCGCGCGACTCCTGGTACATCCGGACCACGGCGGTCCGGGAGAGCCTCCTCGCCCACAACGCGGCGATCAACTGGAACCCCCCTGAGATCGGCGCCGGGCGGATGGGCGAATGGCTCGAGAACAACGTGGACTGGGCGATCTCGCGCGACCGATTCTGGGGCACGCCGCTGCCCGTCTGGGTATGCGACGCGGACGGCTCGCACCGCGAGGTGCCCGGCTCCTACGACCGGCTGGCGGAGCTGGCGGGGCCGCTGCCCGCGGAGTTCGATCCGCACCGGCCCGGGATCGACCGGCTGAGCTGGGGGTGCACCCGGGACGGGTGCGGCGGGACGATGCTCCGGGTGCCGGCCGTGATCGACACCTGGTTCGACTCCGGCTCGATGCCGTTCGCCCAGTGGCACTACCCGTTCGAGAATCGGGAGTCGTTCGAGGCGCACTTCCCGGCGGACTTCATCGCCGAAGGAGTCGACCAGACGCGCGGCTGGTTCTACTCGCTGCTCGCGATCTCCACTCTCCTGTTCGACGAGACCGCCTACCGGGCGGTCGTGGTGAACGACCTCGTGCTCGACGAGGCGGGCCAGAAGATGTCGAAGTCCCGCGGGAACGTCGTGGACCCGTGGGAAGCGATCGCCGACCACGGCGCGGACGCGATCCGCTACTACCTGATCGCCTCGAGCAACCCGTGGCTGCCCAAGCGCTGGGACAGGGAGGCGATCCGGGAGACGAACCGCAAGCTGTTCGACACCCTGCGCAGCGTGTACCGTTTCTTCTCGCTCTACGCCCGGCTCGAGGGCTGGTCGCACGCATCGCCGGGGGCGGCGCCGCTCGCGGAGCGGGGCTCGATGGACCGCTGGCTCGCCAGCCGGGTCGACTTCCTGGTCGGGGCGGTCGGGAGCGACCTCGAGTCGTACGACCTGACGCGGGCGGCGCGGCGGATCTCGGACTTCGTGCTCGACGACCTCTCGAACTGGTACGTGCGGCGGAGCCGCGACCGGTTCTGGGCGACCCGCCCGGGGGCGGACGCGGATCTGCGCACGAGCGATGCCTTCGCGACGCTGCACGAGGCGCTGGCGACGATCGGACTGCTGCTGGCGCCGCTCGCGCCGTTCCTCGCCGACTGGCTCCACAGGGAGCTCGAGGGGCGCTCAGCCCATCTGTCCGACTTCCCCACGCCGCTAGGCGCGCGGGACGAGGCGCTCGAGGAGGAGATGGAGGACGTGCGGGCCCTCGTGCGGCTGGGGCGCGCCGCGCGCGAGGAGGCGGGGATCCGGGTGCGACAGCCGCTGCCGGCCGTCCAGGCGGTCCTGCCCGCCGGCCGCCGGCTGTCGCCGGAGATGACAGCCGTGCTGCGCGACGAGCTGAACGTGAAGCGGGTTGTCTTTCCGGCGGGTGATGCAGATATTATTCGGCTGTCCGCGAAACCGGAGTTCGGCAGGCTCGGACCGCGGTTCGGGGCCGGCACGCCGGCCGTGGCTCGCGGGATCGCGGCGCTGGGAGCCGACGCGCTGCGTCGGCTGCGAGCCGGAGAGCCGGTTCCGATGGCGGTCGACGGGAGGGATGTCGTGGTGGAGCCGGCGGACGTCCGGATCCTCGAGGAGGCGAAGGGCGCGCTGACCGTGGAGGCCGGGGACGGGTACCTGCTGGGGCTCGACGCGACGCTGTCCGACGAGCTGATCGCCGAGGGCCTGGCACGCGAGGTGGTCAGCCGGGTACAGCGCCTGCGCCGGGAGGCGGGGCTCGACGTCAGCGACCGGATCCGCCTCGCGATCGCGGGATCGGACCGGCTCGAAGCCGCGGTCCGCGCGCACGCGGACTGGATCGGCGGCGAGACGCTGGCGGTCGACCTCGCGACCGGTCGGGAGGCGGCGGGACGTCTCGAGCACCGGGTCGAGGTGGAGGTCGAGGGGGAGACGATGGTCGCGGCCCTGACGCGGAGGACGACGGCCTGACGCGCCGTGCGGGACGATACGACAACACTGCGCCGAGCAGAGCGGGGTTCGATGAAGAAGAAGGAACTCAAGCAGTTCGAGGAGCGTCTGGTCCAGATGCGGGAGCGGGCCCTCAAGGAGCTCGCGAACTACGACGAGTCGTTCGCCAGCTCGCTGCAGGCCTCGGACGGCGACCTGTCCGCCTACAGCTTCCACATGGCGGACCAGGGGACGGACGCGATGGAGAGGGAGAAGGCGTTCCTGTTCGCCAGCAAGGAGGGCCGCTACCTCTACCACATCGACCAGGCCCTCCGTCGTCTGTACCGGAACCCGGAGAAGTTCGGGATCTGTGAGGAGTGCGGCGACGAGATCGGGATGGAGCGGCTCGACGCGCTTCCGCACACCCGGCTCTGCATTCGCTGCAAGGAGAGGGAGGAGACGGGTGTCGCACGCTGAGATCGAGGCGAGGTCGATCCCGGCCGGCGAGGCGAGCGGGGGCGTCCGAAAGGGCGCCCTTCTCGCATGGGTCGTGGGCGTCGTGGTGCTTCTCGACTACCTGACGAAGGAATGGGTCGTCCGCGCGATCCCGATGTATGAGCGGCGCGAGATCCTGGGAGACTGGTTCCGGCTCACCTACACCCACAACCCGGGCGCCGCGTTCGGCATCAACATCGGAGAGCACTCGAGGATCTTCTTCCTCGTCCTCGCGCTCGCGGCGCTCGTGGTCCTGGCGCTGATCTACCGCTCCACCCAGCGCCGCGACGTGATGCGGCTGTTCGCCGTGGCTCTCGTCACGGCGGGCGCGATCGGCAACATCCTCGACCGGCTCCGGTACACGGCCGGCGTGGTGGACTTCCTCGACGTGGGCATCGGCGACGCGCGCTGGCCCACGTTCAACCTTGCGGACAGCGCGGTGAGCGTCGGCGCCGTGCTCCTCCTCGTCTCTTTCTGGTTGGAGGAACGGGGGGCGCGTGACGAAGGGGACCGGGCCGCCCCCGCCTGAGCGGCGGCGGATCGACGTCGAGGCGGACGCCGAGGAACGGCTGGACGCGTACCTCGCCGGGCGCCTCTCCCTCAGCCGCAGCCGCGCGGCCGCGCTCGTGACCGACGGCCGGGTTACCGTGAACGGAGAGCCGGCCCGGAAGAGCTATCACCCCCGCTCCGGCGACCGGCTCGACGTGGAGTTTCCGGCTCCGCCCGCCGTCGAGCTGACGGCGGAACGGATTCCCGTCCCGGTCGTGTTCGAGGATGCGCACCTCATCGTGGTCGACAAGCCGGCCGGGCTCGTCGTGCACCCGGCGCCCGGTCACCCCTCGGGCACCCTCGTGAACGCGCTGCTGGCGCTCACGGATCGCCTCTCGCCGGTGGGTGCTCCGCTGCGTCCGGGCATCGTGCACCGCCTCGACCGCGACACGAGCGGCCTGCTCGTGGTGGCGAAGAGCGAGGAGGCGCACCGTGGCCTCGCGGCGGCCCTCGCCCGGCGCAGGGTGGGGAGGGGCTACCTCGCCGCCGCGTGGGGCCGGCTCGAGCCGGAGCAGACCACGATCGACCGTCCGATCGGGCGGAGCCCGTCCGACCGCAAGCGCATGGCCGTGGTCCCGGGTGGGCGCCCTGCGGTGACCCACCTCCGCCGGCTGGAGAGGTGGGCGGCCGCCGACCTCGTCGCCGTGCGCCTCGAGACCGGGCGGACCCACCAGATCCGCGTCCATCTGACGGACCTCGGCCACCCCCTGGTCGGGGATCCCGTCTACGGCGGGGGCTGGGAGCGGGGAATCGCGGGCGCCGGAGGACGGTGGGCCGACGAGCTCGTCCGTCGGTGCGGGCGGCTGTTCCTGCACGCCGCGCGCCTCGCGTTCCGGCATCCGGTGACCGGCGAGCGACTGGCGTTCACGTCCCGGCTGCCGGCGCCCCTCGCGGAGGCGGTGGAATGGGCCCGCGGCACGCAGAGGTGAGAGCCGTCGCGCTCCGCCCGCGCGAGTCGCGGTCGTGCCCCGCGTTCCGCGCAGGGATCGCCTCGCTCCTGGTCGCGGTCGCCGCCTGCGACGCGTCGGACCGTGGCGACCCGCTCGGCTCGCCCGGAGCGCGGCCCGGTGAGCCGTCGGCCGCGGAGACGGCCGTCCGGGGTTCGCCTCCCGTGGTGGTCCGGGCGAGCCCCGGCCTCGAGGGGGTCGCCGCGCGGATCGCCTCGGACCCTGCCGCCTGGCGGTCGTTCCCTGGGCTGGGCGAGCCCGGGCGATGGCTCGCGGACACGGTCGCCTTGTACGTGGTCCGCGACCTGGCCGAGCTGAGCGAGGAGGGACTCGCCCGGGCGGAGCGCTGGGTCGCGGGCACGGCGGACCCGGCGGGGCGCCGGATCGCGCTGCGCGCGGGCTCGGAGCTCGAGCCGCTGTCCTCGCTCCGCGCGGTGTTCCGACACGAGCTCGCGCACCTGCTCGTCCACGCGGCGGCGGGAGGGAGGGCGCCGCGCTGGCTGCACGAGGGGTACGCGCAGCTCGCCTCGGGAGCCTGGTCGTGGGGCGATGCCTGGCGGATCCAGATCAACCTGTTCCGAGGCGGCGCCGGCACCCTGCGCGACGTCGACCTCCGGTTCCGCTCGAACGCCGAGGACGTCCGGCTCGCCTACCTGCTCTCCTACACGGTGGTTCAGGAGCTGTGGGGCGCGGGAGGGGATGCCGGCCTGCAGGCGTTCTTTCTCGCCCTCCGCTCCGGGGCGACGGTGGACGCGGCGCTCCGGGAGGTATACGGGGTGACGGAGGAGCAGTTCGAGAGGCGGTGGAGGACCTCCGTGATGGACCGCTACGGCTGGCTCTACCTGCTCTCGCGGGCCGGCGTGTTCTGGCTCCTCGTCACGCTGCTCGTCCTGACCGTGTCCCTTCGCCGGGCCCGGTCCGACCGAAGGCGGATCGCGGACATGCGGGCGCAGGAGGCGCTCGAGGGCGACGTGCCGGGACCCTGGTCCGTCGTCGAGGGAGAAGGGCCGGGGGGGAACGGAACCGAGCGCGGGCCGCCCGGTCCACCAGCGGTTCCCGAGGAGCCCGGTACCGGCGATGCGTTCGTTGACGGCGAGCGAGGGCAGGGATAATCTTTCGGAATGGACAAGTCTCGCTCGGGACCCGCCGGGGCGACGGACGAACGTCCACGACTCGGGGGCATGCGACCCGTGAACTGGGCGCTTCTCGCCGCGGGAGTCGTGGCCGTCCTTCTCGGGTACGTGCAGCTGGACCGCGGATCGGTCACGGCAGCCCCGCTCCTGCTCTCGGCGGGGTATTTCGTGTTGATCCCGGCGGGGCTGCTCGTCGGCCTCCGTCGCGGGGGCGGCGGCGCAATGCCGACGCCCGGGAGCAGGGGCGAATAGCTCAGTCGGTCCAGAGCGCCTGCCTTACAAGCAGGAGGTCGCAGGTTCGAATCCTGCTTCGCCCACTCGGTGGCGGGCGACCCGACCGGCGCGTGGCGCGTTTCCCCGCGGAGCGGGGCGGAACATAGGGTCGACGCGGAGTGTCCTAAGAATCAGGCGGGGGGCGTCGGCCCCGCCACGGACGGGACAAACTCGAGGACGGTAGCATGGACCGAGCTGCACGAAGCACGATCCGACTCGCGCTGAGCCTCGCCGCGGCGCTCGGCCTGACCCTTGCGCAGGCCGGCGTTTCGGTCGCGCAGGAGGGCAACGGCGGCTCCGGCGGGCGCGCGCGGGTTCTCGTGGCTCCGCTCAAGGCGGGCAACGGGGTGAACAAGGACTTCGGCAGAAAGGTGTCCGAGGAGGTCCAGAAGCGGCTGCGGGAATTTCCGACGCTCACGGCGATCGAGGGCAACACGGTGCGGGACGAGCTGCGCCGGCTGAAGCTGAACGAGGCGGACCTCGGTCTGATCCAGTGGCGGCAGCTCGCCGGCCGGCTCGACGCTGACCTCGTGATGTACGGGGAGGTGGCCCGGAGCGGCGGCGGGAACGCGGTCGACGTCTCGTTCGTCGATCCCCGCAGCGGCGACCAGCTCGAGGTTCCCGCGTTCACGGTGGCCGGCGACGGCAAGGACCAGATTCAGGAAGCCGCCGGCGTGATCGTGAAGGCGTTCGAGGGCCAGGTGGAGTACCAGCGGGCGCTGCTGTTCTGCCAGGACTACCTCAGCGCCCAGCAGTACGAGGATGCGCTGCGGAACTGCGACGACGCGCTGACGCGGAATCCCGGCTCGACGACGGGCCACTACCTGCGCGGCCGCGCCTACATGGGCCTCGAGCAGTGGGACCAGGCCCGGGAGGACCTCGAGGCCGTCGTCAGCGAGAACCCCGCCGAGGTGCTGGCCCTCCAGTCGCTCGCCTTCACGGAGGCGAAGCGCGGGAACACCGAGCGGGCCACCGAGCTCTACCGCGAGTACCTGAACTTCAATCCCGGCGACGCGAGCGTCCGCATGAACGTCGCGTTCGAGCTCGCGAAGGCCGGGGCCTACGACCCCGCGCTCGCGCTCCTCGAGGAAGGCGTCGCGGTCGATCCCGCCAACCCCGACCTCTGGGAGTACCTCGGCAACGTCTCCCTCCAGAAGGGGACGGCGGCCGGCGACGAGCAGGGAGCCGAGGCGACGATCACCGACGTCGAATCCGTCCGGCGGGCCGTCGTGGCGTACGAGAAGGTGCTGGAACTGCGGGGCGAGGAGACGAAGCCGGAGCTGCTCCGGAACGTGATCGCGGCCCACCTCAACCTCGGCGACTGCACGCGGGCGCTGGACTTCGCCACGCGGGCACAGGGGGCGATGCCGAACGACCCGCAGCTCTGGTCGGTGAGCGCGGACGTCTACAACCGTTGTGATCGCTCGGCCGAAGCCGTCGCGGCGATGAACAAGGTGCTCGAGCTGGACCCGGCGTATCCGAACGCCTACGCGCGCCGCGGCTTCTTCAAGCTGGCGGCGGGCCAGTCGGAGGCGGCGATCTCGGATCTCCGGCGGGCGGTCGAAGAGGGGACGGACCAGGACGTCGTGGCGGGACAGATGCTCAGCCGCGGCTACAACGAATCCTTCAAGGCCGGCCAGTACGACGAGGCGATCCGGATGTTCCGGGTCGGGGCGGAGTTCGCGAGGCCGGGCCGGACGCGTGACCAGCTCTACTTCTTCACGGCGTACGCCTACTACCAGCAGGGCGTGCAGATCGACGCGTCGAACGAGGCGGCGGAAGCCTGCGAGCCGGCGCGCAGAGCCCTGTCGAGGTTCGAGCAGGTCCTCCCCAACCTGAACCGCGCGGGCGAGGAGCAGCCGAAGGCGCAATCGGACATCCGCCAGAGCACGGACGTCTACCTGTACCGGCAGCAGCAGATCATCAGGAAGGCCTGCAGGTAAAGCGGCGCGCCGTCCTCCCGGACGGCGCCCCCCGCACCGGATCCGTCGCGCGAGCGGCGGCGGAGCGCCCGGCGAAGACCTCGCCGGGCGCTCGCGCATCCGGGCGCCCGCTCCTCCCGGAGCGGGTGGTGGGGGTGGGGTTGCGCCTCCCATATCAGGTCCCTACTATGGGGCGCAGTGGGGAAAAGTGGGAAACTGTGGGGATTTCTCACATCCAGTCCTGATGGGGCGAATTGGGCGGCTTTCTCGGCAGTTACCTGTATCAGGTCGACGAGAAGGGACGCGTGACTCTGCCCGCGGCCTTCCGTAAGGGCCGCGCGGAGACGGCACCCTTCGTCCTGATCCAGGTGCACCCGGACGCCCTCACGCTCTATCCCGCGGAGACCTGGACCGAAGTCGAGGCGCGGCTGCGGGAGCACGCGCGACGCACGCCGAGGTCGAGGCACTTCCTGCTCGGCGTCACCGCGAACGCGGTCGAGCTGATGCCGGACAAGCAGGGACGGATCCTGATCCCGGAGCGGCTGCGGGAGCTCGCGGGGATCGGCGCCGAAGCCCAGCTCGTCGGAGCGATCGACAAGATCGAGGTCTGGAACCCGGAGACGTTCCGGCGCGCGGTGGACGGAGCGGCCGGCGACTACGGCGACCTGTTCGCCGGGATCTTCGCCTGACGGACGGCGGGCGACCGGGCCCGTGACGGAGGGGTTCGCGCACGAGCCGGTTCTCGCGCAAGAGGTGATCGCGCTTCTGGCGCCCGGGCGTGGCGGCGCGTTCCTGGACGGAACGGTGGGTGGCGGAGGACACGCCGAGCGGCTGCTCGAGGCGGATCCGGGGATCTCCCTGATCGGGGTGGACCGCGATCCCGAGGCGCTGGCCGCCGCCGCGCGACGGCTCGCCCGCTGGGCGGACCGGGTGACGCTGATCGAGGGAGACTTCCGGGATGCGGCTGCGATCGTCGCGGACCGGATCGGAATACACGGCCTGAGCGGGGCCCTGCTCGATCTCGGGGTGTCCTCGCACCAGATGGACGAGACGGTACGCGGTTTCTCCTTCCGCCGGAGCACACCGTTGAACATGCGGATGGGCGGGACAACCGGTGGAGGGAGAACCGCGGCCGACCTGCTGAACTCGGCCGACGAGGCCGAGCTGGGACGGATCTTCCGGGAATACGGCGAGGAGCGCCGGTGGCGCGCCCTCGCGAGAGAGGTGACGCGCCGCAGGCGCACGGCGCCGCTGCGGACTGCGGACGACCTCGTGGCGGCGATCACGAGAGTGCTCGGCCCGGGCGCGGATGCCCGGAGCAAGGCGAGGATCTTCCAGGCCCTGCGGATCGAGGTGAACGACGAGATGACCGCTCTCGACGCAGCGCTCGACGCGATCCTCGGCCTGCTGACGGCCGGCGGTCGACTCGCCGTCATCTCCTATCACTCGCTCGAGGACCGCCGGGTGAAGGACGCGTTCCGCGAGTGGAGCCGCGCCTGCATCTGCCCGCCGGAGCTCCCCGAGTGCCGGTGTCGCGGCGTGCCCCTCGGCCGGACGCTGACCCGCAAGCCGGTGCGTCCGGGCGCCTCCGAGCTGGCGCGGAACCCGAGGGCGCGCAGCGCCCGTCTCCGGGCCTGGGAGAAGGCGGCGTGAGCCGCGTCCGACGGGTCGGGAGCGGCCGGCGCCGCGCGCTGGTGCTCGTGTCCACGGTCGCCCTGATCGTGTCGCTCGGCGTCTCGGTCCGCAGGAGCGCGGACGGGACGCGAATCGCCCGGGAGCTCGCGGACCTCCAGCGCGCCGAGCGGGCGGCCGAGGCGCAGGCGGCGGAAGAGGTGGTCCGGGTGGACTCGCTGGCCTCCCGACGTCGGATCCTCACGGTCGCCGAACGCATGGGTCTCCGCCCGGCGCACGAAGGGGAGATCCTCTACCTGCCCGACACGACGGCGCCGACCGACGCCGGAAGCGAAGACCGATGAAGAGGAAGACGGGTCGGAACCAACTGACCAGGACGCACACCCGGCGCTGCGGCTTCCTGTCGCTCCTCGTCGTCATCGCCGGGGCGACGGTCACAGCCAGGGCAGCCCAGGTGCAGCTCGTCCAGTCCGAGCGCTGGAAGGGAAGGGCGACCGACCAGACGGTCCGACGGGACACCCTGCCAGCGGCGCGCGGCGGCATCTTCGACCGCCACGGTCGGCCGCTTGCCGTGTCGCGGGAGGAGTACGACGCCTACTTCGCGCCCGCGGAGGCGCGGGACCGGGCGGCGGCCGTCGAGGCGATCGTGCGCACGGTCGAGCTCGGCGCGCGCTCGCGCGCCCGGCTGAGTCGAGAGGACGGGGGCTGGATCCCGATCGGGCGCGTCGACGGTCGTATCCGTGCCGCTCTCGAGGAGGGCGTCGGATCGGGCGTGCACTTCGAGCCCGTCGTCACGCGCGCGTACCCGGAGGGATCGATCGCGCGGAGCCTGCTCGGAAGCGTGGACGAGCGGGGACGGGGCCGGACCGGCCTCGAGTACGTCCTCGACAGCCTGCTCGCCGGGACGGAGGGAGAGGTCGTGTTCCGGCGCGACGGACGCGGAGAGGTTTACCCGGCGCGGGATGCCCGCGCCAGGCCCCCGCGGCCCGGCAGGGACGTGTACCTGACGATCGACGTGCAGCTGCAGGAGATCGCGGAGGGAGCCCTGTCCCGCGCCCTCGAGGAGACGGGAGCGTCGGGCGGGGACGTGCTGATGGCCGACCCGCGAACCGGGGAGCTTCTCGCGGTGGCGAGTCGGCGCAGGGACGGGGGCTTCGGCATTCCGGCGTTCACGGACCCCTACGAGCCGGGCTCCACGGTCAAGCCTTTCCTCCTGGCCACCCTGCTCCAGGAAGGCCGCGCGTCGCTCGAGGACAGGGTCTACGTGGAGCACGGCGAGTGGCGCACGCCCTACCGGACGATCCGCGACGTGCACGGCTACGACACTCTGTCGGTGGCGGAAGTAGTCCGGTACTCGAGCAACATCGGCGCGGCC
>JAWOIN010000165.1:0-9653 GCA_046484665.1 Gemmatimonadota bacterium
GCTCCCAGATACGGCCGCAGCGAGGTCTGGAGGGGGACCCACTGCGCGTCCAGACCGACAATCCAGGCCGACCGGTCGATCGTCCCGAGTCGGATCACGCAGGGCTCGGCGCACGTCTCCTGCAGCTGCTCCTGCAGCTTGAGGACCTCGCCATCCTTGACGTCCGCCTTCCAGTGGGAGGCCCGCGGTACGATCCGCACGTACGGGCCCGCGTATCCGAGATCGGCCCGGATGCCGACTCCGAGCGTGCCGTCGGTCTGCATCGCGTCGGCCCGCACGAGCTCGGCGCCGATCGCGCGCAGGCCGAGATTCGTGTAGTCGTAGTCCTCGAGCGACACCTGGGCCCGCGCCTCTCCGATCCCCATCCATGTCGCGAGCCCGATCGCGAGTGCCGCGATCCGGACCGCCTTCCCCCGGGTTCCGATCCTCATGCTCTCCTCCTCGTTCGTGCGCTCGCGTCGTTGTCGCCCGCGCGGTTCAGTATACCCGCGTCAGCTCCGCGCCGGGATAGTAGGCCGCCAGGATCTCTCCGTACGTCTGTCCGGCGCGCGCCCTGGCGATCGCGCCCCACTGGCACATGCCCGCCCCGTGGCCGTAGCCGCGGCCGTGGAGCTCGAGCGCCCCGTCGGCGCGCGGCGCGATCTCGAAGTCCGTCGAGCCGAGGATCCGGCCGGCCGCGTCGCGGAGCGCGAAGCGAATGTCCAGTCGCTCGACCGCGAGCTCGGCGCGTGGCCCGGCGAACGAGACCGCCCGGACCCGGCCGCCTCCGGTCCTCTCCGTGATCCGGACCCGCTCGAGCGGGCCGATCCGTCCCGGCTCCGCCCCGAACATCCGGGCGAGCTCGTCCCGGACCCGGCCGTTCAGCTCCTCGGGGGACCACGTCTCCGTCCAGCGGAAGCGGGGGGAGATCGCGCACCAGGCGGACCCGTCCGGCGCCGTGTCCGCCACGGAGCGGAGGTAGGGAGCGCCGGGACGGTCCATGACCTCCTCCACCGGCGCCGTGCGGCCGCCGCAGGTGGAGTGGTAGTACGCCCGGATCGGAAGGCCGTCCGAGGTCAGGATCCGCCCGGCCGTCGAGCGCACGGCCGCCGTCGCCTCGTCTCGCTCGACCGCGACGCCGCCGTAGACCTGGTCCTCGACCGTGGCGAACACGTCGAACCCCATCTCCTCGTGACCTCCGAGATGGGCGATCGCGTACGTGCGCGCCGCCACCGCCTGCGCTTCCACCGCGGCGATCTCGGCCGGGCCGCGTGGCCCGATCTCGAGCGGGACGACCCCGAGCAGGTACTCCTCGATCGGGAGCACGTTGACGACGCTGACCCAGGAGTCCTCCACCGCGATCAGCTCGAGCCGACCGCGGTACGCCTCTCCGTCGACCGTGACCGTCCCCTCCGGGTCGACGCGCAGCGCGAACACGGGGCCCGAGGTCTCCAGCCCGTCCCCGGCGATGCTGAGCGCCCCTCCGTCCCGCCGGACCTCCAGGTCTTTCCCGCCCTCGACGCGCCCGAGAGCGCGACCCGTCTGGGCGTCGGAGAGCGCCAGCCCGCCGGGAGCGGCGACCGTCGCGGAGCCAACCCCGACCCGCACGCCGACACGGATCAGGGGTTCCCGTCCACTGGGATCGGGCGACGGTTCCCCGGCGGACGCCGGGCGCCCGACCGTAGACGGGATGAGGAGCGCGAGGAGGAGCGATGCCAGCGCGGAGCCTGAACCCGGTCCCGGCCGGCGCTGTCGGAAGCGGTCCGGCGGCTCAGCGACCATACCCGCTCTCGAGGCCGAGCGGCGCGATCGGAAGGCCCCGGCGGCCGCCGGCTACCGGCGCGGCGCTCGGCTCCGCGCCGCCGAGCCGCCGCGGGGCGGGCCGCAGAACGCGCAGGAACCGGGCCTCGAGGTCGTAGTCGTGGGCCGCGGTGATCTCGGCCTCGACGATCGCGCCCGGCGCGAGCCGGTCCGCCGCGTCGCCGCCCGGATGACGGCCGCCGGAGCCAGCGCCGACCAGCTCGGTGACGCCGTCGACGTCGTCGGCCTGGCCCTTCGTCCGGCCCTGCACTCCCGCCTCCGCCCGGTCGACGATGACCTCCGTCCGGGATCCGACCTCGCGCGCGTGCCGCCTCGCGCTGATCGCCCGCTGGACCTCAAGCAGCTCCTCGAGACGCTCCTGCGCGAGGCCCTCGGGCAGGAACTGCTCCTCCATCGCGGCCGCCCGCGTGCCGTCCTGCGGAGAGAAGGCGAATCCGCCCAACCGGTCGAATTCCGTCTCTTCAAGGAACTCGAGCAGCGATCGGAAGTCCTCGTCCGTCTCACCCGGGAAGCCCACGAGCACGGTCGTGCGGAGCGTGAGGTCGGGAATCGACGACCGGAGCCAGGCGACCTTCTCCCGCAGGGTGTCGCGTCGCTCGGGGCGCCGCATTGCGCGGAGAACGGGGTCGGCCGAGTGCTGGATCGGCATGTCGATGTACGGGAGCACGCGGGGCTCCGAGGCGATCAGCTCCACGAGCGGCAGCCGCAGACCCGCCGAGTAGATGTAGAGGAGGCGAAACCAGGGAATCGCCGTCTCGTCGAGGAGGCGTCGCAGGAGAGCCGAAACATCCGTTCCGTCCCGCCGCTCCCGGCCGAAGTGCGCCAGGTCCTGCGCGACGAGGTTGAGCTCGACGGCACCCTGCGCCTCGAGCCGCCGCGCCTCCTCGACCAGCTGCTCGAGGCCGAACGAGCGATGACGGCCCCGCCACAGGGGGATCGCGCAGAACGCGCAGCCGTGGTCGCAACCCTCGCTCACCTTCAGGTAGCGGACGTGCCGCCGGTCGGTGAGGGGAACGCGCACCCCGGGGTGGTCTTCGACCGGTCCCCCGATCAGGCCCCGCTCCCGGAGCGACGGAATCAGCCGGTCCACGTCGCGCAGGCCGATGAACAGGTCGACCTCCGGAAGCTCCGGCTCGAGCTCGTCCCGGTACCGCTCGACCAGGCAGCCGAGGGCGACCACGGCCCGGCACCGGCCCTCGTCCTTGAGGCGGCTCACCTCGAGGAGGGCCTGGATCGACTCCTCCTTCGCCGCATCGATGAAGCCGCAGGTGTTCACGAGGATCACGTCCGCGGACGCCAGGTCGCCGACCGCCTCGGCTCCGTGGGCGGCGAGCGCCGCCACGATCCGCTCCGAGTCGACCGTGTTCTTGTCGCAGCCGAGGCTGACAACGCCGAGCCTCATGGGGCGCGAACGCCCATCAGCCCTCGAACACGTCGGTGCCCGGCGGCGGCGCGAACCGGAACACGTCATCCGGAATCCGCGCGTCCGGGCGGAGGTCGCGCAGCACGACCGTCCGCATCGTCTCGTTCTCCTCGACGATCTCGAACCGGCGGACGAGGTGGTCGACCGCGCCGATCCAGACCCGCACCTTCCGATAGGGCGAGGCGCCCCGGGGGGTGAGCGAGACGAGCCAGGTCGAGTTGCCCTCCACGTCCTCCCGGCCGATCAGCTCGGCGTCGTACGCGGCGGCGGCCTCCTCGAAGATCCTCCCCTGGAGGTCCACCATCCCAGCGCCGGTCACGTTCGCGTCGATCGTGCTGCGGATCACCTGGCCGGGGTGGGTGCTGGGGTAGTAGAGCCAGAGGCTCGCCCCGTCGGCCACGATGAGGTCGCCCTCCGGTTCCGTGAACTCCATCTTGAAGCGGCCGCGGCCCTTCTGATACCAGTGCCCGGTGCCCGAGCGCTTCCGGCCGAGGAGCGGGATCTCGATCGTCTGGTCGAACTCCGCGCGCATCGAGGAGAGCGCCTCGTAGCGCGACTCCGCCCGGCCCAGGAGATCGCGCACGTCCGGCGCGCCCGATGGCTGCTGGGCCGGAGCGCCGACCGGGGCCGCGACGAGTCCCGCGGCGAGGACGAGGGAGGACCCGACGAGGCGACGGGCGAGCGCCCGGACCCGCCCGTGCATTCCCGGTTCCGATCGTGCTCGGATGATCATGCGGTGCCCGCCTTCGGATGCTCGGGACGGCGCCTCGCGCGCCGTCGTCTCAGGGCAGCCGGTACCCCGGGCGGGGAGAGGGCGTTCCGCGGGAGAGGCGGACGTCACCCCTCCTCCTGCAGGTCCTCTCCGCGCATCAGGGCGTCGAGCTGCTCGTGCGACACGAGCACCTCCCGCGGCTTCGAGCCGTCCGCGGGACCGAGCACGCCGGCCGAGTGGAGCTGGTCGACGATCCGGGCCGCCCTCCCGTAGCCGATCTTCAGGCGCCGCTGGAGGAGGCTCGTGGAGCCGGACCCCGCGTTGATCACGATCTCCGCCGCCTTCCGGAAGTACGGGTCCCAGTCCGTGAGGACCTGCTCGCCGACGTCGACCTGGCTCCCTTCGATCTCGAGCTCCCGGACTTCCTCGAGGATGTCCGACTCCCCGGCGGGCACGAGTCGCACGTCGGGCTCCCGCAACCGCTGCCGGTACCAGTCGACCAGCGCCTCCGTTTCCGCCGTCGAGAGGAAGGCGCCCTGAATCCGGTGCGGGTCCGACTCGCCCGGCGGCAGGAACAGCATGTCCCCGTTCCCGAGCAGGCTCTCGGCCCCGTTCTGATCGAGGATCGTCCGACTGTCCGTCTTCGATGCGACCCGGAACGCGATCCGGCTTGGGAAGTTCGCCTTGATGAGGCCGGTGATCACGTTCACGGATGGGCGCTGCGTCGCCACTACGAGGTGGATGCCCACCGCCCGAGCCTTCTGGGCGATGATCGCGAGCGGCGTCTCGACCTCCGCCTGGACCGTCATGATCAGGTCGGCGAGCTCGTCGATCAGCAGCACGATGTAGGGGAGCGTGCCGTCCGCGTAGTGGCCTTTCCCCCAGCCTTCGGGGCGCACGACCTCTTCGCCCCGCTCGATGCGCCGGTTGAGCTCGACCACGTTCCTGCAGGCGTTCGCCGACAGGAGCTGATAGCGGCGGTTCATCTCGAACACGGTCCACCGGAGCACGGCGGCCGCGTCGTGGTTGTCCGTCACCACAGGGTGACGGAGATGGGGAAGGTCGTTGTACACGATCAGCTCGACCATCTTCGGATCGACCATCAGGAGACGCAGGTCGCGGGGGGCGAACCGGTAGATGAGGCTCGTGACGATCGTGTTGATGCAGACGGACTTTCCCGATCCGGTGGCGCCCGCGATCAGCAGGTGCGGCATGCGGGCGAGGTCGGCCATGTACGGAGTGCCCGCCAGGTCCCGGCCCAGCGCGAGGGGAAGCTGGGCCCGCGAGCGAAGATAGGCCGGCGCCTCGAGGATCTCGCGGAGGTGGACGATCTCCGGCTCCGGGTTCGGGACCTCCACGCCGACCGCGCCCTTGCCGGGAATCGGGGCCACGATCCGGACGGAGGGCGCCTTGAGCGCGAGCGCGAGATCGTCCGCGAGGGCCGCGATCTGACCCACCTTGACCCCGGCGGCCGGCACGACCTCGAACTGCGTCACCACCGGGCCCGTCGTCCAGCCTCCGATCCGGCCCTCCACGCGGAAGGTCGCCAGCTTCTCGACGAGTACCTGGCCGAGTCGCCGCAGCTCGCTCACCTCGAGACCCGGGCCCCGCTTCTCCGGAAGGGTGAGGAGGTCGAGGGGAGGGAGCTCGGCGCCTGACGGATCTCCCGTGTCCGGCAGGTCGAGCGGGACCTGCTCGGCGGACCGGCCGGCCGGTCCGCGACGCCTCGCCGGCCGCTCCGGCGTCCCGGACGCCGCGGAGGCCTGCCCGGCTGGCGCCTCGACCGACGCCGTTTCCTCTCCGGACTCCGGCTCCGGCGTCGCCGCCCGCGCTCTCTCCCAGGGCGTCTCGGCCCCCTCCGGCGGTCCGGACCGCCGCGGCAGCGCCGCCCCCACCCGCCGCGACACGCCGACCAGCCCGCGTCCGGCCGCGACGGCCGCCCCGCGCGCCCCCCGCCCCGCCGCGCCGGCGCTTCGGGTAGGCGACCAGCCGAACGAGAGGACGGCGAGCGCCAGCAGGACCGCGCCCACGATCAGCCACGCTCCCACCGTGCCGAACGCCGCCACGAGCGCCGCCCCGACTCCGGCGCCGAGCCGGCCCGCGCCGACCGGGTCGCGCTCGAGCGATCTCCCAGCCAGCCACCATGCGGCGGGGAGAAACAGGATCGAGCCGCCGCAGAACACGGACCAGCGGATCGCCGACTCGCGGCTGAGGACGGAAAGCCGCTCGAGTCCCCACACGAAGGCCGGCACCGCGACGAGGATCGCGCTTCCGCCGAACAGGAAGACGAGGGCGCCGTGAATGAGCCCGCCGACCGGTCCGATCAGGTTCGATTCCGCGTCGCCGCCGGCGAGGATGGGGGGGAGGATCGCGAGGACGAGCAGCACCCCCAGGGCGAGCAGTCCCACGCCGAGCGCCTCCGCGCGTTGCCGTTCGCTCATCGCGGCCGCATCCCGCGGCTCAGGCCGGCGCCGCGCCGCGGGCCGGTCCGACGTCCATGTGCCGCGCGAGGAAGCCCGTGTCCACCCGGCCGGCCAGGAACTCGGGGTGCCGCAGGACGCTCCGGAGGAACGGGATCGTGGTGTGGACGCCCTCGATGATGAACTCGTCGAGCGCCTGGAGGGCGCGTCCGATCGCCTCCTCTCGCGTAGCCGCGTGCACGATCAGCTTGCCGATCAGCGAGTCGTAGTGCTGAGGCACCCGGTACCCCGCGTAGACGTGCGAGTCCACCCGCACCCCCGGTCCGCCCGGGGCGTGATAGGCCGTGATCGCGCCAGGCGACGGCCGGAAGTCGTGCTCGGGGTCCTCCGCGTTGATCCGGACCTCGATCGAGTGCCCGCGCATCGGCGGCGGACCTTCGAGGCGAAGCCTGTCGCCGGCCGCCGACCGGATCTGCTCCTTCACGAGATCGACACCCGTGACCGCCTCCGTCACCGGGTGCTCGACCTGGATCCGCGTGTTCATCTCCATGAAGTAGTACGAGCCGTCCGGGTCGAGCAGGAACTCGACGGTGCCCGCGCTCGAGTAGCCGATCGCCCCTCCGGCCCGCACGGCGGCCTCGCCCATCGCCGCCCGCAGCTCCGGCGTGAGCGCCGGGCTCGGGGCTTCCTCGATCAGCTTCTGGTGGCGGCGCTGCACGGAGCAGTCCCGCTCCCCGAGGTGGACGAGGTTTCCGTGCCGGTCTCCCAGCAGCTGGATCTCCACGTGCCGGGGCGCGTGCACGTACCGCTCGAGGTAGACGCGCGGGTCGTTGAAGGACGCCGACGCCTCGTTCCGGGCCATCGCGAACTGCTTCTCCAGGTCGTCGGGAGAGGCGGCGACCCGCATTCCCTTCCCGCCGCCGCCCGCCGCCGCCTTGATCATCAGCGGGAAGCCGATCCTCTCCGCCTCCGCTCGGGCCTGCTCGACGGACTCGACTTCGTCCGCGGATCCCGGCACGACGGGAACTCCCGCGGCCGTCATCGCGCGGCGGGCCTCCGCCTTGTCTCCCATCCGCCGGATCTGCTCGGCCGTGGGGCCGATGAACGTGATGCCGGAACGCTCGCAGATCTCCGCGAACTCCGCGTTCTCCGCCAGGAAGCCGTACCCGGGGTGGATCGCGTCGGCCCCGGAGATCTCGGCCGCCGCCACGATCCGGGGAATGTTCAGGTAGCTCTCGCGCGCGGGCGGCGGACCGATGCAGATGTCCTCGTCCGAGAAGCGGACGTGCAGCGAGTCCCGATCGGCCTGGGAGTAGACGGCCACCGTCCGGATTCCGAGCTCGCGGCAGGCCCGGATCACGCGGAGAGCGATCTCTCCGCGGTTGGCGATCAGGATCTTGTCGAACACGGGCGCGCTCAGGCCGGCTCGATCCGGAACAGGACCTGGCCGTACTCGACGGGCTCCGCGTTGTCCACCGGGATCTCCCGGATGAACCCGGACACCTCGGACTCGAGCTCGTTCATCAGCTTCATCGCCTCGAGGATGCAGAGCGTCTGCCCCTTCGAGACGCGGTCCCCGACTTCCACGTAGGGCGGGGCGTCGGGGGCCGGAGCCCGGTAGAAGGTCCCCACCATCGGTGAGGCGACCTCGGCGAAGCCGACCGCGTCGTCCGCCGGCGCCTCCTCTCCGGCGACACCCGCCTCCCGACCGCGCTCGTTCCGAGGGGCGTACGAGGAGGCTCCACCCGCCGCCACGGCGGGAAGCGAGCCGGACGATGACCCTCCCGCCACGAGGTGGACGGGAGGCGACTTCGCGAGGCGGATCCGCGTCCCGAACCGCTTCGAGATCTCGATCGAGTCGAGGCTGGACGCCTCCACCATCTCGATGAGGCGCTGCAGCCAGGCGAGATCGATCATCGGTTCACCCGCTCGAGGTACTTGTCGGCCGTCCGGTCCACCCGGATCACCTCCCCCCTTTCCACGAACAGCGGGACCTGGACGACCGCGCCCGTCGCGAGCTTCGCGGGCTTGGTGCCGCCCTGGGCCGTGTCTCCCCGGACCCCCGGGTCCGTCTCCACCACCTCGAGCTCCACGAACTGCGGGAGCTCCACGGTGAGGACCCTTCCGTCACGCGTCAGGCCCTCGCACTCCATGTTCTCCTGGAGGTAATGGAGCTGGTCCTCGCCGATCGTGGCGCCGCCGAGGGGGATGATCTCGTACGTCTCCATGTCCATGAAGTAGTACAGGTGCCCGTCCGTGTACGAGTACTGGATAGGTCGCCGGACGAGCCGCACCTCCGTCACCCTCTCGCCCGACCGGAAGGTGCGGTCGACGACCGCCCCGGTGAGGACGTTCTTGAGCTTGGTGCGGACGAAGGCGCCGCCCTTGCCGGGCTTCACATGCTGGAAGTAGGTGATCTGCCAGAGGTTCCCCTCCATCTCGATCACCATGCCGTTGCGGAAGTTCGATGTGTCCGCCATATACCCGTGTTCAGAGCTCGAGGAGGTCCGTGGAAGCGGTCGTCAGGACCCGGCCCCCGTCCGCCTCGACGAGGACGTCCTGCTCGATCCGGATCCCGCCACGACCGGGAAGATACACGCCGGGCTCGATCGTGACCACGTTTCCGGCCCGAAGGGCTTCGTCGACCCTGGCGTGGATCCGGGGCGACTCGTGGACCTCGAGACCGATCCCGTGCCCTGTGCTGTGACCGAACCTGTCGGCGAGGCCGAGCCGTCCCAGGTGCTCCCGCGCTGCGGCGTCCACCTCCCGCACCGCGGCCCCCGAGGCCACCGCTCCGACCGCGAGGAGACACGCGTCCCGGACCGCCCCGTGGAGCTCCACCTGCCAGGGAGCGGGCGACCCGAGGACGAACGCCCGGGTGATGTCGGAGCAGTAGCCGCCGCTCGATGCGCCGAAGTCGAGCAGCAGGAGATCGCCTTCCGCGAGCCGCGCGTCGCCGGGACGGGCGTGCGGCAGCGCGGACCGGCGGCCGCTGGCGACGATCGGCTCGAACGGCAGCGGTCCCGATCCGGCCCGCCGGAGCCGGTGCTCCAGCTCCGCCGCGAGCTCCCGCTCCATCATCCCCGCCCGGACCGTCCCGAGCGTGTCGGCCAGCGCACGCTCCGCGATCCGAACGGCCTCCTCGATCCGGGTCACCTCGTCGGGACCCTTCACCGCGCGAAGCTCCTCCACCAGCGGAGCGGCGGGGTCCCAGACCACGGTGTCGCAACGCTCCTCGACCTCCCCGTGGTCGCGCACGCTGAGCGCCGCCGGCTCGAATCCATGCGCGAGACAAATT
>JAWOIN010000169.1:0-2972 GCA_046484665.1 Gemmatimonadota bacterium
GCCGTCCGCCTTCGCGTCGTTGAGGACGACGCCGAGGACGAGCGCTCCGACGTGCCGGAGCTGGGTGACGGCGAGCGTAACCGCGTCGCGCTCCGCCTTCTCCGCCCGCACCACGAGCAGCACGCCCTCGAGCCGGGGGCCGAGCACGGCGGCGTCGGTGACGGCGAGCGTGGGCGGCGAGTCGAACACCCGGCACTCGAACCGCTCGCGGAGCCCGTGGATCACCTCGCGCATGCGCGGCGAGCCGAGGAGCTCGGCGGGGTTCGGGGGGTGAGTCCCGGCGGGCAGGAAGTGGAGCCCGTTCACCTCCGTCGCGACGACCGCCTCCTCGAGCGTGGCCTTCCCCGCGAGCACGTCGCCGAGGCCGGGCGTCCGCTCGACCCCGAATTGCGCGTGCAGAACGGGGCGGCGCATGTCGGCGTCCACGACCACGGTCGAGAAGCCCTGCTGGGCGAAGGCGGCGGCGAGGTTGGCGGCCGTCAGGGACTTCCCCTCCCGGGGGCCGGCGCTCGTGACGAGGATCTCGCGTGCCCCTTCCCCGCCCCGAACGTAGCGGACGTTCGTGCGCAGGGTGCGGTAGGCCTCGGCCGCCACGGAGTGGCCGTCGCGGATCGCGACGAGCGTATCGGGGCCGCGGGCGCCGTTGAGGCCCTGGAGGACGGGAATCCGCCCCATCGGCGTGATCCCGAACATCGCCTCGACGTCGTCGGAGCCGTGGACGCGGGTGTCCATGTACTCGCGTACGAAGGCGACGCCGACGCCGAGCATGAGCCCGAGCACGGCGGCGAGGGCGAGGTTCCGGACCGGCCGCGGACGGACGGGCTCGCGCGGGAGGATCGCCGCCTCGACGACGCGGACGGCCGCGTCCTCGACGGCCTCGGCGACCTCAGCCTCCTTGAGGCGGGTCTGGAGGAGCGTGAACAGCTCGCCGATCAGCTGCGCCTTCCGCTCGAGCCGGGCGAAGCGGATCTCCCGCTCGGGGATCCGCTCGAGCTCGTCGCCGAACCGGCCGAGCACGGCGTCGAGCGAGGCGACCTGGTCGTTCAGGGACCGGAGGTAGTTCCGCCCGATGCTCCCGAGCTGGCTCTCGAGCCCCTCGATCTCCCGGTCCACTGCGACGACGTCGGGATGGGCCGGCGTGAGGCGGGCTAGGAGCTGCGTGCGGCGCGCGTCGGCGAGGGTGAGCTGCTCGAGCATCGCCCCCACGGCCTCGTTCCGGAAGAAGGTCGGGAAGGCGGCGAGCCGCCGGTAGTCGGGCACCCCGGTCCCGGAGTCGAGGTCGGCCATGAGGTTCGCGAGGGCCGAGCGCTCGGCGTCGAGCTGGGTTCGCTGCGCCTCGAGCTCGGCCAGGCGCTTCACCTGCTCCTCCGCCTCGGTGCCGAGCGCCACGATCTGCTCGCCCTCGCGGAACGTCCGGAGCTCCGCTTCGGCCGAGTCGAGCTCGGTGCGGAGGACGTCGCTCTGCTCGCGGAGGAAGGAGACGGTGCTCCGGACCTCGGTCTTCTGGACCTCCCGCCGCTGCTCGATGAAGGCCGCGGCGACGGCGTTCGGGACGCGCGAGACGAGGTCGCGGTCGGTGCCCTCGTAGGCGACCTGGATGAGCGACGCCTCGCGGTCGGGGCGGGTGACCTCGAGCGTCTCGTCGAGCTCCTGAACCGCGTCCTGGAAGACAAGGGTCTTAAGACGGACCTCGCCCGGGGGTTCGAAGCCCTCGGGCCCCTCCACGGTCTCGAGGTCCGCGAGCACGAAGCTCCCGCCCGGGATCCCCACCTCGTCGCCGGGGGCGAAGGACGCCCGGACGGCGCCCGCCCACTCGCCCGTGGAGGCGATCTCCCAACGGCCGTCCTCGAGACGTTTCAGCTGAAGTGTCATCTCCGGTGTGTCGCGGCCGAGGTCGACGCGCAGGAAGAGCAGCCGGCGCGGGACGTCGCGCGGGCTCCCGACCACGAGGTTGAGGTCGAGGTCGTCGACGACCTGCTCGAGGATCGGGCGTGTGCGGACGATCCGCATCTCCGTCTCGAGCTGGCTCCCCCGCTGGAGGCCCGAGAGGACGTCGAGCATCGGGACGTCCGTGGCCGACTGCTCCTCGACCCGGACCAGGGTCGCGGCCCGCCACACGGGCACCCGGAGGAAGGTCCAGAGGGCGACGGCGAGCAGCATCCCGCCGAGGACGCCCAAGATCCAGGCGCGGCGCCGGCGGAGCACGGCGCCGAGGTCGCGGAGGTCGATCTCGTCGTCGTACGTCTCCGCGCGGAGGCGGGGCGGCGGCGTCTCCCGCAAGGCGGGGACGCGGGAGTCGTCTGGTCCGGAGCCGAGGAGGTTCACTTCCCCATCCTCAGTTGTTGATGAGGGCAGTGGTGATCACGGCCGCCGCCGCGATCAGACTGCCGACGAGAGCGCCCGGATTCCGCGCCAGCCAGCCCTTCCGCGTCACGACGATCTGGTCGCCGGAGCGAAGGTCCGCCGAGCCCACGAGAAACTCGGTACCCAGGTCCGTCCGGATCTCGATGCCGTCCCGAAGAAGGCGAATGTCGTCCTGCTTCCCGTCGGGCGTCAGGCCCCCCGCCCGGGCGATCGCGTCCGCCAGCGTCATGGTACCGTCGAGCGCATACAGACCGGGAAGGCGCACCTCGCCGAGCACGCTGATCCGGCGGAGCAGCGTCACCTCCACGGACGGGTTCTGGAGGTACTCCCGGTACTCGACCACGAGGCGGTCACGCAGGGAGTCCGGGTGCATGCCCGTGATCTCGCGCTCGCCGAGGAGCGGGAGCGTGACGACCCCGCGCTGGTCGACCTGGAACTCGCCGGAGAGGTCCCCCTCCCGCCAGACGCGGACGCGGACGGCGTCGCCGGGCTGGAGGGCGGGGGGCGCAACGAAACTTAGATCCGGCTCGGTAAAGTTAGGTTGTCTGCCACAAGACACTGTAAAAGCGCGCATGTGCCGCTGCGCGAAAAAATTCTTTAATTATTAG
>JAWOIN010000131.1:0-3694 GCA_046484665.1 Gemmatimonadota bacterium
GGAAGGGACTCCTCGGGCACGAAGCTCTGGCCCGCGTCCACCTGATGGCCGGTGAACACGAGGCAGCGATGGACGAGCTCGAGAGCATTGTCTCCCGGGCCGTGCTGCTCGGCACAGCCCCCCTGCGACTCGACCCGTTCTGGGACCCGCTTCGGGGAAACCCCCGTTTCGAGGCCCTGGTGGACGCGTCGGAGGCGCCGCTCGTGGGGCCGGTCCATTCCGGCGTCACCTGACGAAAGCGTGCGAGAGCAGGCCGGGTTCGCGGCTCGGCCCCTTGACTGTCACAACAGCTGTCACGAAATGCGCAGGACCGAGCGAGACTGTACGGAGCTGAGGACCCTGAAATCAGCCTGAAATCAACCGTATCGAGGTGTATGAGCGTATCGCCACGCGAATGGGGTTCAGGAGGTCCCGGGTTCAAATCCCGGCGCCCCGACTGAGACGAGAGACGGCTCTGTCGCGAGACGCGGCAGAGCCGTTTTGATTGCTCGTGCAGGAACAGGGAAATTGCCGCCCGGGTAGCGAAGAAAGGCGGCACGGCTGCGCCTGCGGCACATGGCGTGTCCGGATCTGAACGGCGGCGGAAGTCAGCGGCGTGACGTGGAGGCGGACCATGGCGACGATTCCGGATCGGAACGTGAGGAGAACGGCGGCGATCGCGCTGCTCGTCGCGCTCGGGGCGGCAACCGCGCCTGCCGCTCTCGCGGCCCAGGAACGGCCCTCGGACGCCGGCTGGTGGACCTGGGCGGTGGGCGAGCTGCTGGCGGGCCAGGAGATCCGGACGCGCGATGGCCGTGCCGTCGTCATCGAGCCGGCGGATAGGTACGAGCGGATTCGCGACGAACGGGAACGGGAGGACGCCGGGGAAGGAATGCCGGCGTTCTGCCGGACGGGCGAGGGGCACCCGGTGTTCGGGCGCCAGTGGTGCCTGGACAAGGGCTTCGGGCTCGGAAGCGTGACCTGGCGGCGAGGGGATCGTGGCGAGGCCGAGGGGTTCATGTTTCGTCGTTCTCCTCGGGGCGGGGAGCGGATCCTCGACCGTCCGGGTGTCGAAGAGATCCTGGGCGAGGCAGTGCTCGGAAGCCTGCTCGACGCGGCGGCACCCGACGCCCGCAGTGGCCCCGTCACCGGTCGGTGGCTGGAACCGGGCGAGCAGGGCGCGCGCGTGCTCCAGCTCCGCGCCGGCGACCGGCCGCTCGCGGAGCTGACCGATCTCGACCGGGACGACGAGGTGGATGTCGTGATGTGGGCCGAGGGAGTGGACGGAGGGCCGGAGTGATCAGAAGGAGAGCGCGAGAATGACGCATCGTCCGTTCACCGTCGCGTGGCTCGCCCCGTGCGCGCTGCTGCTCTTCGCCACGGCCTGCGGTCCCGTCCAGGACGAGAGCCTTCCGCCGGAGGCCACCGGGGACGCGGTCGCGACCGCGGAACCGCTCCCGGAGAAGCTCGAGGTCGAGGGCTTCCAGGCCGTGCTGGCGAGGACGGGAGACGTGTACGTCAGCGGCCAGCCCAGTCGGGAGGCGCTGGACTGGCTCCAGTCCCGGGGCGTTACGACCGTGGTCAACCTCCGGACCCAGCCGGAGATGGACGACCGCGACCGGGTTCCATACGACGAGGCCGCCGCCCTGGACAGTCTCGGCATCCAGTACGTCCACATCCCGCTCGGCGGCGAGGACGCGCCCTACACGCCCGAGGCCGTGGAACGATTCGCCGAGGCGGTCGACGCCGCCGAGGGGAAGGTCCTTCTGCACTGCACCGTCGCGTGGCGAGCCAGCCACATGTGGGTCGCCTACCTGGTCCGGCACCGGGGAATGGCGCTGGACGAGGCGATCGCGCACGGCGAGGCGATCAACCTCGGCACGCTTCCGATCGAGGGGCTCCTCGGCGCCGAGCTCACATACGCCATCGAGTAGGTACCGGACGATCGGATTCCCCCCCGCGCCCGTCCCGGGGGAGGTGGAGTGCGGACCGGGACCTCGTCGACAACGCCACGTCCGCGCCCTCTCTGTCTGCTCCCGCACCGTCCGGCTACGTTCGTCCCATGTCTCCGTCGCGCGGGACTCTCTCGGGACGACTGCTTCCCGTCGGAACCGCTCTGGCGGCGTCGGTCCTTTCGTCCGCCGGACTCCGGGCGCAGGAATCGGCGCCCTACCGGGACGCGAGCCGCCCGGTGCAGGAGCGGGTGGCGGACCTGCTGGATCGCATGACGCTCCGCGAGAAGTTCTGGCAGCTCTACATGTCGCCCGGGAGCCTGGACGACCCGTCCCACGACTACTCGGCCGGCGCGTTCGGACTGCAGGTATCGATGCCCCCGGAGCCGCCCCCCGACTCCTCGGCCGGCGCGCTGGCGGCGGTGGACGCGGCGCGGATCAACTCCATCCAGCGCCACTTCGTCGAGAAGACCCGCCTCGGGATCCCGATCATCCCGTTCGACGAGGCCCTCCACGGTCTCGTCCGGCGCGGCGCCACCGTGTTCCCGCAGGCGATCGGGCTCGCGGCGACCTGGGACACGGCGCTGGTGCGCCGGGTCGCCGGCGCGATCGCGGACGAGACCCGGTCGCGAGGTGTCCGGCAGGTCCTGTCGCCCGTGCTGAACCTGGCCGACGACGTCCGCTGGGGGAGGACGGAGGAGACGTACGGGGAAGATCCCCACCTCGTCTCGGAGATGGGCCGCGTCTTCGTCGAGGCGTTCGAGTCCCGCGGAGTGATCGCGACGCCGAAGCACTTCGTGGCCAACGTGGGGCAGGGCGGGCGGGACAGCTGGCCGATCGACCTCGGCCCCCGCTTCCTCCGGGAGGTGCACTTCCCGCCATTCCGCGTGGCCGTGCGGGAGGCGGACGCCCGCTCCGTGATGACGGCGTACAACTCGGTCGACGGGCTCCCGGCCACGCAGAACCCCTGGCTCCTGGACGGCGTCCTGAAGGACGAGTGGCGCTTCGGGGGCTTCGTGATCTCGGACGCCGCGGCGACGGGCGGAGCGACGGTCCTGCACATGACCGAGCCGAGCACCCCCGTCGCCGCGAAGCACGCGTGGGAGGCCGGGCTCGACGTCGTCTTCCAGGTCACGTACCCGCAGCACGAGCCCTACCTCCGGGCGGTGGAGGACGGGCTCGTCTCCGAGGCCGTGATCGACGCGGCCGTGACCCGCGTGCTGAAGGCGAAGTTCGAGCTCGGGCTGTTCGAGGACCCGATGGTCGACCCCGCCGGGGCGGCGCGGACCGCGAACGCGCCGGAGCACCGGGCGCTGGCCCGCGAGGCCGCCCGGGCCTCCCTCGTGCTCCTCGAGAATCGCGAACGGAGGCTGCCGCTCTCACCCGCGGTTTCGTCCATCGCCGTGATCGGCGTGGACGCGATCGAGGCGCGCCAGGGCGGCTACAGCGCGGTCCCGGTGGCGCTGGTCACGATCCTGGACGGAATCCGGGAGCGCGTCGGTCCCGGCACGGACGTGCGCTTCGCCCCGGGGCCGGGCCGGACGGACGAGGGGACCGTGACGGTGCCGGGGGCCTGGCTGCGGTCCGGTCCGGGCGCCGACGAGGGCTCGGGCCTGGCGGGACGGTACTGGGACAACATCGAGCTCTCCGGGGACCCGGCGCTCGAGCGGACGGACGAGGCCATCGACTTCCTGTGGACGCTCGACTCCCCGGGTCCGGGCATCCCCTCGTACTCGTACTCGGCCCGCTGGACCGGACGTCTC
>JAWOIN010000050.1:0-17535 GCA_046484665.1 Gemmatimonadota bacterium
GGCAGGTCGCCCGCCAGCCGGAGCTCGCCGCGGAGCGGGTCCGGCTCGAGCCGCCAGGGGACGCCGGCCGCCGCCAGGGCCTGCTCCAGCGCGGGCAGGCCGAGGGGGTCGGCGGGCGGGACGAGGACGAGCGTCGCGGGACTCGGGCCGGGCGCGCCCGGCGCGGGGCGGAACTCGCCCGCCTGGAACCGGACCTCGGGACGTTCCCCGGATCCTGCCGTGCGGACGCGGCCGGCCGCCGCCAGCGTCTCGAGCGCGCGGGCCAGGAACGCCGCCTCGGGACCGACGGGAATGGCGACCCGGACCGGGTCGTCGACCTGGACCCCGACCTGCCGGCCGTCGTCCGCACGCATGCCGGACGGGTCGATCTCCGCCCGGAGGACGTGCGGCCCCGGGTCCAGGAAGGGGACGGCGAGGGCCGCGTCCTCGCCCGGCGCCGCCCGGGCGGCCGCCACCAGCTCCCCGTCCACCAGGAGGCGGACCGGGGTCCCGTCATCCTCCACGGGCCCGCCCGCGCTCCGGTCGGCGTCCTCCGGCTCCGGGGCCGGCCAGCTCCCGACGCGGACCGTCACCGTCACGGGTGTCCCCACGGGAACGGGCGGGGAGGGGTGGACCGCGAGCGCGAGGACGGCGTCGTTCGCGCCCGCGTCGGGCCGCGGCCGGAACAGCGCCACCGCGATCTCCGGGTCGAGCTCGGCGTCGCCCCCCAGCGAGGCCCGCTGGCCGTCGGTGAACAGTTGGAGCTCGCGGGGCCGGCGGCCGTCGGCCGGCATCGCGGACGCGGCGTCACGGGCGGCGTCCGGGAGCGAGCCCGCGGCGTCGGATCCCCGGATCGCGTCCAGCGCGGCGCCCGCCTCGGCCGGGCCGACCCCGGCGGCGAGCAGCCCGTCCAGCGGCGTCGCGACCCAGAACCGGTCGTCCTGGGTCGCGAGCGCGATCGTGCGCCGCGCCGCCTCGAGGGCGACGGCGAGCAGGGTGCTCCCGCCCGCCACGCGCTGCATGCTCGCCGTGTTGTCGACCACGAGCGCCACGTCGGTCGGGGGATGGCTGGCCGGCCCGCCCCGACCGACCAGCGGACGGGACGCCGCGACGGCGAGGCAGAGGAGGAGCGCGACGCGGGTCGCGGCGAGCCAGCGGTCCCGGACCCGGAGCGAGCGCGCGTGCCGACTCTCGGCCGAGCGCAGGTAGCGGAGCGCCGGGAACGGCACCCGTCGGCGCGCCTCGCGCCGGACCAGGTGGAGGGCGAGGGGCACGATCGCCAGCGCGGCCAGCGCCAGGGCCCAGGGGTGGAGGACGCTCATGCGAGGCGCGCGCGCTTCTCCAGGTACTCGCCCAGCACCCGGCCGAGCGGCGTGTCGGTCGTGAACAGGTGGTAGTCTACGTCCATCCTCCGGCACTCGCGCCGCCAGCCGTCGATCGCGCGCTCCACGGCCTCCGCGTACTCGCGGCGGAGGGTTGCGGAGCTCGTCCGCAGCTCCTCGCCGGTCTCCGGGTCGAAGTAGACGGCCTCGCCGGTCGCCGGGAGCTCTCGCTCGCCCGGGTCCATGAGGTGGAACAGGAGGACCTCGTGCCCGCGGTGGCGCAGGTAGTGAAGGGACCGCCGGGTCGAGCCGGCGTCCACCAGCAGGTCCGACAGGAGGATCACGAGACCGCGCCGGCGCAGCCGGATCGCGACCTCGCGCAGGGCGCCCGCCGCCTCGGTGACGCCGCCGGGGCGGAGCGCCTCGAGCTCGCGGAGGATCGCCGTCCGGTGGCGCCGGGCGGCGCGCGGGGCGACGTGCGCCCGGATCCGCTCGTCGAACGCGACGAGCCCCACCGCGTCTCCCTGGCGAAGCAGCAGGGTGGCGAGGGCCGCCGCGAGGAGGCGCGCGTAGTCGAGCTTCGTGAGCGGCCGGGGCCCGCCCGACGACCACGCCATCGAGCGGCTCGCGTCGACCAGGACGTACGCGCGCAGGTTCGTCTCCTCCTCGAACTGCTTCACGTACCAGCGGTCCGAGCGCGCGAACATCCTCCAGTCCACGAACCGGATGTCGTCGCCCCGGTAGTAGGGGCGGTTCTCCGCGAACTCGACCGAGAACCCGCGGTGCGGCGAGCGGTGGAGCCCGATCAGGAATCCCTCGACGACCCCGCGCGACACCAGTTCGAGCCGGTCGAGCGCCGCCAGCTGGCGGGGGTCCGCGAGGTCGGGGCGCGACGAGGCGACCGCGTCGGTCACGCGGCGCGACTCAGCCCTCTCGGGGCGCGAGGTGTTGACCTGTCTGGTGCCGTCATCCGGTCTCGGACGCCCGCGGAGCGAGCCGCGGCCTTCGTCGGGGGCGGGCACCTCCCGCCCGGCACCGGAGTACACACCGGGAACGGGCGCGAGTTCCGGACGGCGCGCGACGGTCGCCGGCCGAGGGTGAACGGGAGCGGACAGGAGAGGAACGGCATGAGGAGAACGCGTTTCGGGGCGGGGTGGTGGGCCGCAGGCCTCCTGGTACTCACGACGGGCCCGCTGGCCGGGCAGATGGCGCCTCCGGTCGCGGGGGCGGCGGCCGCCGCGGCCACGATCACGGCGGACGACATGCGGCGGGAGCTGGGCGTGATCGCCCACGATTCGATGCGGGGCCGCGACACGCCGAGCCCGGAGCTGATGGAAACGGCCCTCCACGTGGCCGACCGGTTCGCCGCCGCGGGGCTGGCGCCGGGGAACGGCGACTCCTTCCTGCAGTTCTACCCGATCTCCCGGGTCGAGCCCGGCCCCGCCGCCGCGCACCGCCTCGCGATCCGGGGCCCCGGCGGGGAGACGGAGCCGGTCTACGGCGAGCAGTACTTCAGCCTGCACGAGGCGCGGACGGCAGAGGGGGAAGGCGCGCTCGTGCTCGTCGACCCCGCGTCCGGGACGATGCCCGAGGTGAACGGAAAGGTGGTCCTCGCCCACGTGACGACTGCGAACCTGCGCGAGGTGCTGGGCGGCGCGATGGCGGGCAGGCTCCGACCCCACGAGCCGGCCGGCGTGCTGATCGTCCTCGACATCCCGGAGAACTTCTTCGCGCAGATGCGGGGCTACCTGACGGGGGGCCGGGCGCGGCTCGGCGAGGTGCAGGAGGAAGGCGTTCCGGCCGCGTTCGTCTCGATGAAGGCGCTCCCGGCGGGGCTCGTCGCCGCGATCCAGGCGGGCGCCCTGCCCGAGGGGTGGACGGCGTCGCTGCGCTCCGAGGCGTCGGTGGAGGTGGTGGAGGCGCCGAACACGATCGGCTGGCTGGAGGGATCCGACCCGGAGCTGAAGGACGAGTACGTCCTGTTCTCGGCCCACATGGACCACGTCGGCATCGGGAGGCCGGTCGACGGCGACTCGGTGTTCAACGGCGCCGACGACAACGCCTCCGGCACGGTGACCGTGATGGAGCTCGCCGAGGCCTTCGCGTTCCTGCCGGAGCGGCCGCGCCGGTCGCTCGTGTTCGTCACGGTGAGCGGCGAGGAGAAGGGCCTGCTCGGCTCGAGCTGGTACGCCGGGAATCCGACGTTTCCGCTCGACCGCACGGTGGCGAACCTGAACCTCGACATGGTCGGCCGGAACTGGCCGGACACGATCGTCGCGATCGGCAAGGCGGAGTCGAGCCTCGGACCGCTGGTCGAGCGGATCGCGGCCGAGCACCCCGAGCTCGACATGGCCGTGATCGACGACCCGTGGCCCGAGGAGAGCTTCTACACGCGGTCGGACCACTTCAACTTCGCCCGGCGGGGCGTGCCGATCCTGTTCTTCTTCAACGGGACGCACGAGGACTACCACGCGCCGTCGGACGAGGCGGAGAAGATCGGCTACGACAAGATGGCGCGGATCGGACGGCTCCTGTTCTACCTTGGGTTCGAGGTGGCGAACGCGGACGAGCCGCCGCGGTGGGACCCCGACGCGTACGCCAGGATCGTCCAGCCCGCCTCCGATTGAGGCGGCTCCGGGGCCGGCCGGGCGGGTCCCCCGCCCGGCCCTTCGTTGAACGGCGGACCGCGGACGCCTAGATTCCGTGTTCGCATCCCCACGCGTACAACCCGGGAGCGGGAACGATGTCAGACAAGAAGGAAGACACCCCCTACGTGATCGTGGAGCGCCGCGGCTCCGGCTTCGGAGCGTTCATCGGCGGGGCCCTCCTCGGCGCCGTCGTCGCGCTGCTCTACGCGCCGCGCACGGGGGACGAGACGAAGGAGGAGATCCGCGACGGTCTCCGGAAGCTCCGCGACGACGCGGAGCAGCGGTTCGGCCAGCTGCGGCTGGACGTCGAGGAGCGGTACGAGCGGGTCCGGGACGAGGTCTCCGACCGGATCGATTCGGCCCGCGACGACCTGAAGGGCCGGAAGGTGCAGGCGGAGGAGGCCGTCAGGGCGGGCCGCGAGGCGGCGCAGAAGGCCCGGGAGGACCTCGAGAGGCGGGTGGCGGAGTCTCGCGAGGACTACCACCGGCGCGTCGAGGCGGCGACCGCCGAGCTCGACGAGGAGATCTACGACGAGGCGGTCGAGGAAACCGAAGAGGACTGACCCCTGCCGGACGCGTCGCCCCCGCGCAACGGCTCGGCGCGGCACCGGATCCCGGGCTTCGAGAGGGGGATCCGGGGCGGCCTTGATTTCGTCCGCGAGGTCTACGATCAGGCCGGCGCCGACAACATCTTCTTCCTTGCGTCCGGCCTGACGTTCAGCCTCGTGCTGGCGGCCGTCCCGTTCCTGATCCTGCTCCTGGCTGTCGCGGGCCTCGTCCTCGGGCCGCGGATCGAGGCGCCGCAAGGAGTCGTCCTCGACTGGGTCGCCTCGCTCCTCCCGGTCACCGAGGAGGTGACGCGGCAGCTCCGCGACCAGCTCATCGACGTCGTCGAGTCCTCGCGCTCGGTCGGGCTGATCAGCGCCGTCCTGTTCGTCTGGTTCTCCACGCGGCTGTTCGGCTCCCTGCGGACGGCGCTGGACTCGGTGTTCGACTTCCGCGAGGGCCCCGGGATCCTCCGCTCGAAGCTGATCGACGTCCAGATGGTCGTGGTCGCGACGATCCTCCTCACCGCGAACATCGGGATCACCACGACCTTCCTCGCCCTCAGCCGGGACGTGGTCGAGCACCTCCCGATCCCCTCCGGGCCGCCCCTCGCGCTCATCGGCTTCGCCACGGCGTTCGCCGCGATCTTCCTGATGTTCTTCCTGATCTACAAGTTCGTGCCGGCCACGCGGCTCGGGTGGCGGACGGCCGGGACCGCCGCCCTCGTCGCGGCCGTCGGGTTCGAGCTCCTCAAGGCCGCGTTCGGATGGTACCTGGCCGAGGTCGCCGACTTCACGCGGATCTTCTTCGCGTTCGCGACCCTCGTCATCCTCGTCGTGTCGCTCTACTACGTGGCGATCGTGTTCGTGCTGGGCGCGGAGATGGCGAAGGTGTACGGATTGCGCCGCACGATGCGTCGCCAGCGCGAGGAATTCGGGCCCGCCTGAGCCGCGCGGCCGTGGCGGCCCGCCCGGCGTCCGTCTACATTGGCGCCGTCTCGTCCATCCGCAGTGTGGCTTCGGGAGAGAAGGTGGCGCGAAAGGACGGAGCGAAGACGCCGGTCATCCGGAACCGGAAGGCCCGTCACGAGTTCGAGATTCTGGAGGAGCTCGAGGCGGGCCTCGTGCTCGAGGGGGCGGAGGTGAAGTCGCTGCGCGACGGTCGCGCGAACTTCACCGATGCCTTCGCCCGGGTCGATGGAGGAGAGCTGTGGCTCCACAACCTCCACATCAGCCCCTACGAGCAGGCCAGCATCGACGTGCCCGACCCGCTGCGACCCCGGAAGCTCCTCGTTCACCGACGCGAGCTGCAGCGCCTCGCCGTGCGGACGGCGGAGCGCGGGCTCACGATCGTCCCGCTCGACATCCACTTCACGCGGGGTCGGGCGAAGGTCACGATCGCCCTGGCGCGGGGCAAGAAGCTGCACGACAAGCGGGAGTCGCTCAAGCGCGACCAGATGCGGCGGGAGGTGGAGCGTGCGCTTCGGACGAGAGAGTAGGGGGCGGCGGCCGTTCGCCGTCGCCGCGATGGCGCTGGCCGTCGTGGCCGCGACGGCCGTCCTCGCGCACCCGGCGTCGCTGGCGGCGCAGGCCGCCGGCGAGCGGACGACGGTGCGGGTCGAGGGACGCGAGCACGCGGTCGCCGTCGCGCGTCACCGCGGCTACCCGGCGTTCGCGTGGGCCGACGTTCCGGGCGATCTCGTCCGGGGCGCCGCGTTCGCGGAGGGCCGGGGAACCGGCACGACCGTCGCGGGAGTCCCGCTGGAGCTGCGGTCGGGCTCTCCCTTCGCGCGGGTCGGTCCGGTCGCCGTGCCGCTCGCCAACGAGCCGTACGTCGAGGGCGGCGCCCTGTGGGTCCCCACGAGCCTCCTCGCCAGCGCGTCCTTCTCGGCGGCGGTCGCGGAGCCGGCCCCGGAGCCGCCGTCCTCGTCCAGCCCGGACGCTTCCGCCGCGGGCGCCGCCCGGGCCTCCTCCCCGGCGTCGGGCCGCGCGGTCCGGAGGGTGATGATCGACCCCGGCCACGGCGGGCACGATCCGGGCACCGTGAACCGGCGGACCGGCTCCCGCGAGAAGGACATCGTCCTCGCGGTCAGCCGGTACCTCCGCGACGAGCTCGAGCGACGATCCGGGATCGAGCCGGCGCTCACCCGGAGCGACGACCGGTTCATCCCGCTCAAGCAGCGTCCGAAGATGGCCCGCCAGGCGGAGGCGGACCTGTTCATCTCGATCCACGTGAACGCGGAGCCGAAGGGATCCTCGGCGCGCGGGTTCGAGACCTACTACCTCGCGCCCGCCCGCAACGAGGAGTCGTCCCGGGTGGCGCGGCTGGAGAACAGCGTGCTCGAGCTGGAGGGGGACGAGGCGTACGGCGCCGGCGACGGGGGGATCGACAAGATCCTGGCGATGCTCACGAGGGACGACAACCGGGACGTCTCGGGCCGGTTCGGCGGATACGTCCAGAACGCGTTCCGCGGCTCGATGGAGGGGCCGGACCGGGGCGTCAAGCCGGGGCCGTTCTGGGTCCTGGTCGGCGCCACCGGCCACATGCCGGCGGTGCTCGTCGAGCTGGGCTTCATCACGAACGCGGAGGACGAGAAGCGGCTCACGAGCGTGAAGGAACAGAAGCGGATCGCCGGCGCGATCGCGGACGCGATCGAGCAGTACTTCGACTACTACGAGGGCGCCCGGGCCCGTCTGAACGGGGCCGGATGAGACGTCGCGCGGCCCCCTCGCCCGTCGCGCTGTGGCCGCTGGCGCTGGTGACCGCGGGCTGCGTGTACTTCAACGCGATGTACGACGCGGGTCGGGCCTACGACGCCGGCATCGACGCGATGCGGGAAGGCCGTCGCAGCGAGGCCAGGCAGCAGTTCGACAGCGTGATCGCGAAGACGGGGCGGATCGTCACGCGACACCCGGGCAGCCGGTACGCCGACGACGCGGCGCTCCTCAAGGCGCGCTCGGAGATCCACAACCAGCTCTGGGAGTCCGCGCGCGAGTCGGCGGCGCTCGCCCGGCGGCTCGCCGTCCGGCCGCGGGACTCGGTCGTCGCCGTCGGCCTCGGCGGGATCGCGGAGCTCGGGCTCGAGAACCCGGGGCGCGCCGACGAGATGCTCACGGCGGCCCTCGACGCCGAGATCCCCCCGGATGACCGCGCCCTGTTCCTGTTCCAGAGGGGCCTGGCGCGGTTCCGGCTCGACCGGCCGGCGGAGGCGGCGGCCGACCTCGAGACGGCCTCGAGACAGATCGACCTCAGCGAGGAGGCCCGCCTCGAGCTGGCCCGGGCGCTCTTCCGGATCGGTGAGCGGGAGCGCTCCGCGGATGTCACGGCGGACCTGCTGCGGCTCGGGTCGTTCGGGAGCGCGAGCTCCGGCCTCCTGGCGCTCGTGGACTCGCTGAGCGCGGCCGCGCCCGGCGTCATGGACGCGCGGCTCGAGGCGCTGCTGGCGGCGGAGGGCACGCCGTCGCGGCGCGCGATGCTGTGGACCCTCCGCGGCCGTACGCTCGACAGCCTCGGACGGACCGGGGAGGCGCTGGTCGTGCTCGACAGCGCGACGCGCGCGAGCGGGGTGACGCAGTGGGCCGCGGCCGCGGGGTACGACGCGGCGCGGATACGGATCCGAGGCGCCGACGACCCCGACGGCCTCCGGGCCGCGCTCCCCGACCTGCAGCGCGCGATCCGGTCCCCGGACCCGGCGGTCCGGGCCGGGGCGACCCCGCTCGAGGACGCCGCTCGCCGGTTCGAGGCCCTCACGGAGGCGTGGCGCACCAGGGGGAGCACGGCGGCGGAGGCGGCGCTGCGGGCGGCCGAGGTGGCGGGCACCGAGCTCGGCGCGCCGGCGGTGGCCCGCGGGCTGTACCTGAAGTACCTGGAGCTGGCGCCGCGCTCGAGATGGGAGGCGAAGGCGATCTACGGCGCCCTCGCCCACGCCGGACACCGTCCCGGCGACTGGGTGCGCGACGAGGGCGCGGCGACCGATGCCGCCCTGAGGGCCCGGCTCGCCTCGCTCCCGCCCGAGGACCCGTACCGCGCGGCGCTCGATCCGGCGCTCGGCGACGTCTGGTCGGACTCGGCTTTCGTCCTCGCGGAGGCAGACCTCCGGGACCGGATCACGGAGATCCAGATGCTGTTCGACACGACGGTCGTGCGGGTGCGGCGCGACACGACCGTCGCGCCGGCCCAGCCCGCCGACACGGCCGGCCGGGCGCGGCGGCCCGCCGACGACCGCCCGCCCGTGGCGGATCCCTGATCGTGCGCCCGATCCGCGCGTGGTCCGGGGTCGTCGCCAACCGTCGCGCCGCGGCCGACACGTGGTGGCTCGAGCTGGACGCTCCGGAGATCGCCGCCGCGGCCCGTCCCGGCCAGTTCCTGATGATCGGGTTCGGCCTCGCCCAGGTGGGGGCGCCGTTCCTGCCCCGGCCGTTCAGCGTGGGGTGGCGGAGCGAGGACGGGCGCGTCGGCCTCCTCGTGCGGGAGTTCGGCGCCGGCACGCGGCGCCTCGCGACCCTGCGCCCGGGCGACCGAGCGCTGCTGCTCGGCCCGCTCGGGCGGCCGTTCCGGGTCGGACCCGGACGCGCGGTCGTCTGCGTGGCCGGCGGGGTCGGGCTCGCGCCCTTCCTCTTCCTCGCGCCGGTCGCGCGCGCGGCGGGTCACGCGGTCCGCCTCCTGTACGGCGAGCGCACCGCCGACCGCGTCTTCGACCCGGCCCTGATCCGCGAGCTGACCGGCGTCGAGCCCGAGCTGTTCACGGAGGACGGGCTCGCGGGGCGGAAAGGTCTCGTGCTCGACGGGATCGATCCCGCGGAGGAGGGGCTCCTGCTCGGCTGCGGCCCGACCCCGATGCTCGCCGCGCTCGAGCGGCTGGCCCGCGGGCGGGGGCTCGAGCTGCAGGTATCCGTGGAGGAGCACATGGGCTGCGGCGTCGGCACCTGCCAGGGCTGCGTGGTCCGCGGCGCGGACGGCGCCTGGATCCGGTCCTGCACCGAGGGGCCCGTGTTCGACGCGCGGGAGCTGACGTGGCCGACCTGAGGCTGGAGCTGCTCGGGACCGAGTGGCAGAGCCCCGTGCTGCTCGCCTCGGGCACCTGCGGGTACGGGGCCGAGTACGCGGAGCTGATCCCGCTCGACGAGATCGGCGGCCTCGTCACGAAGGCGGTCAGCGCGGAGCCGCGCGCGGGCAATCCCCCGCACCGGGTGGCGGAGACCCCGGGGGGCATGATCAACGCGATCGGCCTGCAGAACGTCGGCCTCGACGCGTTCGTGCGCGAGAAGCTGCCCTGGCTCCGCGACCACCTCGCCCGGGCCCGGGTCCTGGTCAACGTCGTCGGCCACACGGCGGAGGAGTTCGCCGCCGTGGTGGCGGGGCTCGACGGCGAGGAGGGCTTCCTCGGGTACGAGATCAACGTCTCCTGTCCGAACGTGAAGGATGGGACCCTGTTCGGCACGGACCCCCGGGGCCTCGCCGCGCTCGTGCGGACCCTGCGGCGGGAGACCGAGCGGCCGCTCGTCGTGAAGCTCACCCCGAACGTCCCCGACATCGGCCTCTACGCCCGGATCTGCGAGGAGGAGGGAGCGGACGGACTCAGCGCGATCAACACCTTCCCCGGGATGCTGATCGACGTCGAGCGCCGCCGCCCGGTGATCGGAAACGTCTCCGGCGGGGTGAGCGGGCCCGCCATCCTCCCGATGGGCGTCTACCTGACCTGGAGGGCGCGGGCGGCTTCGACGCTCCCGATCCTCGGGATCGGGGGAATCCGGTCCGGGGCCGACGCGCTCCAGTACGTGCTGGCCGGCGCCAGCCTCGTGCAGATCGGCACCGCGCTGTTCGTCGACCCGGAGGTGGCCGTCACGGTCCACCGGGAGATCGACGACTACTGCGACAGGCACGGCACGGCGCTCCGCGACCTCGTCGGTGCGCTCGAGATTCCGCCCCGCGACTGAGGAGGACGCGCCCGTGAGACGGATCCCCGGCGTGATCGTCGCGCTCGATTACCCGGAGCCCGGGCCGGCGCTCGACCTCGTTGCGCGCCTGCCCGAGGGGACCTGGTACAAGGTGGGCCTCGAGCTGTTCACCGGCGCGGGCCCCCCGGTCGTCGAGCGGCTGGTGGGGGAGGGAAGGCACGTCTTCCTCGACCTCAAGCTGCACGACATCCCGAACACGGTCGCGGGCGCGGTCCGCTCGGCGGCCCGGCTCGGCGCGCGGCTGCTGACCGTGCACGCGGCGGGAGGCGAGGCGATGCTGCGGGCCGCGGCCGCCGCCGCCGCGGAGGGCCCCGGCGGGCCGGGGGACCCGGAGGAGCGGCTCCGCCTCCTCGCGGTCACGGTGCTCACCTCGCTGGACGACGCGGGGCTCGCCTCGGTGATGGGACCCGGGGCCTCGGTGGAGGAGACGGCCGGCCGGCTGGCCGGGCTCGCCCGGGAGAGCGGGATCGACGGCGCGGTCTCCTCGGTGAACGAGTGCCGCGCGATCAAGGTCGCCTGCGGGGAGGAGTTCCTCGTCGTCACGCCGGGGATCCGGCTGGCGGGGCAGGGGGCGCAGGACCAGAAGCGGGTCGCCACGCCGGGCACGGCGCGGGCGGCGGGAGCCGACTGGATCGTGGTCGGTCGAGCGATCACGGCGGCCGCGGACCCCGGAGCCGCGCTCGACGCCGTCCGCGCCGCCCTCGAGGCCTGAGGGGCGTCCTCGTGCGCCCGTTCCGCGCGTTGTCATCGGGAGGAACGGCGTCCTCCGGGACGCGCCACACAGGAGCCGGAGCCGGAGAATGTCCGCCAGACGCCCGATCGTGCCCGCCCTGCTCGCGCTTCTCCTGCTCGCCTGCTCGGATGGGGAGATGCCGGGACCCTGGGCGGTCTGCACGGAGGAGTTCCGTTCCTGGGTCGTCACGGTCGTGGACGATGCCCTGACGCCCGTCGCGGGCCTCGAAGTCGACGTGGCGCGGGCGTCGACGGGGGAGCCGCTCCCGTACGGCGAGCCCATGCTGCAGCCGGGGTCCTACCGGATCATGGACGACGGCATGAGCGACGAGCTCGAGATCGATGGAGAGACGATCCTCGTGGAAGGCGCGGGCCAGGGGATCTCGTTCGAGGCGGAATACGTGTTCGGGACCGACGCGCAGCGCTGCCACGTCGAGAAGGTGTCGGGGCCCGACACGGTCGTGGTCGGAGGCTGATCGCGGCCGGAGCGGCGTGCGCGAGGCCCGGGCCGGAGCTCGAGTCCCGATCCCTCAGATCTCGGCGGGCCCCAGGACCTCCGGCTCGCCCTCGTTCCTCCGCGCCAGGTAGCGGCGGTAGGCGTCCGAGTGCGCCGCGCGCTCCCGGACGAGGCCGTCGTAGAGTCCCCCGAGCCCGAGCAGGAGCTCCGCCGCCTCCCGCACCGCGTGCGCGCCGCCCTCGCGGCCGGTCACGTACTCGCAGAGCCCCGCCTCGCCCGCGTACCGGGCGAGGAGCGGCGCCGCCCCGTTGCGGACGAGGATCCGGAGCCCGCAGCGTTCCGCCACCCCGAGGTCGAGCACGTCGTCGAACAGGAAGCAGGTCTCGGCGGGCCGCAGGCCGTGCCGCCGCTCCAGGTCGTCGAGCGCCGCTCCCTTGTCGAGGAACCCGCGGTACACGGTCTGGAACCGCTCCCGCCGCGCGAGCTCGACGGCGGCCGGGTTGTCCTGTCCCGTGAGGATGCCGACGAACGGGAGCCGCTCGCCGTCCCGCAGCCACAGCCCGAAGCGGAGCAGGTTCGTGCCCATCGCGTCCGCCTCGGAGAAGCCGCTCGGCCCGCCGCCCTTCAGGCCCGCGTTGAACACGCCGTCCCAGTCGAACAGGAACGCGCGCACGCCGGCGAGCCGGTCCCGGATCGCGTCGGGCCCGGCGAGGAGAACGCCCCCGCCGGCGCGGAAGGGCGCGAGCAGCGCGTCGACGGAGCCGGACTCCCGCACGGCGCTCAGAGGTCCTGGATGTCGAGCATGCCGACCGGGCGGTCGCGGACGACCACGAGCAGCGTGTCCACCTTGTGGCGGCGGAACAGCTCGCTCGCGTCGTTCAGGCGTGCGCTCGCGTCGATCGTGATCGGCTTCCCGTAGGACAGGTCCGCCAGCCGGCGGTCGAGCACGTCGCGTCCGTCCCGCTGCAGGAGGCGGCGCAGGTCGCCGTCCGTGAACACCCCGCGGATTCCGCCCGCGGCGTCGACGACCGTGATGCAGCCGAAGCCGAACTCGGTCATCTTCACGATCGCCTCGCGGATCTCCGTCTCCTCCGGGACAACCGGGTTGTCGCTCCCGATCACGTCGGAGACCGTCTTCGTCATCAGCCGCGTGTGGACGCGGAACTGGTCCGCTCCCTGGCTCGTGAACACGTTCTCCGTGAGCCTCATCAGGATGTGGTACGGGATGGTGATCGTGTGCGCGCCGAGCTGGAGCGCGTTCCGCACGTGCTCGACGTGCCGCACCGACGAGAACATCACCCGTGTCGGGTATCCGTACCGCTCGACCGCATCCACGGCGTCGGCGACGAGAGCGAGCGCGTCCTGCCCCTGGTCCTGGAGGCGCCCGACGAGCGGGCACACGTAGTCGGCGCCGGCGTGCATCGCCATGTACGCCTGCTGAAGCGTGTAGACGAGGTGGACGTTCACCCGCAGCCCGTCGTCCGCCAGCCGGCGGCAGGCCCTCACCGCCTCGAGCGAGACGGGGACCTTGAACACGGTCCGGTCCGGTTCGAGCCCGATTCCCACGAGGCGCTCGGCCTCGGCCCGGATCTCGTCGGCGGTGTCGCCCAGCGCCTCCACCTGCAGCACCGGGACGATCTCCGCGAGCTCGAGCAGGTAGGCGTCGACGTCCGGGATCCCGTGCCGGTGCATGAAGGTCGGCGTGGTCGTGAGGCCGTCGAGGATTCCGAGGCCGAACGCCTCCTCGATCTCCCGCCGGTCCGCGCTGTCGAGGTACAGCTCCATGGTCGCTCCGTCCGTCGGGTTCGGTGTCCGTCAGATTCGCTGTCCGTCAGGCCCGATGCCGGACCTCGACCGCGTGCAGCTCGAGCAGCGGCCCGAGGAACGCCTCGAGGTCGAACACGCGCATCTGGCTCGCCGCGTCGCACAGCGCCCGCGGCGGATCGGGGTGGGTCTCGATGAACACGCCGTCCACGCCGGCCGCCACGCCCGCCCGCGCGATCGTCGGCAGGAACTCCCGCGCGCCCCCCGCCGGGTCGGCGCTGGGGATCCCGTAGCGGCGGATGGAGTGCGTGATGTCGAACACCGTCGGGAACCCGGTGGCGCGGAGGTGGTGGAAGGCGCGCGGGTCCACGACGAGGTCGTTGTAGCCGAAGGTGTAGCCGCGCTCGGTGAGGATGATCCGGTCGTTGCCGCGCGCCAGCACCTTCTCGACCGGCCGCGCCATGTTCTCGGGGGCGAGGAACTGGCCGTGCTTGAGGTTCACCGCGCGGCCCGTGTCCGCCGCCGCGACCACGAGCTCCGTCTGCATGCAGAGGTACGCCGGCACCTGGATCACGTCGAGCACCTCGCCGGCGCGGGTCGCCTGGTCCGGGGTGTGGACGTCGGACAGCACCGGGAAGCCGAACTCGCGGCGGATCCGGTCCAGCACCGCCAGCCCCTCCTCGAGCCCGGGGCCCCGATAGGAGTCGAGGGAGCTGCGGTTGTCCTTCGAGAACGACGACTTGTAGATGACCCCGATTCCCAGCCGCTCCGAGACCTTCCGGAGCTCCTCGGCCGTCCGGAGCATCACGGACTCGTCCTCGATCACGCAGGGGCCCGAGATCAGGAACAGCTCGTCGCCGCCGACCTCGACCCCTCCGATTCCGAAACGCCGATTCGCCATGGTCAGAGCCGCCGGTAGATGTCTTCGAGGCGCTCGACCGTGACCTCCTGGCGCCAGTCCGGGCCGATCGCGTGGTCCCACATGTGGGGCAGGGCGTACGCGATCTCCGCCATCCGTCGGACCTCCCCGTCGCTCCAGCCCTCCGCCATCCGCTCGGGGAGGAAGACCCCGTGCCGCTCCACCATCGCCTCGAACTCGTCCACGCCGCGCGGATAGAAGTCGCGCAGCCGCCGGAAGGCGACGCAGTTCGCGACTCCGTGGCGTATCCCGAGCACGTAGGACAGCCCGTAGGAGATCGCGTGGCAGGCGCCGACCTCCGAGTAGGTGAGGCTGAGCCCCCCGAACAGGGAGGCCACCATCAGCTTCTCGTCGTTCTCCGGGCCGCGGCCCGCCCGCCCGCCCGCGAACACCTCCCGGCAGAGCGCGAGCGCCTGGTCGGCGTAGGCGGCGCTGAACGCGTTGTAGTGGCGGCCCGTCTCCGCCTCGATGCAGTGGATGTAGCAGTCCATCCCCGTGTAGAACCAGTGGTCCGTCGGCACCGTGGCCGGCAGGTCGGGGTCGAGCACGATCTGGTCGAACGGGGTCCAGTCGCACTTGAGGCCGAGCTTCTTCTCGGGCCCCGAGAGGACGGCCGTCATCGACACCTCGGCGCCGGTGCCGGAGATCGTCGGGACGCCGCAGTGCCAGACGCCGGGCCGCTTCACGAGGTTCAGGCCCTGGTAGAGCGTCGATGAGCCCTCGTTCGTGAACATCAGGGCGAGCGCTTTCGCGAGGTCCATGACGCTTCCGCCGCCGATCCCGACGACGCCGGCCGGGAGTCCGCGCTCCGCGAGGATCCCGTCGCGCAGCGCGTCCACCTGGTCCGTCGTCGGCTCCTCGTGGCTCGCGTCGACGTAGCGGATGGCGTCCGCGTCCTCGACCGGCAGCCGGTCGGTCAGCTCGCGTCCCTCGAACCAGTCGTCCACGAGGAACAGGAGGAAGCCCTCGTTGCCGGGCCGGCGCGGGGCGAGAATGTCGCCGAGCTGGTCGACGGCGCCCCGGCCGTACACGACCTTCCCCACGTTCCGGAAGTTCCGGTGCACGGCCCGACCCTCAGCCCAGGACCCGGGAGAGCGCGATGCGGAGGCCGTCCGCGATCCGCTCGCGCCGGCCCTCGTCCCACGCGCAGCCGACCCCGATCGAGATCAGCCGCCCGATCACCTCCTGCGACGTCGGGAGCTCGAGCGCGCGGTAGTCCTGCGGGGCGCCCAGGGCGTGGATCGCGAGCGGCGCCGCCGAGTCCAGGTTCTTCACGTGGTCCCACTGGTTGATGAAGTGGTACATGTTCACGTACCAGTAGTTGACGCCGGGCACGCCCTCCGCGTTCAGCTCCTCCACCGCCCGCGCCGCGGACTCGCGGTCGGGCAGCAGCAGGTTGAGGAAAGTGCCCGAGTCCCCCTCCGGGTCCGGCATGCGGCGGAACCCGAGGCCCGGCAGGTCGGCGACCCGCTCGCGGAGGACCGCCTTGTTCGCCCGCTTCGCCGCCCGGGTCGACTCCAGCTTGCGCATCTGCGCGAGTCCGACCGCGGCGTGCAGCTCGCTGATCCGGTAGTTGAAGCCGAGGATCGGGTGGCTCTCCATGCCCCGGTTCGTCCCGACGTGGTCGTGGCCGTGGTCGGCGTGGCTGTCCGCGAGCCGGTAGCGCGCCTCGTCGTCCGTGACGAACACGCCGCCCTCGCCGGCGGTCGTGATCTTGAAGAAGTCGAAGGAGTACGCGCCGGTGGCGCCGAACAGGCCGACGGACCGGCCCCCGTACCAGGCGCCGAGCGCCTGGCCCGCGTCCTCGACCAGCACGAGGTCGCGCTCCCGGCACAGCTCGAGGATCGGGTCCACGTCGGCCGCCGCCCCGCACATGTGCACGAGCAGGACGGCCCTGGTCTCGGGGGTGAGGGCGGCGAGGATCCCCTCGGCGCTCAGGCAGAGCGTCTCGTCGATCTCGGCGAACACGGGGAGGCCCCCCGCCAGCAGCACCGCCTCGATCGTGGCGAGGTAGGTGAACGGGGGCACGATCACGTGGTGTCCGTGTCCGATCCCCGCCGCCGCGAGGGCGCAGGCGACGGCCGTGGAGCCGCTCGAGACGGCGAGCGCGTGCCCGGCGCCGGTGTAGCGGCGCACCTCGTCCTCCAGCTCGCGCGCCTTCCAGCGGCCCGCGCGACGGTCATCGTGCCCGTACCGGAACAGGATCCCGGTCTCGAGCACCTCCATCACCTCCCGGCGCTCCTCCTCGCCGAAGACCTCCATGCCCGGCATCGCCGCTCCTCGCCCCGCGTTTCCCGCGCCGGAATCCGCCGGCCGCGCGCCGGCCCGATCGCGGCCCGCAAGCTACCGAGGGTGCCGGGGAGCGTCCAGCCGCCGCGCCCGGGAATCGCCCCGGCTCCTTGCTCGAACGACCCGCGCCCGCCCATCCTGCCGGGACGGAACTCGCCGCCAGGGTGGTCGAGCTCCCTGTCTGCCAACCGTGCGCCGCCGCGGCGCCACCGCGGGTCGAGATTCGAATGGACTCCACGAGCCGGAAGGACGATGCCGCTTCTCCCGCCCTCGGCGACATCGGCATCACGGCGCTCGTACCGGATCGATGGGGCGGCCCGTGGGAGTCGCGCCACCAGTTCCTCACGCGGCTTGCCCGGTGGTTCCACGTGCTGTGGGTGGACCCTCCAGGCAACGTCCTCGACGTTCCGTCGCGGATCCTGCGACCTCGAAGGTCCCTCACGCACGCGCCGGAGGCGCTGCCGGAGGGGTTCCGCGTCTTCTCGAGGAGCTATCTCCTGCCACGCTTCTCCCGTCCGCGACTCGCTCGACTGAGCGACGGTGCGCGCCTGACCACGGCGCGGCGAATGCTGGCGCGGCGGGGCGTCCGCAAGCACGTGCTCTACATCTGGCGGGACCGTTTCGGGTCCGCTCTCGATCGCGTGCGCCACGACCTCAGCTGCTACCACATCGACGACGACTACACGTTCTCGTTCGACGAGACCCCGATCAGCGATCGCGAGCGCGACCTCATCGGCCGGGCGGATTTCGTGATCGTCTCCTCGCCGGGGCTGAAGCGGAGGAAAGGGGACATCAACCCCAACACGATCGTCGTCCCGAACGGAGTCGATTTCGCGAGCTTCGCGGCGGCCGCGGAGTCGGCCGCCGGAGCCGGCGACGAACCGCAGGATCTCCGCGACGTTCCGAGGCCGCGGGTCGGCTA
>JAWOIN010000065.1:0-14655 GCA_046484665.1 Gemmatimonadota bacterium
GAACGCACGAACCGGAGGTGACGGGATCGACCGCGCGGGCCGTCGCCGCGAGGCGCCCCTCGCGATGGCGCCCGACGAGTTCCGCCGCCTGGGACACGAGCTCGTCGAGTCGATCGCGGAGTTCCTCGCGTCGGTGCCGGGCAGGCCGGTCGCGCCGAGCGAGTCGCCGGGCGACGTGCGGGCGCTGCTCGACGCCGGGCGCCCGCTTCCCGCCGGAGGCGCGGACGCGGGCGAGCTGCTGCGCTCGACCGCGGAGCTGCTGTACGGCCACTCGCTGTTCAACGGCCACCCGAGGTTCTTCGGCTACATCACCTCCCCGCCCGCCCCGATCGGCATTCTCGGCGACCTGCTCGCGGCGGCGGTGAACGCGAACGTCGGCGCCTGGCGGCTCTCGCCCGTGGCCACGGAGATCGAGGCGCAGGCCGTCCGCTGGATCGCGGAGCTGACCGGGTTCCCGAGCGACGGCGATGGCCTGTTCGTGAGCGGCGGCAACATGGCGAACTTCGCAGGCCTGCTCGCGGCCCGGGCGGCGACGGCCGGCTGGGACGTGCGGACCGGCGGCCTCGCCGCGCCGGACGCGGCTCCGCTGCGCGTGTACGTCTCCGCCGAGACCCACACGTGGATCCAGAAGGCGGCCGACCTGTCGGGGATCGGGACGGACGCGATCCGCTGGATCCCGACGGACGAGGACCTCCGCATGGACGTCGGCGCCCTGCGCGAGGCGATGGAGCGGGACCGGTCCGCCGGCGAGCGTCCGATGATGGTGGTCGGGACGGCCGGCTCGGTGAGCACCGGCGCCGTGGATCCCCTGGAGGCGATCGCGGAGGTCTGCCGCGAGACGGGGACATGGTTCCACGTCGACGGGGCGTACGGGGCGCTCGCCGCCGCCGTGCCAGGCACGCCGCCCGACCTGCGGGCGCTCGGCCTCGCCGATTCGGTCGCGGTCGATCCGCACAAGTGGCTGTACGCGCCGCTCGAGGCCGGCTGCGTGCTCGTCCGCGACCCGGAGACGCTGCGGGACGCCTTCGCCTACCACCCGCCCTACTACCACTTCGGCGAGGAGGCCGTGAACTACGTGGACTTCGGGCCGCAGAACTCGCGCGGCTTCCGGGCCCTCAAGGTGTGGCTCGCGCTCCGACAGGTCGGCCGGGAGGGCTGCCTGCGCATGATCGCCGACGACATCCGCCTCAGCGAGCGGCTGCACGCGCGGGTCGGGGAGCACCCGGAGCTGGAGGCCCACACGCAGGGGCTCAGCATCAACACCTTCCGATTCGTTCCCGCGGACCTGGCGTCGTCGGTCGGCGAGGAGGAGACGGAGACTTACCTGGACGAGCTCAACCGGGCGCTGCTCGAACGGATCCAGGCCTCGGGCGAGGCCTTCGTGTCGAACGCGGTGGTCCGCGGCCGGTACCTGCTGCGGCCCTGCATCGTGAACTTCCACACGGACGAGGGCGACGTGGACGCGCTGCCCGGGATCGTGGCCCGGCTCGGTGGGGAGCTGGACGCGGACATGCGCGCCGCCGCGTCCGCGTGAGCGCCACCGGGCCCGAGCGCCGCTTCGGCATCCGCGCGTTCCGGCCGGAGGACCGCGGCGCCTGCCTCGACGTGTTCGAGAGCAACGTCCCCCGATACTTCCGCCGTCCCGAGCGGGTTGAGTTCGCCGCCTTCCTCGATGCCCTGCCCGGGCCCTATCTCGTGGTCGAAGCCGCGGACGGGCCGGTAGTCGCCTGCGGCGGCTGGGCGCGGCGGCCCGGCTCGGATACGGTCGACCTCTGCTGGGACATGGTCGCCCGCTCCCTGCACGGCGAAGGCCTCGGGCGCCTGCTCGTCGAGGAGCGGCTGGCCCGGATCGGCGCCGATGGGACGGTGCGCGCCGTGACGCTCAACACGAGCCAGCACACGGTCGGCTTCTACGAGGCGTTCGGCTTCGTCGTCGAGCGGGTCGTGCCCGACGGGTACGCGCCGGGACTCGACCGCTGCGACATGCGCCTGGTGCTGGCCGTGTCCTGAGCCGGCTCACCGATCGATCGAGAAGTCCGCGATCCGTAGCTGCAGGTTGTGGTTCACGCGGAGCCCCGCCGTCCCGTGCGCGTCCACGTCCCCCGCCGGCACCGTCGCGACGCCGGTCCCGTTCACGATGAACTGCACCTGCTCGGGGCCGACCCGGATCGAGAGCGTGTTGGTCGGGTCTCCCTCTCCGGCGGCGGCGACGGCGTCCGAGGGCTTCCAGCCGTCCGTCACGTCCGAGGTCCCGCTCCCGGCCCGCCGCTTGATCAGGAAGCTCCCGTCGCCGCGCACCAGGAAGTAGGTGTACGCCTGTCCCTCGCCCTGCAGGTCGCTGCCCCCGATGAACAGCCCGTAGGCCTCGCGGTGGCCGGCCGGCGCCCCCACCTCCGTGAACGTCGCCGACACCTCGTACGCGCCGCCCGTCACGGCGTCCTGCTCGCGCCAGAGGATCCCCGCCGGTCCCGTCCTGATCTCGAGGGCGTCGTCCATCGCCGCGACCCGGACCTCGGAGGCGTCCGAGCCGGCCCGGTCGAGCCGCAGGGACCAGCCCTCGGGCAGCCCGGCCTCCTGCGATGCGGAAGCGGCGGCCGCCGACTCCGGCGCGCCGGAATCGGCATCCGCGCGGGACGGCTCGCGGGCGGAGGACCCGTCGGCGGCCCCGCCGCAGGCGGCGAGGACCAGGGATGCGAGCAGGACGGACGCGTGGCGCGCTCGGCGGAACATCGATCTCTCCTGTCTGGCGTGAGGCCTCGGGTCCGGAGCGGGCCGACGGCCCGTCCGGACCCTCCAAAGCTGAAGCGGCGGGGTTCCGTCCTCAAGCTCCACGACCGGCTGGAGGTCGGACGGGAGCGCCGGGACCGGTCAGATCCCGCCGCCGAGGGCGGCGCCGAGCCAGTCGGCCACGAGCTTCAGCTCGCGCTCGTCCTCCGGCGTGAAGGCGGCCACGCGGTCGCTGTCGAGGTCGAGCTGTCCCAGCACCCGTCCGGACCCGGGCTCCCGGATCAGGACCACGAGCTCCGAGCGGGTGCCGACGCTGCAGGCGATGTAGTTGTCGAGCTCGCGGACGTCGGGGACGTTGATGTCCCGGTCCTCCGCCACGGCGGTGCCGCACACGCCGCGGCCGACCGGGATCCGCACGTGGTCCGTCGGCGCGCCCACGTACGGGCCGAGCTCGAGCACGTCGCCCTCCAGCAGGTAGACGCCCACCCAGTCGAACCTGCCGGAGGCGGCCTCCTCGATCCGGCGCACCGCATGCTCGAGGAGGTTCCGACCGTGCGTGCCCGCCGCGCGCGCCGCCTCGAGCGCCGCGACGACCCCGGCGCCGTACGTCGTCCCTCCCGTGCCGGTCACGCCGTCGCCCGCCGCGTCAGGAGGATGCACCCGCCCGACGGGAGTCGATCGCCGCCAGGCCCGGTCCGCCGAACACGAGCATCAGGAGGCTCGCGATCATGATCAGGTTGAACTCGATCCCACCCGAGCCCGGTCCGATCACGTAGAAGCCGTTGGGGGCGTGCACGAGCACGATCCCGCCCAGCATGTGGATGGCGAGGAGGAGCGCGATCGGCGTCACGAACAGCCCGACGAGCAGCGCGAGCCCGCCGAAGAACTCCAGCAGCGCGACGACCCAGGCGGCGACGACGGGAAGCGGGATCCCGAGCGAGCCGAAGAACCCGATCGTTCCCTCCATGTCCCCGAACAGCTTGGCCGCCCCGTGGGAGATGAGGATCACGCCGAGCACGACCCGCAGGATCGCGAGGCCGAGTTCCGGATTCATCCCACGCTCCATGACGACCTCCGCTCTAGAGTTCGATCTCGCGTCCGGTCGAGGGCGGGCGGCTCCCGGAACGGGGCCCCGGCCCGCCATCGCCCCCGAGGGTGCGCACCTCGAGGGAGGCGCCGAGCCGCCGGCGGATCCGCTCCGCGACCCGTGCGCGCACCGGCCGCACCAGGAGCCCGAGTCCCAGCGCGTCGGTGATCACGCCGGGCGTGATCAGGACGATTCCCGCCACGAGGACCAGCACCGCCTCGAGAAGTTCCCGGCCCGGCAGCCTGCCCGCCGCGAGCTGCTCCTGGACGGCCCTCCACGCGCGGGCTCCCTCGTGCCGGGCGAGCCACGCGCCGACGGCGCCGGTGAGCACGACGAGGCCCAGCGTGGGGCCGAGGCCCACGAGGTCGCCGATCCGGAGCAGGAGCCAGAGCTCGAGCAGCGGGACGACCGTGAACAGGAGGAGGAGCCGGATCAGCATGAGCGGGAAGATAGGCCCGGGAGGCGGAAACGCGAAGACGAACCCGGAATCGCCCCCTGCGGCCCCACCGGAGACGACCCGGATTCGCCTTCGCGGGGGACAGGATGCCGACGGGGCGTCACACGGGCGTCAGACGAGTGCCCGCGGGCCCGAAGAGTGACGGCGAAGAGGGGCCGGACCGACTTCCCTGCGCCCCACCGGAAGAACGGCCGACCCCACCTCCGCCAGACCGCGCGGGCCGAAGCGCCGCGCATCGTCCGGGGAGAATGTGGCCGACCGGTCTCAACGATTATTCAACACGCCGTGCAATAATAAGATACGGCCCAGTCGCGGTCGGATGGGCCGGGCGTCAGAGCCCCAGCACCGCCCGGACGGCGGGGTCGATCCGGTCCGGCGTCCAGAACGGCTTCCAGACGAGGTCGACCTTCGCCTCGTGGACGCCCTCGACGGTGCCCGCCGCCGCCTGGGCGCTTGCCAGGATCTGGGGGCCCACCGGGCAGCCGGGACTCGTCAGGGTCATTTCGATCATCGCCGCCCCATCCTCGACCCGGATGTCGTAGACGAGGCCGAGGTCCACGATGTTCAGGCCGAGCTCCGGGTCGATCACCTTCCGGAGCGCCTCGCGCACCTCCCCGGCGAGCCCCGTCTCCGGGGTCGCCGCGCCCTCCGTCCCCTCGCCCTGCGTCGCGTCGCTCATCGCCGTCCGCCTTTCTTCCCTGTTCCGTCGCCGTCCGCTCCGCCGTCCCGTCCCGTCCCGTCGCGCGCGATCGCCTCGAGCGGGACGTCCGGGTCCGCCAGCGCCGCCTCGCGGTCCGCGACCGGCGCGCGCTCCCGGACGAGCGCGCGGCAGGCCTCGAGGGAGCCGGGATCGTCCACCAGCACGATGCCGCAGAGCCGGCCCTCCCGCTCACAGAACGCGATACTCGGCCCCGCTCCCGGCGTTCCACGCATCACGACCCGGTCCGCCGCGGCCGGCCGGCCCAGCGCGGCCAGCTTCCACTCGAACGCCTCCGAGAAGAAGTGCGGGACCAGGTCGAAGGGCTCACGTTCCCCGGCCATGTTCCGGCCCGTCCTGCGGCCCTGTTCCCGGGCGTGCTCCCAGTGCTCCGTGCGCGTCGTCCCGCCGAACACGGGGTCGGGGTGCCGCGCCACGTCCCCGGCCGCGTAGACGTGCGGATGGCTCGACTCGCCGAACGCGTCGACCCGGACGCCGTCCCCCACGGCGAGCCCCGCGTCCGCCGCGAGCCCGTCCAGCGGATCCATCCCGACCCCGACCACGGCGAAGTCGCAGTCGATCCGCTCCCCGCCCGCGCGGACTCCCTCGACGCGCTTCGTCCCCTCGAACGACTCGAGCCGGGAGCGGAGGCGGATCTCTACGCCCCGCTCCCGGTAGAGCGCGTGGATCGCCTCCGACAGCCGGCGCGGCAGGACGTTCGGCCACGCCCGGTCCAGGGTCTCCACGACGACGCACGAGACGCCGAGCGTCGTGAGCGAGCCGGCGAGCTCCATCCCCACGAAGCCGGCCCCGACCAGCACCGCCCGGCCTCCCCCCCCGGCCGCGTCCCGGATCGCCTCCGCGTCCTCCACCGTCCGGAGGACGTGCACGCCGGCGAGCGCCTCTCCCGGCGCCGCGAGCCGCCGCGGCCGGCCGCCCGTCGCCAGCAGCAGCCGCTCGCCGCGGTACTCGTTCCCGCGCGCGGTCGTCACGCGCCGGGCCCCCGCGTCGAGGGCGAGGACACGCTGGCGGAGCTCCAGCGCGACGCCCCGGCTCTCGTACCAGCCCTCCGGCTTCACGTGGAGCATCTCGCGCGGCAGCTCGCCGTGGCGGAGGTACTCCTTGGAGAGGGGAGGCCGCTGGTAGGGGGGCTCGGACTCCTCCGAGAGAAGCAGGATCGAGCCCCCGGCGTCGACGTCGCGGATCCCGTCGATCGCGGAGACGGCCGCGAGGCCGCCGCCCACGAGCAGGTAGTCGAAGCGGGGGGCCTCCCTCACCGGCCGGCCCTCACGGGTCCACGGGGCGGATCTCGATCTCGCTCAGCGTGCCGCGGTCCGACATCCGGATCGCGTGGACCACCGTCTCGGCCACGTCCCCGGCCGCCAGGACCTTCGCCGGGTCGGGCGTCCGGCCCGAGCCGTCGAAGAACGGCGTCGCCACGCTGCCGGGGCAGATCGCCAGCACGCGCACGCCCTTCGGCCGCAGGTCCAGCATCGCGCACTTCGACATCCCGAGCAGGGCGTGCTTCGACGCGGCGTAGACGGAGCCCCCCGCGAACGCGTTCTTGCCCGCCAGCGACGCGACGTTGACGATCACGCCATCGCCGCGCTCCGCCATCGCGGGGGCGAAGGCCCGCGTGCACAGGAAGACGCCCTTCACGTTGGTGTCGAACACGCGGTCGTAGTCCGCGGTCTCGAGCTCGAGGATGGAGCCGAACGCCCCGATCCCCGCGTTGTTCACGAGGATCGTCGCGTCGCCGAGCCGTCCGGACACGACGTCGCGGAGCCGCGCCACGTCCTCCTCCCGCGAGACGTCCGCCGGGACCGCGATCGCCTCGCCTCCCGCGGCGCGGATGTCCGCCTCCGCCTCTCGCAGCCTCTCCCCGGAACGGGCGCAGATCGCCACGCGGCACCCCTCCCCGGCGAGGCGCGCGGCGATCGCGCGGCCGATTCCCGTGCTGCCGCCGGTCACGACGGCCACCCGTCCCTTCAGCTCCATTCCGGCCCCCTCCGCTGATCCCGTTCCGTCGAGCTCTCCCCGCTCCGCTCCGCCGCGCGCGCCCCGGCTCGCTCCGCCGCGCTTTCGGCCGCGTCGACCAGCTCCACCGGGTGCGCGACGGACACGGCGATCCCGCGCCGCCGGAGGCTCGCTCCGATGAACATCGCGCAGCCCGGGTTCCCCGTGGCGAGGATCCCGTAGCCTCCGGAAGCGATCTCCTCGAGCTTCGGCGCCAGGACGTCCGCCGACAGCTCCGGCTGGAGCAGGTCGTAGATCCCGGCGCCCCCGCAGCAACGCTCCCACGACGGGAGGGGCGTGGCGCGAAGGCCCGCGGCCGCCATCGCGGCGAGCGGCGCCTCCCGCACGCCCTGGGCGTGGAACAGGTGGCAGGGGGCGTCGTACGCGATCGCCGGCCCCCCGGGCGCGGGGGCGGAGGTCGCGGCCTGGAGCGGTTCCCCGGGGCCGGCCGGGGCGAGGATCTCGCTCACGTCCCGCACCCGCGCCGCGAACGCGCGCGCCCGCTCCTCCCAGTCGGCGTCGCCGCGCAGCCAGTGGGGGTAGTCGCGCAGCGCGGCCCCGCATCCGGCCGCGTCCGACACGACGAGCTCGGCGCCGGAGCGCTCGAACGCGGCGACGTTCCGGCGCGCGAGCTCCCGGCCCGCCTCGAGCCGGCCGGCGTGGGCGTGGAGCGCCCCGCAGCAGGCCTGCCCGGGCGCCGGCCGCTCGGCCCGCCCGCGGCGACGCAGGGCTCGACGGGTCGCCGCGTGCACGTGCCCGTACAGGCCGCGCATCACGCACCCCTCGAGCAGCGCGAACGTCCCTTCCGCACCGAGCGTTCCGCCTTGACCGACCGTCCCGCCGGCGCGGTCCGGACCGGACGTCGAACGGCGACGGGCTTGACGGGTCGCGGCCAGCATTCCCGCGGCGAGGCCGGCCCGGCCGGGCAGCGCGCGCGCCGCGAGGTCGGCGGCCCGGGTTCTCCGCAGCAGGCGCGCGACCGCGTAGACGGCGCGCGAGGCGGTCCCGGCGGTGAGGAGGGCCAGCAGGAGCCGGAGCGCCACGCCCCGGGCGCCGCGCGGGGCGCTTCGGGAGCGGGCCCGCTCGAGCAGGGAGCCGTACGGGACGCCGGCGGGGCAGGCGGTCTCGCAGGCGCGGCAGCCGAGGCAGCGGCCGATGTGGAGGTCGAAGGCGCCGCCCGTCCCCAGTCGGCCCTCGGCGAGCGCCCGCATCAGGTAGAGACGACCGCGCGGCGAGTCGTTCTCCTCGCCCAGCACGTCGTAGGTCGGGCACGCGGGCAGGCAGAAGCCGCAGTGGACGCAGGCGAGCAGGTCCTCGACCCAGGCCTCCCCGGCGTCGGGCATCGTCCGGGCTCAGCCCCCGCTCGCGGCGCCAGGCTCCGGCGCCCCGGGCTCCGCGCTCGCGGCCTCGTCCGGTCCGGAGGCGGGAGCCGGGGGCGGGGCGGGGTCCGACGACGAGTGGTCGTGGATGATCTTCCAGCCGGTGCCGACCCGTCGGACGACGAGCGTGAACGGCCCCGACCCCGTGATCGCCTCTCCGTCGTGGAGGATCCAGCGGGCGGTCACGATCCCCGCCAGCGGCGGCAGCGGCCGCACCCGGATCTCCTCGAACCGCAGGCTGTCGCGCGACGCGCCGGGCGCGAACGCCGGAGCGTAGACCTCCCGGATGCCCTCGAATCCGGTGACCAGGCCCCGTCCTCCCACGTAGGTCGTCGAGGCGGCGGCGACGTAGTCGGAGAGGAAGGCGTCGAGGTCGCCCCGGTTCCACGCCGCGGCGGACGTCTCGAGCATCCGGATCACGTACGGCTCCAGGCCGATGTCCTCCTCCGCCTCCACCTCGATCCGGCACGAGGCAAGGCCGGCCGGCAACAGCAGGAGCGCCAGGGCCCCCGCCGGCCACCGGAGCGCGGCGCGGAGCGAGGGAAGCCGTCGCGAGCCACCCATCTCACACCTCCTCGAAGAGTCTGGCCCGGAAGAACCGGATCGTGCGGACCAGGGCCCGCTCCAGCGCCGGAGTCGCCCCGACGTAGGGGTGCCGCACGTCGAACGTATGCCCCGTGCCCCGGAGCGCCACGAGCTCGGCCGACCGCGCGGCCCCGGCCAGCGTCCGGGAGTCGGAGATCGGGACGGACTCGTCCTCCAGCCCGTGCACCGCCAGCAGGGGCACGTCGGATCCGGACAGGGCCGACGCCGGGTCGAGGCGCTCGCCGTGCGCGCGCAGGTCGTCGAGCACCTCGCGCCCGAGGCGCAGCACCTCTCCCGTCCGCGCGTTGCGGACCTCCGCCCACCCGCGCGCCTCCGCCTTCGCCGTGAACAGCGTCTCGTAGCGGCCCGGAGCGGCGAGGGCCGACCAGGTGGCGACGGCGCGGACGGCCGGCCGGCGGGCCCCGACCAGCGCCGCCGCGACCGCCCCGCGGCTGTGGCCGAGCAGCGCGATCCGCGCTGCGGGGGCGACGGGCGCGGATCCGAGCCGTCCGGCCGCGAGGCCGTCCAGGACCGCCTCGAGGTCCGCGACCTCCCGGCTGAACGTGTTCGTCGCGAACGCCTCCGGATCGGAGAAGCGGCCGAGGTCCGGGCCCACGCCCGAGCCCGTGAAGTTGAAGCTCACGGACGGGCAGCCGACGGCCGCCGCGAGCCGCTCGCCCACGGCCGGGAAGAAGCCCCAGTCCTTGAAGCCCTTGAACCCGTGGCAGATGACGACCGCCGCGCCGTCCGGCTCATCCGGCCAGGGCCCTCCGGGGCGTGCCCGTCCCGCGTGCGGGAGCCGCAGGTCGCCGCGAAGGCGACGGCCGCCCGGGAACTCGATCCGGAAGGGGATCCGCGCGACGGGGCCCATCCCGCGTCAGGCGACGAAGTCGGAGATCCGGATCCCGTACCGCTGCGGGTCGGTCGAGCGCGCGATCGTCCGACGCGGCCGGCCGGTCTCCGGGTCGACCTCGGTGAGGTCGCGGATCGGGCCGTTCGCCGTCCGCAGCCCGTCCGCCCCCGCCACGATCCGCACCATCGGACGGTGGATCGCGCGCGGGTTCGGGTTCGGGGCGACGACCACCGCGAGCTCGCCGGTGTCGAGGATGACGAGCGTCGCCACCGGGTAGATCCCCATCATGTTCACGAACGCCCGCACGAGGACCCGGTCGTAGGCCCCCGACTCGCTCTCCTTCAGCTGCCGGATCGCCTCGTCGGGCGAGCAGGGCAGGAACTGCTTGCTGTACCGGGAGATCGCCGCGTCGTACGACTCGGCGAGGGCGATGATGCGCGCGAACAGGCTCTGGCGCCGGCGCCGGATCACCCGCGGGTAGCCCGACAGGTCCGTCTTCATGTGGTGCTCGTAGGCGGCGAGCATGGCGCGGTACGGAGGCTCGTCGAGCCCTTCCACGTTGAACAGCATCAGCAGGCCGAAGTCGGGGTGCTGGCTGACGAGCCGCCACTCCTCCTCGTTCAGCCACCCCTCCTTGTTCAGCACGCCGGTCGGGATCAGCACCTTCCCGATGTCGTGGAACAGCGCCGCGAAGCCGAGCTCGAACAGCTTTGCCTTCGAGAACCCGAGGTGGTCGCCGAGCGCCACGCTCAGGATCGAGACGTTTACGGCGTGGATCAGCGAGTGGTCGTCGTAGTCCCGCAGGGTCAGCATCCCGAGCATCGAGGCCCGGTCCTGCAGCACCTGGTCCACCACCCGGAGCACCGCGCGCTGCGCGCGGCGGGCCCCGATCGCCTTCCCGAGCACGAGGCCGGTCATCATCTCCTTCGCCACCTTCACCGAGTAAGCGTAGGTGCGGCGGGCGGCCTCCACCGACTCGAGGCCCTCGCGGCCCTCGAACAGCGGCGAGGGCGGGCCGACCTGGAGGTGCGTCACGCCGGCGGCCTCGAGCCGGGCGCGCAGGCTCTCGAGCGGAGGATGGCCCGGCGACGGGTCCGAGCCGAGCGCCGAGAGGAACGCGGCCCACTCCTCCTGCCGGATCCGCGGCTGCACGTCGATCCGGCCGATTCCGTGAGCCCGCAGGCTCTCGCGGAGCGCCGCGAGCGAGGCGTAGTCCGCGAGCCCGAGCTTGACCTGGAGGTCGTTCAGGAAGATGTAGTTGCCCGCTACCCAGATGCTGAGCCCCCCCTCCCGGTCGAACAGCCGGGAGGCGTGCGCCTCGACCTCGGCCAGCGCACGTCGCACGGCATCGTTCTTGGCCGGGTAGAGCTGGAGGGTCTTCACCCCGTTGTAGAGCGCCCCGAGGATGGCCGGGCCGCCCGCCGCGGCGAGGTCGTTCATGGCCGCTCCTCCCCGTTCCCCTGGTTCGCACGCGGCCCGGTCGGCGCTCCCGGCGCGCCCCTCGCCGCAGAGGGACCGTCCGCGTCGACCTGCGCAAGAGCGACCCGGACCGCGCTCTTCACGGCGGCCGCCCGGTCCTCGCGGCTGCGGAGCAGCGCCTCGCGGGCGGCGGGCGACCCGATGAGCCCGAGGGCGCGCGCCGCGCTCGCGCGGAGCCCTGCGGGACGGCGCCCGCCCCACCAGCGACGTCCGTTCAACAGGCGAGACAGCTCGCCCACCAGGTCCTCGCCGCACACGGCCACGCAGGCCTTGAGAAAGGCGACCTGCTCGGACTCCTCTAAGTCCTCCAGGCGCCCCTCCCGGAGCCGGGCCAGCAGCGTCGGGCCGGCGGCGGCGGGCCGAAGCCGGGCGATGCAGTCGACCGCCGCGGCGCGGACGCTCCTGTCGTGGTCGCCGAGCGCCGCGAGGATCGCGTCGACGCTGCCGGGCGTGTCGAGCGCTCCAAGCGCCTCGATCGCCGCCTGCCGCGCCACCGGCTCGGGCCGCGTTCCCAGCTCGAGGAGCGCGCCCTCCGTCTCCGGGACGCGCAGCCGCGCCACGATCCGCGCCGCCTCCGCCGCGAGCATCGGGTCCTCCGCCCGGAGCAGGGCGACCATCGACTCGGAGTGCGCCTCGACGAGACGGTCGAGGGCCGTGGAGAGCCGCTCCCTCATCGCGGCGCCGGGGACCGACGGGATCGCGCGGACCAGAGTCGGGATCGCCTCCGCCTGCAGGGCCCCCAGCAGGACCGCGAGCTCGTCCTCGGCCGGGGCCGGTCCCTCGCGGCCCGGCTGGCTGACCAGGTCCGCCATCGCCTCGCTCATGTCGCGGAGCAGCGAGGCGACGAGCTCCTGGGTGTCGGACTCGCCCGTCTTGTTCGCCAGGAGCTGGAGCTCGGTGACGATGAGGGCCACGCTGGAGAAGTCCCGCCTCTCGAGCAGGCGGGGCAGGAGCTCGCGCAGGATGTCCACGACCTGTCGCCGCCGCTCCTGGTCCCGCATCTCGAACTGGTCCAGCAGCGCGAGCGTGACGTCGCGGGCCAGCGGCCGGTTGAACTCGAGGTCCATCTCGCGGTGGAGATAGGTCTCGTCGGCGCGCCCGAGGAGGAGGTCCGCGAACTCCGCCTCCTCTTCCGCGGAGACCGGGCCGGCGGCGAGGACGTCCTCGATCTCGGAGAGGTCGGAGATCGGGCCTTCCTCTCCATCACCGCCGCGCATCTCCGGGACCTCCAGCGTCTCCTCATCCGAGACGTCGACGTACTCCATCCGGATGAAGTCGAAGTCGCGGTGCCAGAGCGTGGCCAGCAGGTCCACGCTGCGGCCGGGCCGGACGTCGGCGAGGATGCCGACGAACTCGCCGAGCTCGCGCTCCTCGCAGCCGGGCAGGAACGCCAGCTGACGGATCCCGTCCCGGAAGAACACGAAGGCGATGTTGTCGTGGCCGACCGGGTGCGCGTAGACCTCGGCGTCCTTCCACAGAAGGCGCCCCTCGTCGACGGCGAGGGCGAGTTGGGGGAGGTCGTCCCACAGGCGCACGATCCGGTCGCGCAGGTCGCGGTGGAAGCGGTCGATCATCGGGTTGCCCGCGACGTACGTCTGCCGCGCGCGGAGATCCTTGATCATCATCGCGACCAGCTCGCGGACCGCCGCCTCCGTCCGGGGTGCGGCCTCGCTTCCCTCGCGCGTGGCGTCGGGCACGTCGGGTCGGTCCATCATCGTCCGTCCGCGTCGGATTCGGCGTGGGTCCCGGCCCGCTCCCGCACGGGACGCCACCGGGTCTCGGGGCAGCCGGCGCGCGCGTTCACGGCGCGGGCCAGCGTGAACAGCAGGTCGGACAGGCGGTTCACGTAGGGGAGCACGATCTGCCGCAGGTCCGGCTGCGCGGGGATGAGGGCCGTGATCGACCGCTCTGCGCGGCGGCACACCGTGCGCGCGACGTGCAGCTGCGCGCCGGCCGGGCTGCCGCCGGGCACGACGAACGAGTCGAGCGACACCAGCTCGTCGTCGAGGCGGTCGATCCACGCCTCCAGGTTCGCGACGCGGTCCTCTCCGAGGTGGGGGATCATTCCCTTCCGGGTCGCCCGGTCGGGGTTCGCCGCCGCCAGTCGGGAGCCGAGCACGAACAGGTCGTCCTGGACCGCGCACAGCCCTCCGGTACCGAGCACGTCCTCCGGATCCAGCGCGAGGACCACGCCCAGATGGGCATTCAGCTCGTCGAGCGTGCCGTAGGCTTCGACCCGCGGGTCGTTCTTCGCGACGGGATCCCCCCCGTAGAGCTTCGTGCGGCCGCGGTCCCCGGTCCTGGTGTAGATCTTCATACGAAGCTCCGATTCCGTGGGGCGGGGTCCGCCGCGCCCGGCCGGCTCACAGGTAGTCCGCCTGCCAGGTCCGGGAACGTCCGCCGAGCGCGGCGACGACCCGCTCCTCGATCGCGCGCGCCGCGGGCGATCGGCGTCGCTCCGCTTCCTCGTGGAACTCCGGGCCGCCCCGCTCGATCGCGAGCGGACCGGCCGGGACGGCGACCGGATCCGGCGCGCCCCCGAAGGTCGCGACGACCGCGCCCGTCGCCGGGTACGCCTCGATCCGAGCCGGCCGCGGCCCGGCGCTCGCCGCGAGGTCCCGAAGACCGCGGGGAAGATAGCGGCGGCCGGGAGTCCACCGGAAGGCGATCGTGCCCGGGGGCCGAGCCCGGTCGGCCCGGTCCTCCGCGACCTCCTCCGGCGGCGCCTCCGCCACGGCCGTGCCGCGCGCCGCCGCGCGCCGCGCGAGCTCCGACCGGCGCCGGGCGACCGAGGCGGCCGACCCCGCGAGAAGGATGCGAAGCCGGTGGCCGGACCCGGGACTCCACAGCCACGCGAGCAGGTCGACGCCGGCCGCCTCGAGCTCCGGGAGCAGCGTCTCGAGCCGCTCCGGGTCTCCCGCCATCTCGTGCGCCTCGACCGCATCCGGGCGGGGCCACAGCCGGAGCGTGACCCGGCTCAGCGCGCCGAGCCGGCCGCGGCTTCCCGCCATCAGGCGCGGGAGGTCGTAGCCGGCGACGTTCTTCATGACGGGCCGTCCCCAGGCGAACAGCCGGCCGTCGTGCGTCGCGACCCGGCAGGCGAGCAGCTGCCGGCGGACCGGGCCGAACGCCGCGTCCCACGGCCCCGGCGAGGAGGCGGCGATCCAGCCGCCCACCGACCGCGCCGCGCCGGAGCCGCCCGCCGCGAGCCACAGGCCCCGCTCCTCGACGGCCTCCCGGAGCCGTCCGATCCGGAGACCGGGCCCGACCGTCACGGTGAAGTCGCGGGGGCGCAGCTCGATGACCGCGTCCAGCCGTTCCGTCGAGACCAGGACGAGTCCGGGGGCGTCCCCATCCGCCCCCGAGGGCTCCTCC
>JAWOIN010000147.1:0-35147 GCA_046484665.1 Gemmatimonadota bacterium
TCGTGACCCTGGCCTTCCCGACCGGCCGCCTGGTGGGAATCGACCGGCTGATCTGGTGGGCCCGGAACCGGGAGCCCGGAGCGGCGCCCCGGGAGCGGTACGCGTGAGCGCGGCACGGGCGAGCGGGGAGGAGGAGCGATGAGCGACGACAGGCGGGAGGAAGAGGCGATGGAACGCGACGACGACCTGCCCGGCGAGGACCGCGAGCCGGGAGCCGCGCCGCCGGACGAGACCGAGACAGCCGTGCAGCCGCGGGAGCCCGCGGCGACCGCACCGCCGGAAGTGCCGTCGGAGGAGCCCGGCCGGGGGATGAACCGCCGCGACCTCGTCAAGGCGCTGGCCACGGTCCCCCTCGTCGGGGCGCTCGGCTACGAGGCGCTCCGCAACCGGGGCCTCGAGCAGGCGAAGCGGGAGGCGATCGCGGCCGAGCTCGGGGTCGAGCTCGAATCGCCCGCGTTCCTGGAGGAGGCGATCAGCCGGGATCGCCAGCAGACGATCCGGATCGGGATCATCGGCAACGGCGGCGAGGGCGAGTCGCTCGTGCGCAGTCTCGGCTTCGCCCACCCGGACTGGGTGCAGGAGCGCCGCAGGGCGATCGAGGAGGACCCGCGCGACCGCTGGCTGCAGGAGTGGCTCAGGCAGCAGGACCTGAACGTCGAGCTCACGGCCGTGTGCGACGTGTTCGACGTGCGGGCCGAGCGGGCGATCGCCGCCTCGACCCAGCCGGTCCGGCCGGGCGGGGACACCCGGACGCTGCAGCCGGCGAAGCGCTACCGCCACTACGAGGAGCTGCTGGCCGCCCCCGACGTGGACGCCGTGATCATCGCGACGCCCGATCACCTGCACGCCGCGATGACGATCGCCGCCGCGAAGGCGGGCAAGCACGTCTACTGCGAGAAGTGCATGACCCGGACCTTCGACGAGGTGTTCCCGATGGCCGACGCCGTGCGCGACTCGGGCATCGTGTTCCAGCTGGGGCACCAGAACCGGCAGCTCGAGAGCCACGAGAAGGCCCGCGAGGTGGTCGAGAAGGGGATCCTCGGCCCGCTCACCCTGGTCGAGACGACCACGAACCGGAACGACCCGTGGGGCGCCTGGGTGTGGGACATCCATCCCGACGGGAACCCGCGGACGATCGACTGGGAGCTGTTCCAGGAGGCGGCGGGAAGCCGCGTCCCGTTCAGCCTCGAGCGGTTCTTCCGCTGGCGCTGCTGGTACGACTACGGGAGCGGCCTCTCGGGCGACCTGCTGTCGCACGAGTACGACGCGGTGAACCAGGTGCTCGGGCTCGGAATCCCGAAGACCGCCGCGGCCTCCGGCGGGATCTACTTCTTCAAGGACGGGCGGGACGTCCCCGACACCTTCCAGGCGATCCTCGAGTACCCGCACCGCGACCTGACCCTGGTCTACAGCTCGACCCTGGCGAACGGCCGCTACCGGGGCCAGGTCTACATGGGGCACGACGCGACGATGGAGGTGAGCAGCGGGCTCCGGATCACCGCCGACGGCTCGTCCACGCGCTACGCGGACATGATCGAGGCCGGCACGATCAACCCGGGCCGCCCGATGCTCACCTACCAGAGCGGCTTCAAGGGGATCGACGCGGTCACGACGGCGAGCCAGGAGTACTTCGCGAGCCGCGGGCTGCTGTTCACCTACCGGGGCGGCCGTCGGATCAGCACCTACTACCTGCACCTCAAGGAGTGGCTGCAGGCGATCCGGGAGGGCACGCCCGTCAGCTGCGGGATCGACCGCGGCGTCGAGGAGGCGGTCACCTGCCACATGGCGACCGAGAGTTACCTGCGAGGCCGGCGCGTCGAGTGGGACGCGGCGGCGCGCCGGATCGTCTGACCCCTGGCCCGCGAGGTCCGGATGCGCCCGAAGAAGGTGCAGCTCGGGATCATGATGTTCCTCCAGTACGCGATCTGGGGGGCCTGGGCGCCGGTGCTGTCGTCGTACCTGCTGAACGACCGCGGCTTCAGCGGCGGCCAGGTGGGGTGGATCTACGCCCTGCTCCCGCTCGCCACGATCGTGGCGCCGATCGTCGGGGGACAGGTCGCGGACCGCTGGCTCGCCTCGGAGAAGGTGATCGCGTTCCTGCAGCTCGGCGGCGGCCTGCTGCTGATCGCGGCCTCGCGGATCGCCGACTTCGAGGCGCTCGCGGTCGTGATGCTGGTCTACTGCATGTTCTACGCGCCGACGCTCGCGCTCACGAACTCCGTGGCGATGATCAACCTCACGGACTCGGAGAAGGAGTTCGGCGCGATCCGGGTGTGGGGGACGCTGGGATGGATCGCGGCGGGGCTCGGGCTCACCGGCTGGCGCTGGCTCGGCGAAGGCGGGACGCTGCCGGCGATGCCGGGCGACATGCTGTTCCTGGCGGGGATCCTGTCGCTCGTGATGGGGCTGCAGTCGTTCGCCCTGCCCCACACTCCCCCACAGAAGGAAGGCGTGAGCCCTTGGGCCTTCCTCGAGTCGCTGAAGATGCTGCGCACCCGCGACTTCGCGGTGTTCGTCGGGATCACCTTCGTCGTGGCGACCGAGCTGGAGTTCTACTACATCCTCACCGCCCCCTTCCTCGAGTCGGAGGCGATCGGGGTGGCGAGCCGGAACGTGCCGGCCGTGATGACGATCGCGCAGCTCGCCGAGATCTTCGTGATGGCGTTCGGCCTGTCGTGGGCCCTCAAGCGCTACGGGATGCGGAAGACCCTCGCGATCGGGGTGGTCGCGTGGCCGATCCGCTACGTGATCTTCGCGATCGGCCAGCCGACCTGGCTGGTGCTCGCGTCGCTCACGCTGCACGGGTTCTGCTACGTGTTCTTCTTCGTGGCCGCGTTCATCTACGTGGACAAGGTGGCGCCGCCGGACATCCGCGCATCGGCGCAGAGCATGATCGCGATCATCGCGCTCGGCCTCGGACGGTTCCTGGGGAGCCTGTTCGCGGGCGGGGTGCGTGACTGGTTCACGACGCCGGCGGGCACGAACTGGACGGGCGTCTTCCTCGTCCCCTGCGCGCTCACCGTGACCTGCGCGGCGGCGTTCCTGCTGTTCTTCCGGGAGGAGTCGGCGCCGCCCCCGGCGACCGCGGCGGCGGAGGTCGCGCCGCCCGGGCCCGCCTGAACCGGAGAGAGCGATGACGACGGACGGCGGACGGCTCGGAGTCGGCATCGTGGGCGCGGGGTTCGTCGCCCGCTTCCACATCCGCTCCTGGCAGGGCGTGCGGGACGCGGACGTGCTCGGCGTGACGAGCCGGACCCGCGCGAGCGCGGAGGAGGCGGCGGGGCTGGCCCGTGCGCTCGGCGTCGGGGAGGCCCGGGCGTACGACGGCGTGACGGAGATGGTGACCGATCCGCGGATCGACGCGGTCTGGATCTGCGCCCCGAACTTCAGCCGCATCGAGGTGATGGAGGAGATCGTCGCCGCGATCGAGAGCGGGGAGGGCTCGCTGAAGGCGGTCGCCTGCGAGAAGCCGCTCGGGCGGAACGTGGCCGAGGCCCGGCGCATGCTCGAGCTCGCGGAGCGGGCCGGCCTCCTGCACGGATACCTCGAGAACCAGCTGTTCTCGCCCGGCGTCGTGCGCGGCCGGGACATCGTCTGGGCGCGGGGCGCGGCGCTCACCGGCCCGCCCTTCCTGGCGCGCGCGGCGGAGGAACACGCCGGCCCCCACATGCCGTGGTTCTGGGAGGGCGAGCTGCAGGGCGGCGGCGTGCTGAACGACATGATGTGCCACTCGGTCGAGGTCGCACGCTTCCTGCTCACGCCGCCCGGGGCGCCGCGCGAGGTCCTCACCCCGACCAAGGTCACGGCGTACGCCTCCTGCCTGAAGTGGCAGCAGCCGAAGTACGCGGAGCGACTGGCAGCGATGAGCGGCGGCTCGCTCGACTACGCGTCGCGGCCGAGCGAGGACTTCGCGCGGGCGCTCGTCGAGTACCGCGACGCGGGGGGAGGGATCCGGGTCGTGGAGGCGACGACCTCGTGGTGTTTCGTCGGAGCGGGACTCCGGCTCACGATGGAGCTGCTCGGCCCGGAGTACTCGATGGCCGTGAACTCGCTCGACTCGGGCCCGAAGGTGTTCTTCAGCCGCGAGGTCCGGGGAGACACGGGCGAGGACCTGGTCGAGAAGCAGAACGCGGAGACGGGCGTGATGCCGATCGTCTCCGACGAAGAGGCGGAGTACGGCTACGTCGGCGAGAACCGCCACATGGTCGGCGCGTTCCGGGCCGGCGAGATGCCGATGGAGACGTTCGCGGACGGCGTCGCCGTGACGGAGCTGCTGATGACCGCGTACATGGCGGCGGAGCAGGAGTGTACGGTCCCGTTCCCGCCGCCGGGACTCGAGAGCTTCGTGCCGGCGGTGGCGCGGGGCGACTGGAACCCGAGGAGGGGCGGATGAGCGCGCAGCGGGCCGTGGTACTTCTCGTCGCACTCGGCTTCTTCGCCTGGGGCCTGATGTCGTTCCTGCAGCAGCGCGGCGGCGACCCGGCGGATCGGGCGGGCGCCGTCGCGGAGCAGACGGCGGACATGGCGGAGGCGACACAGGAGGGCACGATGGCGATCGCGCGGCCGCAGGACGTGGGCGGCCCGCCGCCGGCGCCGGAGGCCGGGTTCGAGCCGCTCCTCCCGCGCACCGCGGACGGGCGCTTCACGAAGCACGGCTGGAACCACTACGGCCCCGGCCACTTCACGCTGGACCCGGAGACGGGCGTGCTCGCGACGCACGGCGGGATGGGGCTGTTCTGGCACGCGGTCGAGCCGTTCGGGGACTTCACGCTGCGGCTCCAGTTCCAGACCTCGAAGCAGTCCTCGAACTCGGGCGTCTTCCTGCGGGTGCCGGAGGTCCCGGCGAGCGACGACTACATCTACCACGCCTTCGAGGTCCAGATCGACGCGACCGCCGAGGAGGGGATCCACCGGACGGGCGCCGTCTACGACGCGGTCGCTCCCTCGGAGGACGCGGCGAAGGCGCCGGGCGAGTGGAACGACATGGAGATCTCCTTCGTCGGCGCCCGGATCGCGGTGGTCCTCAACGGGACGCCCGTCGTGGACTGGACGGCCGAGCCGGCCGGGAAGGTCCGGGACTTCGCGCCGCGCGGCTACGTCGGGCTCCAGAACCACGACGCGGACAGCAGCGTCTGGTTCCGGAACATCCGGGTGAAGCGGCTGGACTGACGCCGGCGCGCGGGGCGGACGGGGCGGCAGAAAGGGACTTCGGGCCGCGCGAAGCGCCCGGCCGCGCCCGGCTCCGGCGGGGTCACCCGCCGGGTCGGGGCACGATCCGGCACTCGTACTGCAGCCAGTTCCAGAACACCTCGCAGCTCCCGTCGATCCGATATTCCACCGAACGGATCTCCGGGAACCGGAACAGCGTGCCGTTCAGCTCCAGCAGCAGCGCCGCGCTGCCGGCCGAGGAAGACGCGTTGGGGATGAGGCGGCGCAGGTCGCGGAAGTCCACGGTCGCGCGTCCCGGCGAGTCGATCTCGATCGATCGCAGCGCCCCGGCGGTCGCCGCGGAGAACCAGGAGTGGATTCCGGCGTCCCGTTCCTCCGGGGTCGGGCCCCGGAGCAGCCACTCCAGCGCATCCCGCGGACCGGCGGACGGGCCGGTCACGGCGCGGACCACGGGAAAGGGCGCCTCGTCCCGCGTGAACACGACCACGACGGAGTCGGCGTGCGCGGGATCGACCCGCCGCTCCGGGGAGTCGCCGCACCCCCACGACGCGATCGGCCCGGCGAGCAGGGCTCCCACGATCGCCGCCCGGCGCCCGGGCCTCACGGGGCGTCCCGCTTCCGCTCGAGCAGCGCCTTCGTGGCCCGGATCCCCTCCGGCTCGGAGAGCCGCGCCCCTTCGTACTCGGACCGCCCGCACCCGCCGGTGCAGCGGACCCTCATGGCCCCCCACGCGAGGGCCGCGAGGAGCAGGATCGCGATCCCGGCGAGCGTGCTGGTGAAGGAGACCGCCACGCCGCCCCAGATGATCTGCGGCGAGAGCGCCCCGGCTCGCGAGATCGCCTTCGCCGCCTGGTAGAGCCCGTGGAACTGCCCGAGGATCCCCGCGACTGCCCCGACGCAGCCCCAGAACAGCACCGCGTTCACGGCGGGCTCGAACCTGCGCCCGCTCCTCCGGCCTCGCGTCCCGCAGGCGCAGGGCCGCCCGGACGGCGAGCGCGACGACCGCCAGGGCGATCAGGCCCAGCGGCCACGCGTAGAACCCCATCTCCCGGATGAATCCCATCATCGTTCCCCTCCCTTCGGTTCCCGCGGACCGCCGAGCAGCAGCAGGTCCGCCTCCGCGCGCTCCACGCGCGAGATCTTCCCGGCGAGCGCCAGCCACAGCAGGCCGAGCAGCACCGCCGCCTGGAACGAGACGACCACCGTGGCCGCCCCTTCGATCAGCCACTCCAGCGCCCACCCGGGCGCCGCCTCCGGCGCGCCCTGCGCCGCCACGGCCACTTCCCGGAGCCCCAGCCACCAGCCGACCAGTCCGGCGGCCGCGACGAGCCACAGGCCCGGCCCGGAGTCGGCGAGCAAGCCGGGCGTCGGGGCGAGGGCCCGCGTGCCCAGAACGAGGAACGCGAGGAGCGCCGCGAGGGCGATGCGCGCGCCCGGTAGGCGGCCTCGAGGTCCGCCAGGTCGGCGGCGACCTCGAGCAGGACGCGGGAGCGCGCCGGCTGGGGCAGGTCGAGCCGGTCGGCGAGCGCCTGCAGGACGGGGCGGCGCGCGCTCATGTCCCTTCCTCCTCGACCATCGGCCAGAACCGCCGGAAGAACCCGCGCCACGCCTCCCGCTCCGTCCGCAGCCGCTCCTCTCCCTCGGGCGTGAGCGCATAGCTCTTCCGGCGGCGTCCGCCGTCCTGCTCCGACCAGGCCCCCGTGACGAGGCCCCTCTCCTCGAGCCGGTGCAGGATCGGGTAGAGCGTCCCGTGATGGAACTGGAACGCCCCCTCGCTCCGCTCCTCGACGTCGAGTGCGAGCTGGTAGCCGTGCCGGGCCCCGCGCGCGAGCGCGGCCAACACGAGCAGCTCGTTGCAGCTCCGGCTCAGCTCCTGGGGCTCGAGCACCGGCTCGGCCATCGCGCGCCTCCACCTATCGGCAATCTATGTTTCGAGCATCTATATATCGACTGCCGATACAATACGACGGCGGCGCGGGACCGTCAAGCGGTCAGATCTCGATCTGCGTCCCGAGCTCGACGACGCGGTTGGGCGGCAGGCGGAAGAACGCCGTCGCACCGAGCGCGTTTCGCGAGAGGAGCGCGAACAGCCGCGATCTCCAGATCGGCATCGGCCCATGCTGGATCGCGATCAGGTTCTCGCGCCCCAGGAAGTACGTCGTGTCCATCGGCTTGAACTCGAGTCCCTGGTCGGGGAGCTGCGACAGCGCGGCCGGGATGTGCGGGTCCTGCGCGAAGCCGTAGCGGACGGTGATCCGATGGATGCCCGCGCCCAGCTCTTCGCACGCGATCCGATCCGCCTTCTTCACGTGCGGGATCTCCTGCGTCTCCACCTTCAGCAGCCACACTCGCTCGTGCAGCACCTTGTTGTGCTCGAGGTTGTGGAGCAGCGCGGGCGGAGTGGCGTCCCCTCCGTGCATGTAGACCGCGGTCCCCGGGACGCGCACCGGTGACTTCCGCTCCATCTCGTGCACGAAGAGATCGATCGGCAGCGTCTGCTTCCGAAAGAGCTGCCCGAGGACGTAACGGCCCCGTCGCCACGTGGTCATCACGACGAACAGCCCGGCCGCGATCACGAGCGGGAACCAGCCGCCGGTCCGGATCTTCGGGAGGTTCGCGCCCCAGAACGCGAGGTCCACGGTGAGGAAGCCGGCCACGAGCAGGACGGTGGCCCACCTCGGCCAGCCGAGCCGACTTCCGGCGATGGAAGCGAACAGGATCGTGGCAAACATCATGTTCGTCGTGACCGCGACGCCATAGGCGTGGGCGAGCCGGCTGGAGGAACGGAAGCCCAGGACGAGGCCGATCGCGGCCGCCGCGAGCGCCCAGTTCATCGCCGAGATGTAAATCTGGCCGATCTCGCGCTCCGAGGTGTGCCGGATCCCGAGCCGGGGCAGGAATCCGAGCTGCACCGCCTGTCGCGTGAGCGAGAAGGAGCCCGAAATCACGGCCTGCGAGGCGATCACGGTCGCCGCGGTGGCCAGACCGACCAGCGGGTAGAGGGCCCAGTCCGGAGCCATCAGGTAGAACGGCTGCTCGATCGTCTCCGGGCGCGCGATCACCATCGCGCCCTGGCCGAAGTAGTTCAGCAGCAGCGCGGGCAGGACGAACGCGAACCAGCTGATCCGGATCGGACGACGCCCGAAGTGGCCCATGTCCGTGTACAGCGCCTCGCCGCCCGTCACCACGAGGAAAACGCTCCCCAGCACGAGGAACCCCCTCCCTCCGTTCCGCAGGAAGAACGCGATCGCGTGGCGGGGGTCGATCGCCGCGAGCACGCTTGGGTTGCCTGCGATGTGCGTGATACCGAGGACGGCGAGCGCCCCGAACCAGACGAGCACGATCGGCCCGAACAGCGATCCGACGGCCGCCGTACCGCGCCGCTGCAGCGAGAACAGGGCGAGCAGGATCGCCACCGTGATCGGGAGCACGTAGGGACGGAAGAACGGAGTCGCGACCTCGAGGCCCTCCACGGCGCTGAGCACCGAGATCGCGGGCGTTATCATGCTGTCGCCGTACAGGAGGGCCGCGCCGAACAGGCCCGCCAGCACGAGGACCTTCCGCCGGCCCGTCGCCTCTCCCGTCGCGGGCATCACGAGGGCCGTCAGCGCGATGATCCCGCCTTCCCCCCGGTTGTCCGCCCGCATGATGAACGAGAGGTATTTCACGGAGATCACGAGGATGAGCGACCAGCAGATGAGCGACAGCACTCCGAGCACGTTCTCGGGGCTGGCCTGGACCCCGTGCGTCCCGTGCAACGACTCGCGGAGGGCGTAGATCGGGCTGGTCCCGATGTCCCCGTAGACGATGCCGAGCGCCGCCAGCGAGAGGAAGGCGAGGTACTTGCCGCTGGCCTCCTCGCGCGCGGGCCCCAGGATCTGCGGCGGTTCTCGCTTCACCGGCCCGTCTCCGGCTCGATCTCCTCGCGCTTCCGCTCGAGCAGCGCCCTCGTGGCCCGGATCCCCTCCGGCTCGGACAGACGCGCACCCTCGTACTCGATCCCGATCCACCCACGGTAGCCCGCGTCGCGGACGATCCGGAGCAGGCGGCCGTAGTCGAGCCCGGTCTCCTCGCCGTCGGGCCCGAAGTCGTGCGTCTTCGCGCTCGCCGCCCGCGCCAGCGGCATCAGCTCCGCCAGCCCCCGATACGGGTCGTAGCGCTCCGTCTCCGACAGGCTCCAGTTTCCGAAGTCCGGCAGGGTGCCGAGCCGCGGGTGGTCGGCGGAGCGGATCGTCGCGGCGAGCCAGGCGGCGTCGCTCGAGAGGCCGCCGTGGTTCTCGACGAGAACCGAGAGGCCGAACGGGTCGGCGCGCTCGGCGAGCCGGCGCAGCCCGTCGGCCGCGAGGCGGGACTGCTCGTCGCGCGTCCCCTCGCTGGCCGCGTTCACGCGGATCGCGTGGCAACCGAGGGCGGACGCCGCATCCAGCCAGCGGCCGTGGTTCTCGACCGTGCGCATCCGGGCGGCCCCGTCCGGGTCCCCGATCCGGCCCTCGCCGTCGCACATGATGAGGAGGCTGCGGACACCCGCGTCCTCGCAGCGCAGGCGAAGCTTCGCCGTCCACCGGGCGTCGGGGGCCATCTCCCGGTAGAAGGTGTTCACGTACTCGACCGCCTCGATTCCGTAGTCGCGACGCGCGGCGACCGGGAAGGCCATCGGATCGAGGCGATCCTCGAACAGGGCGCGGTGCAGCGACCACTGGGCGAGCGAGATCCGGAACCGTGGCTCGAGCGCTCTGCCGTCGGCACGACCGAGCGTGCGTGCGTGCGGCGCCGCGGGCGGACGGGCCGCGAGCGGGCTCCGGCCCGACAGGGCGCCGAGGCCGGCGAGCGCAGCGGTCGCGGCGGTCGCGGCCAGAAACTCGCGGCGGGTCGCGCCGCGTACGGGTCCCGGTCCGGAGGGCGGCAGGGAATCCGGCATGTCGACTTCCTTGCCGGGGCGACGCCCGGCGGGCGTAGATTGGCCGATGCACCGCGGACACGCACGGGCGGGCGCTCCGCGCGGGACGCGGAGCAAAGGTAACGGCGCCGCCGGGAGCGGCCCAAGCCCCGCGCCGCGTCCGCCGGGACGCCGCCACGAACGGAAGCAGGAGCGCAGAGCATGACCCGACCGCCGATCGACCCGAGAGCGTCCCGGAAGGCGACGAGCGTTCCCGGGCGACGCCCGGGCGCCGGCGGCCTTCCCGCGCGCCGGTTCGAGGGCGGCCGCTGGGCGCTGTTCCGGGCGATGCTGCGGTTCCAGCTCAAGCTGGCCGTCGACGGCCTGAAGGACTTTCTTCTCGCCCCGCTCGCCGCGATCGCCATGCTGCTCGACTGGAAGCGCGCGAAGGCCGGCCAGGAGTGGGAGTCGTTCGAGCGCGTGATGGGCATCGGGGAGAGGTTCGAGCGCTGGCTCGCGCTCTACGGCACGCCCGGGCGCGCCCCGATCGACCCGGACGACCCCGAGGACCTCCGGAGCGGCGGCATCCTCGACGAGGGGGGAAGCGACGTCCTGCTCGGGTCGATCGAGCAGCGGGCGCGGCGTCTCCACCGGGAGCTGCGGAACCGCCCGGGCGGCGGGAAGCCGGAGGACGAGGGCCGCTAGAACGCGGGGCGGGCGGCACCCCCGGCGCCGCCCGCATCCCATCCGTCCCTGGCCGCGCCCCGGCGCCTCAGCCGGTCCGCTCCAGGATCCAGTCCCCGATCGCCTCCAGCGCCGCCGGCGCCATCGTCTCCTCGATCTTCCCGTACTCCGTCGGCGAGCCCGTCTCCGCCCGCTGGAACAGGTGGTTCAGGCCGGGAAGCTCCCGCACCGTGAAGTCCTGGCTCCGGCTCCGCTCGAGGGCGACCTGCTGCTCGGGCAGGTTGAGGTCGGGCGGCACCTGCGTGTCCTTCCCGCCGGTCAGAGCCAGCACCGGGACCGCGAGTCGCTCGAGGTCGGGACGCGGGTCGTGGTCCAGGAAGAACCGCATCCACGGCGAGGTCACGGCGCGGACCTGCGCCTCCGCCGACGTGCCCGTGAGTCCCGCCCGGGCGAGGATCTCCATCAGGCGGTCGCGCGCCGCGGCGGAGTCCGGCTCCTCGCGGACGACGGCGAACAACCGCTCCTGCGTGGCGCGCTCCGTGGCGACGAGGGAATCGCTCCCGCCGCCGGCCCGGACGATCCTCTCGCCCTGCGCGTAGAGGAGCTCCTCGCCGGGTACGCCCGGACCGGCCAGCAGGATCACGAACGCGACCGGCGCATCGCCGTTCGCGACCATGGGGGCGACGAGCGCCCCTTCGCTGTGCCCGAGGATCCCGATCCGGTCCGGGTCGATCTCCGGACGCCCCGCGAGCCAGTAGACCGCCGCCGCGGCGTCCGAGGCGAAGTCGCGGGAGGTCGCCGCGGCGAAGTCTCCCTCCGACTCCCCGACTCCCCTGTCGTCGTAGCGGAGGACCGCGATCCCCCGCCGGGTCAGGTGGTCGGCGAGCACGAGGAAGGGCCGGTGGCCGAACACGGTCTCGTCCCGGTCCTGCGGCCCCGAGCCGCTGACCAGCACGACCGCCGCGTGCGGCCCATCGCCCGCGGGCAGGGTCAGGGTGCCGGCGAGCTCGATCCCCGCCGCGGGGCTGTCGAACGTCACCTCCCGCGCCTCGTACGGGAACGGCGTCGTCGGCTCCTGCGGTCGCTTCGGAGGGGCTTCGGAGGACCGGGCGAGCGCGAGCGGAAGCTCCAGACCGCCCTGCGACCATGTCCCGGTGATCGCGTCCGACCCGGCGTCGTAGCGGCCCGCGAACCCGCCGGCGACCGCCGCGACGGCGAGCTCCACGCTGTCGCCCTCGACGCGGACCTCCGACACCGGGATCGCGTACGCGCCCTGGTCCGGGCTGTCGAGCGTCGCCGCGAGGCCTCCATCCGTCCGCGCGACGTGGAACACGACCTTCAGCCGCGCCCCGGCGAAGTCCAGCGAGCCGGCCCAGTCGCCGACGACGGGCGGTGGCTCCTGCGCCCCCGCCATGCCGGCCCCGCCCGCCCCGATCAGCGCGAGGCCCACGAGGGCACCCGCGACCCGTCCGCTCCGTTTCACCTGCCGCCGTCAGGCGTTTCCGGCTCCGCCGCGCCTTCCTCGGGCGCCTTCCTCGTCGCCTCGAACGTGCCGGCCAACGGTCCCTGGCTGAAGTCGCCCGAGATCGTGTCGCCCGCGTGCGTGCCCTCGAGGACGGCGGGCGCGCCGCCCGTCTCCAGCTCGACCCGGATCGCCGGGTGCTCGTGCGCGATCGCGAGGATCGGAAGCCCGAAGGCCCCCTGGGCCGGGCTGTCGAACGTCCCCTCGAGGCCTCCCTCGCCCTCCGCGATGTGGAGGACCAGCGGGATCTCCTGGGCCATGACCGACACGGCCACGTCCCAGTCGCCGACGAGCGGGTCCTGGGCGGCGGCCGATCCCGGCAGCGCGGCGCAGGCGAACAGGGCGCAGGTCATCGTTGCGATCAGGCGGTTCATCGTGTCTCCCTTCGAAAGCGTGTCGCGCGCGGTCAGAATCCGCCGACCTCGGGCTCCTTCTCCACGAACACGGCGTCGCCGAACACGAGGATCTCGGACGCCGAGCCCATGATGTACGAGGTCGTGAAGCGGACGTTGATGATGGCGTTCGCCCCGAGCTCCGTCGCCGCCGTGACCATGCGGTCGATCGACTGCTCCCGGGCCTCCGCCATCAGCTTCGTGTACTCCTTGATCTCGCCGCCCACGACGTTCCGGAAGACGGCCGTGATATCCCGGCCCAGGTGACGGGCGCGGATCGTGTTGCCGCGGACCAGGCCGAGCGTTCGCACGACGCGGTGGCCCGCGATCTCGGGGGAAGGCGTGATCATCATCGCTCGATGTCCTTGTAGGGGTCCGTCCGGAACACGAACAGTCTGTGCCGCGCGACGGAGACGAGCAGGATCACGAGCCCGAACCCGAGCGCGAGGATGCCGGCCTTCACGAGGCCGGGCAGGGCCGGATCGGCCAGCAGGTCCTTCGTCCCCTCCCACACCGCCCAGCCGCCGACCACGATCGCGCCGAGCGACACGAGGATCCAACCTATCCCCCGCTCCACCCGGCTGTACACGCTGTTCCAGTAGCCGTCCCAGATCTCCTCCGGGGGATTGCTCAGTTTCATCTCGGCCGTCACCTCCGTCAGGCGCGCGAGGCGGTCCCGCTCCGCGCGCAGCTCCGGGTCCGCGGCGAGGAGCGCCTCGAGCTCCTCCCGCTCGATCTCCGTCATCTCCCCGTCGAGCGCCCGCATCAGAAGCTCGCGCGCCCGGTCGAGTCGATCCGTCGTGTCGCGTCCGCTCACGTTTCCTCTCCCAGCGCCGCCGCGAGCCGGCGCCGCGCCGCGTAGAGTCTCGACATCACGGTCCCGTCGGGGATCCCGAGCAGCTCCGCGATCTCCGCGTAGCGGAGCCCCTCGAACTCCCGGAGCACGAGCACCTCGCGCTGCTCCGGAGGGAGCCGCCCGATCGCCTCCGCGAGACGGCGCCTCAGCTCCTCCCGCTCCGCCTCCCGTCCGGGGTCGGCCGCCGCCGCGCGCGTCCTCGCCTCATCCGCCAGCCACGCGCCCGCCTCCGCCAGCCTGGCCCTGCGCGACCGCCGGTCGCGCAGGTGGTTGAGGCAGAGCCGGCGCAGGATCCCGTACAGCCAGGGGTAGAACGGCCGCTCCGGATCGAGCGTCCGGCTGGCGCGGAGCGCCCGCGCGAACGCCTCCTGCGAGAGGTCGAGCGCGTCTTCGTGCGAGCCCACGAGCCCGAGCGAGACGAGATAGGCGCGCCGCATGTGGCGCCGCACCAGCTCGCCGAACGCCGCCGCGTCCCCGTTCCTCGCCCTCGCCATCAACGCCGCCTCGGCCATCTCCGCCCGTTCCGCGCTCAGAGAGCCCTCCTCCGCTCGCGGGCGACGGACCCTGCCGCCGCCCTTGTGTATAGAGATACACCCGAGCGCAGGGAGTATTCGATCGACGGCTGACGGGCGACAGGTGACGGCCCGGATGAAACATCCCTTTCCCTGCCGGTGTTCTGACGGAGAACCCGGGAGGAAGGGAGGAGGAAGATGAGGACACACGGCAGCGTCCGGTCGCCGCGGCGCCGGTACGTCCGCCCGGTCGCCCCCGTGCTCGCCGCTCTCGCCCTGGCGGCGTCCGCCTGCTCCGACTCCGACCCCGTGGCGCCGGAGGCCCGGCTCGCCGGGACCTACGAGGCGACGACGTGGACGATGTCGAGCGACGTCGGCACCTTCGACCTCCTCGCCGCCGGCAGCTCGCTCGCGATCGAGCTCCGCGCGGACGGGGCGACGGCCGGCGAGTTCCACACGGTCGAGGACGCCGCCCCGGGCGTGACGGAGCGGCGGGTGGACCTCGTCGGCACCTGGAGCCTAGGGGCGGGCGACGTCGTCACGTTCGACATGGACGGCGACACCTACGTCCGCTTCGTGGAGTGGCAGCACGGAGCCGGCCGTCTCGAGAACGAGCTCTCGATCGGCGGCTGGACGACGCGGACCGTGCTCCGGCGCCAGTGACCGCGCCCCGGCGTCAGTGACCGCGCCCCGGCGCGAGTGCCCGTGAGCCGTTCACGCACCCCGAGCGGAAGAGGCGAGACCATGCACCGCACCGTCGCGATCCTCCGGCAAGGGTTCCCCCGCGCCGCGATCCCGGCCCTGGCCGCGCTCCTCGTGGCTGCCGGCGCCGGAAAGGCCGCGGCCCAGGAGTCGGGCGTGCCGCCGTGCGCTGCGCCCGAGCACCGTCAGTTCGACTTCTGGCTCGGCGAGTGGGAAGTCCGGACCGAGGACGGCCAGCTCGCCGGGACGAACCGCATCACGAAGGACTTCCGGGACTGCGTGCTCCGCGAGGAGTGGGCCGGCGCGGGCGGCGGGCGGGGAGAGAGCCTCAACCTGTACGACGCGGCGGCCGGCCGCTGGCACCAGACCTGGGTGGACGGGCAGGGCCGCCTGCTCCTCCTGCAGGGCGGGCTCGACACCCGGCGCCGGATGGTGCTCACCGGCGACCGGCCCGGTCCCGGGGGCTCGACGGTGCTGAACGAGATCTCGTGGGAGCCCCGCGACGACGGATCGGTGCTGCAGGTCTGGTCCGTGTCGGAGGACGCGGGCGCGACCTGGCGCGAACTGTTCCGCGGGATCTACACGAGACGGGAGCCCTGACCGCGGCTCACGGCTCCGGCGACACCGCCCCCATCGCCTCGTGCAGGAGGCGGGCGGCGAGCACCGCCGTCCGGTCTCCCTCGTCCCGCTCGGGCAGGCACTCCACGACGTCCATCCCGGCGAGGTCCCACTCGCACTCCTGGATCATCGCGAGCGCCTGCCGGGGCGTGAGCCCGCCGGGCACCGGGTGGGCCACCCCGGGCGCGAAAGCGGGGTCGAAGGCGTCGAGGTCCACGGTGAGCCAGACCCGCGCGCCGGGCCGGAGGAGCTCCGGCAGGTCCCCGGATCCCAGCAGCGAGCCGCCCGCCACGTCCCTCGCCTCGACGATCGCGAGGCGGCCCGGGTGCAGCCTCGCCACCTCCGCCTGCGCGTGGTTCAGGGTGCGGACCCCGATCTGGGCGACCGACGCCACGTGCTCCATCTCGAGGATCCGCGCGGCGACGCAGGCGTGCGACCAGCGGTCGCCGCCGTACTCCGGGTAGAGGTCGGGGTGCGCGTCGAGCTGGACGACGTGCACCGGCTCGCCGAGCACGTCGAGCGCCGCGACGAGCGGGATGGTGACGCCGTGGTCCCCGCCGGCCGCGAACAGGACGCGGCCGCTCCCCACGACCTCGGCGGCGCGCTCGACATAGGCCTCGCGCGTCGCCTCCCAGGTGGGCTCCGGGTCCCAGTTCCCCAGGTCGGAGACGGCGCCTTCGAGGTCGACCCCCGTCTCCGTCGTGGCGTTGTAAACGCGGCCGTCGTAGGCGAGCCGGAGCCGCGACGGCCCCTGTCGCGCGCCGCGGCGGATGCCCGAGGCGAGGTCGCAGGGCAGCCCCGCGAAGGCGAGCGGCAGCGTCGGGTCGGACTCCGCGGCGAACAGCCCCGCGAAGGGCAACGGATAGTCGATCATCGGTCGGTTCCTCTCGCTTGCCCCGGCCCCGGGCGGCCGTCAACATCGTTGCACGCCCCGACACGATAGCCGATCGCCGCGCGGGAGACACGTACCTGGACACGATCCGCCTGCTCCACTTCAGCGACCCGCACTTCGGCCTGGGCGTGCGGCGCGTCCCGCTCCGGGACTGGCCGGGGAAGCGGCTGGCCGGGGGCCTCAACCTGCTCCGGGGGCGCGGTCGCCGCTTCCGCCACGCCCCGTCCCGGGTCGCCTCGCTCGCCCTGTTCGCCGAGCGGCAGGGGGCGGACGCCGCGGTCTGCACGGGGGACCTCTCCGCGCTGGGGACCGAGGCGGAGCTGGAGGCGGCCCGCGACGCCGTCGCCCCCTTCTTCCGGGCCCGCCTCGGGTTCGTCTGCATCCCCGGAAACCACGACCTCTACACGGCGGCGGTGCTCCGGGAGCGACGGTTCGAGCGGCGGTTCGCGGAGGGGCTCGCGACCGACCTGCCCGAGCTCCGGGCGGACGGCCCCTGGCCGCTCGTCCGGCTGTTCGGGGAGACGACGGCGGTCGTGGCCGTGAACAGCGCGCGCCCGAACCCGATCCCCTGGCGCTCGAGCGGCTTCGTGCCGCCCGTGCAGCTCGAGGCGCTGCGGGCCGCGATCGCGCACGAGGCGGTGCGGGATCGCTTCGTCCTCATCGCGACCCACTACGCCCCGCGGCGCGCGGACGGAACCGCGGACACGCCGCTCCACGGGCTTCGGAACGCCGACGACCTCCTGACGATCTGCGCGGACGTCCGGCGCGGCGCGATCCTGTGCGGGCACATCCACCGAGCCTTCAGAGTCGTGCCGGAGATCGGCCCCGAGATCGTGTGCGGCGGGAGCGCGACGATCGAGGGGCACGAGAGCGCCTGGTGGCTCGAGATCGGGCCGGCATCGGCGGAGATCCGGCCCGTCCGCTGGGACGGCGCCGACTGGACGCTCGGCGCGCCGGAGCCGGTCGCGGCGCCCCGCCGCGTGCCGGGACGACCGCGGCCGGAGGGGTTCCACCCGGACGCGGAGCGTTGAGCGGCCGCGAGGGATCCGGCGCGTGGCCGAGGTGGACCGCTTCCCGCCTCCCGTCGGAATGACGACGGGAGCGCGCCGGAGGCAACGGGTCAGAGCATTCGGACGATGTACACGGCGTAGCCGCCGAGCAGGAGGAGCCCCTTCCACCGCCCGATCGTCCCGAACGAGAACGCCACCAGGAGGGTCGAGAGCAGGAGCGCCGGGACGACCTGGCGCATCGCGACGTCGGCGCCGATCGGAAGCGGAGCCACGATCGCGGCGCAGCCGAGGACGAGCCCGAGATTGAAGACGTTCGAGCCGAGGACGTTCCCGAGGGCGATGTCGCCGAGGCCCTTCCGGATCGCGGCCAGCGTGCTCGCCAGCTCGGGCACGCTGGTCCCGACGGCGACGAGCGTGGCGCCGATCACCTCCTCCGTGACGCCGAGCACGCGGGCGAGCTCGATGGCGGACTCGACGAGGAGGCTCCCCCCGACGAGCAGCGCCGCGAGGCCGAACGTGACGCGGACCGCGGCCACCGCCACGCTCCCCTCGCCGACGATCCGACCCGACGTCTCGATCCCGACTGCGATGTCGGGCTCCCGCTGGATCCGCTTCGACTCCTTCCGGACCAGCCAGATCACGTAGACGACGAAGCCGGCGAGCAGCGAGATCCCTTCGCCGGTCCCGACGTACCCGTTCACTGCGAACCAGAGCACGAGCAGCAGGACGACGGCCACGAGCGGCGCCTCGGCGAGCGCGAGGCGCCGCTTCACCGGGAGCGGACGGATGAGGGCTCCGAGCCCGATGATGAGGCCGACGTTCGCCGCGGTGGAGCCCATCACGTTTCCGACGGCGAGACCGGGCTGTCCCTTCCACGCCGCCTCCACGCTCACGATCAGCTCGGGCGCCGAGGTCCCGAACGCGACCAGCGTGAGCCCGACGATGAGCGGGGTGACGCCGAGGCGGGTCGCGATCCGCGAGGCGCCCGCTACGAGAGCGTCCGCCCCGAGGGACACGGCGACGATGGAGACGAGAAAGACCGTCATCATCAGGAGCATGGCGGCGAAGATACGCGATCCGTCCGGCCACGCCAGCAGGCCTTTGTGTTCGACGAACAATAGACAGGCCCCGCTTGTATCTTGACAATAGTTAGACAAAAAGGGATAATGGTGGCGTCAGACTGCGAGGCGGATCAGATCCGCCGTTCCCGATAGAGGAGGAAGAGGATCATGAAGGCGAAGCTTCACCAGTTCCGGCGCTACGGCTCGCTGCTCGGCCTCGTCGCGCTGACGGCCGTCGCGGGCGCCTGCGGCGACGATGACGATGTCACGGGCCCGGGCACCGACACGGCCGACTTCCGGGTGGCTCACTCGTCCCCGGACGTTCCGGCGGTCGACATCTACGTGAACGGCGGTACCCAGCCGGTGTTCGAGAACCTCGGCTACGGTCAGGTGACCGAATACGTCGCGGTCCCGGCCTCGGCCTACACGGTGCAGGTCCGCGCGGCGGGCGCCGGCTCCACCAGCGTCCCGATGTTCGAGACGGGCGCGATCGCGCTCGGGGGCGGTGACGTCCTGACGGCGGTGGCCGCGGGCTTGCTGGGATCGAGCGCCGACGACGACCGGTTCCGGGTTCTCGGCCTGTACGAGGGCTTCGCTGCGCCCGCGTCCGGAAGCGCGAGGGTGCGCGTCGTCCACGCCTCGCCCGACGCCCCGTCGGTCGACATCGACGTGGGCCGCGACGGGAGCGCCGAGATCACGGACATCGGCCGGTTCGAGGACACGGGCGCCACGGGCGTCGACCTTCCGGGCGGCACTCCGTTGTCGATCGGCGTGAACGCCGCGGGCGGCGCGGAGGTGACGAGCTTCACGATTCCGTCCCTCGCGGCAGGCACGGAGTACTTCGTGATCGCGACGGGGCTTCTCGGCCGGCCGGCCGACGCGGCCGACGGCTTCGTGCTGCTGGCCGTGGACGAGACCGGGTCGGCGGCGATCGTCCGCCAGGACGGCCCGAGCTCGGGCCTCGCGACGGTGCGCGCCGTCCACGCGTCACCCGACGCACCAGCGGTCGACATCTACGCGGAGGGCCTCGCCACGCCGCTGCTGACGGGTGTGGCCTTCGGCGAGACGACGCCCTACGTGACGGTGCCGGCGGGAACGTACAACCTGCAGCTGCGGGCGGCGGGCGCCGACCCGTCCACGGACCCGGCCTACGAGACGGGAGCGCTGTCGCTGCCGGGCGGCGTCACGGTCACGGGCGTCGCGGCCGGCTTCCTCGGCTCCGCCGGCGCGGCCGACGCATTCCGGATCCTGCCGCTCGTCGAGGCCTTCGGCGCTCCCGCGGCGGGCAGCGCGCGTGTCCGGATTCTCCACGCGTCGCCGGACGCGCCGACCGTCGACATCGACATCGGTGACGACGGCACGCCGGAAATCCTCGCGCTCGAGCGGTTCGCGGACACGGGCGAGAGCGGCGTCGACCTCCCGGCCGGCGCGACGCTGCAGGTGGGCGTGGACGTCCACGGCGGCGGCCAGTTCACGGCCTTCACGACGCCGTCGCTCCCGGACGGCGGGGAGCTGTTCCTGATCGCGACGGGCAGCACGGCCGCCGCGCCCCGGGCGGACGACGGCTTCGGGATCCTCGCCGTCGGCCCGACCGGGACGATCGGCTTCACCCGGCAGAACCCGCGCGTGTACGCCCTGCACGGCGGACCCGACGCCCCGAGCGTCGACGTCTTCGCCGGCGAGGCGGCGCTGATCGAGAACCTTTCGTTCGGCGGGCTCGCGGGCGTCCAGGTGCCGCCGGGGTCCTACACGCTCGACTTCTACGCCACGGGCGCGGGGCCCGGCGCCCCTGCGGCGAGCGCGGACACGCCGGAGCTGGCGGCAGGCGGCCTCTACCTGGCTGTGGCCGCCGGAGAGCTCGTCCCCGAGGGGAGCGAGGCGCCGTTCGGGCTGATCGCGGTCGAGGAGCTGTTCGAGCCGACCGATGCCGCCCGGGTGCGCGTCGTGCACGCCTCCGGGGACGCGCCGCCGGTGGATGTCGGGACGTCGGACGGGCAGGACGTCACCGCGATCCCCGACTTCACGGGTCTCGCGTTCGGGGAAACCTCGCCCGCCGCCGGCACCGAGGTCCCGGTCGGAGACCTCACGATCGGGGTCGCCCCGACGGGAACCACGCCCTCCGTGGCCGACTTCGACGTCGGCACGTTCGCGGGCATGCAGACGTTCGCCGTGGCCGTTGGCGCGCTCGCGCCGGACGTGGGGGAGGAGGCGTTCCGGATCGTCCTCGTCCCGGTGAGCGAGGGCTCGTGGTCGGCGGTGGAGGTGCTCCCGAACCCGTAGGCCGGAACCGGTCGGAGGTGGCGGAGACGGCGCCGGGCGGAGTCCATCGCCCGGCGCCGTCGCTCATCTCCCTCGCGGTCAGCGCAGCTCGCTCGCGCGGATCTCCCGCGACCACACCTCGCGGCCCGCCACGTCGCGGATCGCGATCGTCAGCACCCGGTCGTTCCGGGGGCCCCGGACGTCGAGCGTCGCGAAGCTCCGTCCGGCGTAGAGCGTTCCCGGCACCCGCAGGTGGTTCCGGTTCCGCGCCTCGTCCGTGTCCGCAGGGCCCGCCGTGAGGGGAGACACCGTGAGGTCGTACAGCGGATACGTGCCCCGGCGGTCCAGCCTCGAGAGCACCGAGTAGTGGACGTCGCCGGTGAGGAAGACGACGCCGCGGACGTCGTTCGCGCGCAGCGCCTCGAGCAGCGCCGCCCTCTCCTCCGGAAAGGTGGCGTAGCTCTCCCAGCGCGCCTCGGGGTTCAGGACCTGTCCCCCGTTCGCCACGATCTTGAACGTGGCGCGGCTGGAGGCGAGGGCGTCCACGAGCCAGCGCAGCTGGTCCTCGCCGAGCATCCGCCGCGCGCCGGCCTGCCGGTGCTCGGAGGAGCGGTGCCAGCGGTCGTCGAGCAGGAAGAACTCCACGTCTCCCCACTGGAAGCTGGTGGTGATTCCCCCGAACTCGGGCGGCCCCTGCTCCGGGTTGCCCCAGAACAGGTCGAACACCTCCTTCGCCGTCGCCTTCTCCCGCCACGCCCAGTCGCTGTTGTCGGGGCCGTAGTCGTGGTCGTCCCAGATCGCGTAGTGGTGGACCGATCCGAGGAGCGGCTGCAGGCCGGGGAAGGCGCGGGTGTGCGTGTAGCGGTAGAGCATCCCGCTCCGCGTGTACCAGTCCGCCTCGCGCAGGTAGACGTTGTCGCCGAGCCAGACCATCGCGTCCGGGGCGGCCGCGCGGACCGCGTCGAGGATCTCGAACTCGCCCCCGTACGGCTCCCCGGGGCGGTCGTAGGGCGGATCGTTCACGTAGAAGCAGCTCGCCGCGACGATCCGGAAGTCGGGCGGGTCCGTGCGCCACTGCCAGAGCGGCTGCGTCCGGAAGCGGAGCGGCCACCCGACCGGCGCCTCGACGCCGTCCACCTCGACCCGGTAGGCGTACCGCGTGCCCGGCTCGAGCAGCGGGATCACGACCTTCGCGACGAACGCGTCCTGCGCCCGGGTCCGCACCTCGTCGCTCTTCAGCCGCACCCGGGGGTCGGCCTCGTTCCAGTAGACGAAGCGGACGTCCGCCTCCCCCATCGTCTGCACCCAGAGCAGGGCCTCGCGCATCTCGGAGTAGCCGACCATCGGGCCGGAGCGGATCGGCCCGTCCTGGGCGCGGAGCGTCCCCGGGTCGCCGGACGGCGCCGCGAGGAGGGCGAGGGCGAACGTCGCCGCGCGGAAGCGGCGGACCGGCGGCCGGGAGCGAGGCGACGGGCGGCTGCGAGCGGGTGCGGGCATGGTTCGGCTCCGGTGACGAGCATCTGGGTTCGCGGACGCGCCCAACTTACGGTCTGTGCCGCGCCTCTCGCAGGACATAGATTCGGCGGCCATGGATACCCTGACTTTCGCGCTGCTGGCCGCCGGACTCTCGTCCCGCTACGGGTCGGCCAAGACGGTCGAGCCGATCGGCCCGGATGGCGAGAGCCTCCTCGACTACGCCATCTACGATGCGCTGGCGTCCGGTTTCGGAGCCGTCGTGTTCGTGGTGCGGAAGGTCGGCGAGGACGCGCTCCGGTCGCGCTACCGCGCCCGGTTCGGCCGGGCCGCTCCCGTCGTGTTCGTGCGGCAGGAGCTCTGGAACCTCCCGGTCGGCCTTCGCCCCTCGTCGGAGCGGATGAAGCCGTGGGGGACCGGGCACGCCGTGCTGCGACTGGCCGAAGCGGTCCAGGGTCCCTTCGCGGTCGCCAACGCCGACGACTTCTACGGCCGGAGCTCGTTCGCGAAGGTGGCCCGGTTTCTCGAGGGCCGGGGCGACGCTCCCGAGTTCTGCCTGGTCGGGTATCCCCTCGAGAAGACGCTGTCGGCGCACGGCGGCGTGTCGCGCGCCGTGTGCGACGTGGACGCGGAGGGCCTTCTCGTGGGGCTCGAGGAGGTGCTCGACGTGCACCGGTCGGAGGAGGGCGTGATCGTCGGCCGCACCGCCCGGGGCGCGATCCGCACGCTCGCCCCGGACACCCCCGTCTCGATGAACCTGTGGGGCTTCACGCCGGCCGTCTTCCCTCTCCTCGAGGCCCGGTTCGCGAGCTTCCTCGAGCGCCACGGCGAGGACTCGAAGCGGGAGTTCCTCCTGAGCGACGCCGTCGGCGACGCGATCCGCTCGAAGCAGGCGTCGGTGCGGCTGCTCGTGTCCGAGGAGCCGTGGTTCGGGATGACCTTCCGGGAGGACAGGGAGCGCGCGGAACGGCGGATCGCCGAGCTGGTCGAGGCCGGGGAGTACCCGCCGTCGATCCGGAAGGCGGTCCGGGTCACGGACCCGCGGGTCGAAGACCCGCACACCCCGTCGACCGAGCCGTCCGTCCCCGACGACGACGAAACGGCTCTCGACGCGGAGCCCTGAGTGCGCCTGACCGCGACGGACTGGATCGTCGTCGCGGCGTACGGGCTCGTCGCCCTGACCGTCGGGCTCGCGTTCGCCCGACGGGCCGGCGCCGGTACGACCGAGTTCTTCCTGTCGGGCCGCCGGCTCCCCTGGTGGCTGCTCGGCACCTCGATGGTCGCCACGACCTTCTCCACGGACACCCCGAACCTCGTCACCGACCTCGTGCGGACGGGCGGGGTGAGCGCGAACTGGGCCTGGTGGGCGTTCCTGATCACGGGGATGTGCACGGTATTCTTCTACGCCCGCCTGTGGCGGCGGTCGGGCGTGTTCACCGACATGGGATTCTACGAGCTCCGCTATTCGGGGCGCCCCGCCGCTTTCCTTCGCGGCTTCCGCGCGCTCTACCTGGGCGTCTTCTTCAACGTGATGATCATGGCCACGGTGACGCTCGCCGCGATCAAGATCGGCGGCGTGCTGCTCGGGCTCGGCAAGTACTCCACGGTGCTGGTGGCGGGCGGGATCACGGTGCTCTACTCGGCGGGCGCCGGGCTGTGGGGCGTGGTCGTCACGGACCTCCTGCTGTTCGTCGTCGCGATGACGGGCTCGATCGCGGCCGCCGTGTACGCGCTGCGGCAGCCCGAGGTCGGCGGCCTCGCGGGCCTCGTCTCCCATCCCGAGATCGCGACGAAGCTCCCGCTGCTTCCGGACTTCTCGGACTGGCGGACGGCCGTGCCGCTGTTCGTGATCCCGCTCGCCGTCCAGTGGTGGAGCACCTGGTATCCCGGCGCGGAGCCCGGGGGCGGCGGCTACGTGGCGCAGCGGATGCTGGCGGCGCGGGACGAGCGGGAGTCGATGCGGGCCGTGCTCTGGTTCAACGTCGCGCACTACGCGCTGCGGCCCTGGCCCTGGATCCTCGTCGCGCTCGCCTCGATCGCCGTCTACCCGACGCTGGAGTCGCTGGGCGCGGCGTTCCCCGACGTGAGCCCCTCGATCCTGCGGCACGACCTCGCCTACCCGGCGATGCTCGTGTTCCTGCCGTCGGGCCTGCTGGGGCTCGTCGTCGCCTCCCTGGCCGCGGCCTACATGTCCACCATCAGCACGCACCTGAACTGGGGCGCCTCCTACGTGGTGGACGACTTCTACCGCCGCTTCCTGGTCCCGGACCGGGAGGACCGGCACTACGTGGCCGCGGGCCGCGCCGTGACCGTCGGGCTCATCGCGCTCGCGATGCTCGTGTCGCTGTGGCTGCAGAACGCTCTCCAGGCGTTCCAGATCCTGCTGCAGGTCGGCGCCGGCACCGGGCTCGTGTTCCTGCTCCGCTGGTTCTGGTGGCGGGTGAACGCGTGGAGCGAGATCTCCGGCATGGTGGTGTCGTTCGCGGTGGCCGCCTGGTTCCAGCTCCTGCACGGACGGCTCGGCCTGGCGCCGGTCCACCCCTCGGCCCAGCTCGTGATCGGCGTCGTCCTGACCACGGTCGCCTGGCTCGCCGTCACCCTGCTCACGCCCCCCGCCGACCGGGCGACGCTCCAGATCTACTACGACCGGATCCGGCCGCACGGGCGCGGCTGGAGGAAGGTGGTGGACGTCTCGTCGGGCGCGCCGCCCGCCGGCGGAGTGGCCGCCGGGATGCGGGGCTGGCTGCTGGGCTGCGCCGTGGTCTACGCCGCGCTGTTCGGCACCGGCTACCTGCTGTACGGGCGGCCGCTCGCCGCGGCGGCCGCCTTCGCCGCAGCCGCGGGCGCGGCGCTCGGGCTGTTCCGGGCGCTGCCGCGGATCTCGTTCGGCTGAGGACGTGGCCGTCGAGCCGGCGGGCGCGGGAGCGGACCGGCCCGGCCCCGGACTCCTCGCCGACCTCCGGGAGGCCCTGGGCGGCTCCGAGCAGGACTTCACCGCCGGGAGCCTGAACCGCGCGGTCTTCCTGCTCGCCATCCCGATGATGCTGGAGATGGCGGGCGAGTCGCTGTTCGCGGTCGTCGACGCGTTCTTCGTGGCGCGGCTCGGGTCGTCCGCGCTCGCCGCCGTCGGGCTCACCGAGACGGTGCTCGAGATCCTGTACGCCGTCGCGGTCGGGCTCAGCATGTCCGTCACGGCGATGGTGGCGCGGCGGGTCGGGGAGCACGACCCGCGGTCGGCGGCCCGGACGGCGGTCCAGGCGATCTGGGTCGGGATCGGGGTCGCCGCCGTGTTCGGGACGGCCGGCGTGATCTGGGCGCCCGACCTCCTCCGGCTGATGGGCGCGGACGAGGCGACGGTCGCGACGGGCACGACGTACACCCGGATCCTCTACGGGTCGACGGGAATCATCCTCCTGCTGTTCCTGCTGAACGCGATCTACCGGGGCGCCGGCGACGCGGCGATGGCGATGCGCTCGGTGTGGGTCGCGAACGCGATCAACATCGTGCTCGACCCGCTCCTGATCTTCGGGATCGGGCCCTTCCCGGAGCTCGGGCTCGCGGGCGCGGCGGTCGCGACGACGATCGGGAGGAGCGTCGGCGTCGCCTACCAGCTGCGCGGGCTCACGCGGGGGCACCGGCTGCGCGTCGCGCGCGCCGACGTCGGCCTCGACCCGGCGATCGTCGGGACGATGCTCCGGGTGTCGGCCGGCGGGATCCTGCAGATGCTCGTCGCCACGGCGAGCTACATCGGGCTGATCCGGATCCTGGCGGGTTTCGGGAGCGACGTGCTGGCCGGCTACGTGATCGCGATCCGCGTCGTGATCTTCATCATCCTCCCCTCGTGGGGCCTGGCGAACGCGGCCGCGACGCTCGTGGGTCAGAACCTCGGCGCGGGGCAGCCGGCCAGGGCGGAGCGCGCCGTGTGGGTGACCGGCGCCTGGAACATGGGCTTCATGGCCGCGATCACGGCGGTCTTCGTGATCTTCGCGGGCCCGATCGTCGGCGTGTTCACCGACGAGCCCGCGGTCGCCGGCGTCGGCGAGACCGCGCTGCGGGTGATCAGCTACGGGTACGTGTTCTACGCGTGGGGGATGGTGATCCTGCAGGCGTTCAACGGCGCGGGGGACACCTGGACGCCGACGGCCGTGAACCTGGTGGCGTTCTGGATCTTCCAGCTCCCTCTCGCGTGGACGCTCGCGCACGTCGTCGGGATCGGACACCCGGGCGTCTACTGGGCGATCGCGGTCTCCTACTCGCTGTCCGCCGTGATCGGGATGGTCCTGTTCCGGCGGGGGCGCTGGAAGCTCAAGCGCGTCTGAGCCGCCTCTCCCGGATGGTGTCCGTTCCCGGCCGCGGGCCCCGCGCCGGCGTCAGACGTGGCGCACGCAGGCGCCGGCGGAGGGCCGGGCCTCGAACAGCTGGTCGGAGAGCTCTCCCTCGAAGGTACGCCCGGCGTAGAACCGGGCCGCGAGCGCGTCCCGGACGCCGGCCGCCCGGTCGGACGCGCAGAGCGCCACGGCGCAGCCTCCCATCCCCGCTCCCGTGAGCCGCGCCCCCGTCGCGCCGGCCTCGCGCGCGATCCCGACGATCGCGTCGAGCGCCGGCGTGCTCACCTCGAAGTCCTCGCGCAGGCTGGCGTGGGACGCGTCCATCAGACGGCCGAAGCCGGACGCATCCCCCTCCCGGAGCGCCGTCTCGGCGTCCCGGGTGCGCGCCGCCTCCGTGACGACGTGGCGGAAGCGGGCGAGCGCCTCGGCCTCGAGGACGGCCGCGGCGGCGGCGACCAGCTCCTCCGTCCCGAAGGACGCGACCAGGTCGGGGTAGCGGGCGGTTTCCGGCGACAGCCCGAGGCGACGGGCCACGGGCGGCAGCGCGGTCTCCACCGCGGCGCGGCGCCGGTTGTACGCGTCGCGGACCTCGCCCGACTTCCGGGCCCGCTCGAGCGAGAAGGCCACGACGAACGTCCAGTCGGCGGGCACCGGCACGTGCGTGACCCGCACCGGCTCGAACTCGATCCGCGTCGCGTGTCCCTCGCGCGCGCAGAGGGAGATCGCCTGGTCCATCCCGCCGCCGCGCGTCCCCACGTACCGCTCCGCCTCGGCCATCCGGTCGGCGAGCTCGAGTCGGTCGAAGGAGATCCCGGCGACCTCGAGGAACGAGAGGCCGCAGGCGATCACGAGCGCCGCGGAGGAGCTGAGCCCGGCCGCCACGGGGACGTCGGAGGCGATCACCGCTTCGAGCCCGTGGCTCGACCCGTAGGTCCGGGCGGCCTCGACGGCGGCCGCCTTCACGTAGTTTCCCCAGTCGCCGGACTCGAACGGCGGGATGCGCACCCCGATCCGGAACTCGCGCGGCGGGAAGATGGCGTCGAGCGTGGCCACCCGGACGCGGTCGTCATCCCGGGAGCGGACCGCCATCCGCACCGCGCGCTGGATGGCCATCGGCAGCACGGGAAGGCCCGCGTAGTCCACGTGCTCGCCGATCAGGTTCACCCTGCCTGGCGCCCGGACGATCCGCTTCGGGTCGTGGTCGAACCGAGCGCGGAACGCGGAGACCAGCTCGTCCTCCCGTTCCGCCTTCGCGGGCTCGGAATCCGGGCCCCGGCTCCTCCTGATCCGCATCGTCGTCAGTATTCGTCCCCGAGGGCGAAGATCGGGCCTCGCTCCCGCCAGCGGCCGTCCGTGAAGTCCGGAAGCTCGACGGCGTCGCCGCCGCGCGCGATCGACTGCTCCGACAGCGGGGAGATCACGCTCCACGCCGCGGCATCGTACACGTCGAGCGGCGTCGGCTCGCCGCGCTTCACCGCCTCCACGAAGGCGTGTACCACGAAGAAGTCCATGCCGCCGTGGCCGGCCCCCTCCGCGTCTCCGGCGAACCGGGCCCACAGGGGGTGGTCGTAGCGCTCGAGCCAGGGCGCCGCCGGCTCCCAGCGGTGCGGCTCGGGGCTCACGCCCTCGATGTAGAGAGAGTCGAAGTCGTCCATCCACAGGCCGCGCGTCCCCTGCACGCGGAAGTTGAGCGAGTAGGGACGCGGCAGGTTCGTGTCGTGACTGACCACGACCGTCTCGCCGTTCTGCGTGGCGATCAGGGTGGTCACCACGTCGCCGAGCCGGAAGCGCACCTTCGCGTTCGGGTGGTCCGGACCGCCCTTCGCGACCACGTACTCGTGGAGGCCGCGGCTCTTCGTGGCGGCCGAGGCGAGCCGCACGAAGCGGTTCCCCCGGTTGATCCCGAGCCAGTTGGCCACCGGTCCCACGCCGTGCGTCGGGTAGAGGTCGCCGTTCCGCTCGACCGAGTGCCGCGTGCGCCACACGGCCTCTCCGAGCGCGCCGGGCCCGAACTCCGCGCCGGGGCTGAACTTCACCTCGCGCAGGTCGTGCTGGTAGCCGCAGTGGCAGTGCACGGGCTCCCCGAACATCCCCTCCCGGACCATGCGCAGCACCGCCATCACGTCGCGGCGGTAGCAGACGTTCTCCAGCATCATGCAGGGGACGCCCGTGCGCTCGTGCGCGCGCACGAGGTCCCAGCACTCCTCGACGGTGAGCGCGGCCGGCACTTCGAGGCCCACCGCCTTCCCCTTCTCCATCGCCTCGACCGCCATCGGGGCGTGCCAGCGCCAGGGCGTCGCGACGATCACGGCGTCGACGTCCCTCCGGTCGAGCAGGTTCCGCCAGTCCTCCTCTCCGGCCGCGTGGACGGCCGGCTCCCGACCCCGCGCCTCGAGCACGGACCTGCTCGCGCGTCCCGCCGCCTCGGGAACGACGTCGCAGACGGCGGTCACGTCGCAGTCGTCGCGCCCGAGCGCGAGGCCGAGCAGCCAGGAGCCGCGGCCCCCGACGCCGATGAAGCCGAGTCGCAGCCGCTCCGGGGAGGCGCTCCGGAACGGGCCGGCTCCCGGCGCGGCCCGGGCCCCGAGCGCGGGCGGGGGAACGAGCGAGGCGCCGAGCGCCGCGGCGGCGCCGGTCCTCACGAAGTCGCGTCGGTCGAGCGGGCTCATCGGACCTCCTCCGCGCGCGGTCCGGACGAAGGAGCCGGGAAGCCGCGCCGGGCCAGGCCCATGGGATCGCCGAGATCGGGCGCGAGAGGGCGGAGCCGGATCGCCCAACTCGTCGACTCGACGCGAATCAGGTACGGCTCCAGCGGCCGCGCGCCCCAGCTGTCGTCGCCGCCCACGCCCATCTGCCGGTGGTCGAGGTGGACGGCGACGAAGTCGCGCCGCGGGACGTCGAACGCGTGCCGGCCCCGCTTCGCCTCGCCCTCGTCGAGGTCCTCCGTCAGGGCGCGGAGGGCGCTCCAGTCGAGGGTCGGCATCCCCACCGCGAGGAGTCCGTGGCCGGCGGAATCCGTGAACGCGACCCAGCGGGACTCGGTCCGGTTCCCCGTCTCCTGGGGGCGGATGTACGGATGGGCCAGAGAGTCGGCGGGGGAGCGCCAGGCGCCCACGGGCGCTCCTGTCTTCCGGTCGACGTAGGTCTCCTGCGGGCCGCGGCCGTACCACGCGACGCGGTCGAGCTCCGTGGGGAGGGTGAGCCGGAGGCCGAGCCGCGGGATGTCCGGCAGGTCCGCCGTCCGCGCCCCCGGCTCGAAGCGGACGCCGATCACGACGTCGCCGCTCCCGTACACGTCGTAGCTGATCGTCTCGGCGGCGTCGACCACCGGGAAGGCGATCCGGCTCGTGACCCTGACCCGTCCCGCGTCGAGCCGCCGCGCCTCGACCTCCTCGAGGACGGGATACCGCCCTGCGTCCCGCCACATCCCCTGCCGCCGGGGCATCCCGTTCCCGAAGTCGTTGTCGGTCGGCGCTCGCCAGAAGGTCGGTGCGGGCCCCGTTCGCAGCAGCTCGCGCCCCCGGTGGGCGAACGAGGCCACGAGGCCGGTCCGGCGGTCGATCCGCAGCACGAACTCCGGGCCCGCGAGCACGAACGCCGAGTCCGTCTCGGAGAGCTCGACCCGCGGGAGGGCGTCCGGGTCCACGGCCGGCGCGGGCGGTCCCGCCGGGAGCGGGAGCTGCTCGCGCGCCACCACGGTCCCGGCGGGCAGGAACGGCGCCGCCGTCCGCCTCCGGAGCTCCAGCTCGAGGAAGCGCTCCGCGCCGGCGGCCGGCGGGCCCGCCGGGAGGGGCAGCGCGAGCTCGGCCGAGTCGCGCGGCCCGAGCCGGAGCCCGGGCCCCGTGCCGGCCGCGACCTCCCGTCCGTCCTCCGACACCCTCCATCCCAGCTCGAACGCCGAGAGGTCCGTGAAGTCGAACCGGTTCACGACCCGCACCCGACCGCCCGCGAGGTCGAGCGGACGGAACTCGACGCCCTGGTAGACCTGCCGGACCTCGTGCGCGTGCGGGTTCGGCCGCAGGTCGGGCTGGACGAGGCCGTTGACCAGGAAGTTCCCGTCGCTCGGGACGCCCGGCGGCCCGAAGTCGCCTCCGTATGCCCAGTACGGCGTCCCGTCCCAGGTCTCGGCGTACAGGCCCTGGTCGATCCAGTCCCAGATGAAGCCGCCCTGGAGCTGCGGGTGCGCGTGGATCACGTCCCAGTAGTCGCGCAGGTTCCCGACGCTGTTCCCCATCGCGTGCGCGTACTCGCAGAGGATGAGCGGCCGGTCGCGCGGCTCGCTCGCGTAGTCCAGCAGGTGCGGGATGCGGGCGTACATCGGGGCGTAGATGTCCACGTGCGGCCGGCGGACCGCCCGCTCGTACTGCACGGGACGGGACGGGTCGCGGCCGTGCACCCAGGCGGAGGTCGCCTCGAAGTTCACGCCGTCGCCGCCCTCGTTCCCCAGCGACCAGATGATGACCGACGGGTGGTTCTTGTCCCGCTCCACCATGCGGACCGTGCGGTCGAGGTGCGCCTCCCGCCACGCCGGGTCGTTGCCGAGGGTGACCCCCGGCTCGTAGCCCATCCCGTGCGACTCGACGTTGGCCTCGTCCACGATCCACAGCCCGGCCGAGTCGGCGAGCTCGTACCAGCGCTCGTGGTCCGGGTAGTGGCTCGTCCGGACGGCGTTGATGTTGAGGCTCTTCATGAGGGCGACCTCGCGCCGCATCCGCTCCTCGGACACCACGCGCCCGGTCCTCGGGTCGTGCTCGTGCCGGTTCACCCCCCGGACCGTGATCGGCACGCCGTTCACCTTCAGCAGACCGTCCTCGATCCTGACGTCGCGGAACCCGATCCGCGTCGCGATCGCCTCGGTCGTCGCGCCGTCCTCCGCGCGCAGCTCGAGGAGGAGCGTGTAGAGCGCCGGCGTCTCGGCCGTCCACTTCGCGGGGCCCGCGACGTCCGCCGCGAGCGCGACGGCGCTCTCCCCTCCCGCCGGCGTCCTCGCCGTCGCCTCGACCGGGCCCGCGAGGGCGGGGCGGCCCTCCCGGTCGAACAGCTCGGCGCGGACCGTCCGGGTCGCCGCGTCCCGGCCGGCGTTCCGAAGGCGGACCTCGACCCTCAGGCGGCCGTCCCGGTACGCGGCGTCCAGGGCCGGGCGCGCCTCGAAGTCCGCCAGGTGCACCTCCGGCACGGCGTACAGCAGGACGTCCCGCTCGAGGCCGCTGATCTTCCAGTAGTCCTGGCCCTCGAGGTAGGCGCCGTCCGAGAACCGGTAGACCTCGACCGCGACCGTGTTCGTCGCGCCGATCCGGACGTGCCCTGTCACGTCGAACTCCGCCGGCGTCTTGCTCCCCTTCGCGAACCCGACCTCGCGCCCGTTCACCCAGACGTACCCGGCCGACTTCAGGCTCCCGAAGTGGAGCACGACCCGCATCCCCCTCCAGTCGGCCGGAACCTCGAACCCGCGCCGGTACGAGCCGACCGGGCTCCACTCGACCGGCACGCGGGGCGGGTCCGGCGGGAAGGGATACGGGATGTTTGTGTAGATCGGCACTCCATACCCCATGATCTCCCAGTTCGACGGGACGGGGATCAGGTCCCAGGCCGCGTCGTCGAACTCCTCGCGCCAGAACTCCTGCGGGCGGTCGGCGGCGTTCCGGACCCAGTGGAAGCGCCAGGCCCCGTTCAGGGAGCGGACCCGGGGCGAGACGGCCCGGCCGGGCGTCCCGGGGGACGCGAGGGCCGACTCCCGGTCCGGAAACGGGACGTACGTCGCGTGCGCCGGCAGGCGGTTCCGGCCCGTGACGGAGGGATTCTCGAGATCGGGGTGGGACGGACGGTCCCGGGTGGCGACCTGGGCGGCGGCCGGGGCGGCGACCGCGGCGACGAGCGAGAGCGCGCCGGCGAACAGCGCGACGCGGCCGGCACCGTTCAGATCCATTTCGCCTCCACGGTTCGCCCGGTCACGCGGTCGCCCGTGTTCCGGGTGCCGGCGGGCTCGACCAGGAGGAGGTGCACCTCCTCCGGCGCCACCGGCCTGTGTTCCACGCCCTTCGGGACGACGCACGCCTGCCCCTTCCCGAGCCAGACCTCGCCGTCCCGGAACTCGATGCGGAGCCGGCCCTCGAGCACCAGGAAGAGCTCGTCCTCATCCGGATGGGCGTGCCACTCGAAGCCGCCCCTCACCTTCGCGAGCTTCACGTCGGTGTCGTTCACGCGGGCGACGATCCGCGGGCTCCAGAGCTCGTCGATGCGAGCCAGCTTCTCCGACAGGTCGATGGCGTTCATGCTCCGGTCCGGATCAGGGTCGGTCCCCGGGCGTCTCCCGCAGGCACGCGACGTCCACGCGGTACGTCGAGTCCTGCCGGACCTCGTCGTCCTCGATCCACGCGTGGGCCCCGCCCGAGACCGAGCAGTCCCACTCCCCGCGCGCGACCCGGAAGCTCGACGTTCCCGGGCCATCCGCGTCGAACCGCGGGTCCCGCACCCACCCCGATCCCGCGAGCGTCGCCTCCAGCGCCTCCAGCGGCAGCGGCGCGCCGAGACCGGCGACGGGGCCTTCCGCGTGGACCCCGCACGCCGTCTCGTCCGCGCCTTCCGGCGGCCGCTCCGCATCGAGCCACGGTCCGAGCCGCGCCCGTACGACGTCCGGCAGTCCCGCGCCGCGCAGCGATTCCGCGATCCCGGCGCACGGAAGGGCGGCGGCGAGCTCCGGACCTTCGCGGCCGCGGTCGGACGGCGCGCCTTCCCCTCCGCAGGACGCCGACGCGCACGAGAGCGCGAGGACGACGACCGCGACGGTGGGGAGGGAGGTCGGACGACCCTTCACGGCGAGGGCTCCTCCGGCGGGAGCGCGAACAGCGCGCACACCGCGCCGGCGGGATCGCGGATCACGCAGAAGCGGCCGCCCGCCAGGTCGCGGGGCCGCACCACGACCTCGCCTCCCGCCTGCCGGCAGCGCTGGGCCGCGGCGTCGGCGTTCTCCACGACGATGTAGAGGAGCCACTGGGCCGGCATGTCGGCGTTGAAGCCCCGCGCGTGGCAGATCCCCGCCGTGGGCTGGTCGGCGCCCGGCGCCATCATGTTGAAGTCCTCGTACCCGCCCATCTCCACGGGCTCCGGGCGCCAGCCCACGACCTCGGCGTAGAAGTCGCGGACCTTCGCCGCGTGAGGCACGGTCAGGTCGGTCCAGGCGATCGTCCCCGGCCGGGGGCGCTCCGCGTCGCTCATCGGGTCTCCTTCCCCTCTCGTGTCCCGCGCCCCGCAAGCCACTCCTCCCGGAGGACCCCGTGCACGTGGTGATCCAGCAGCTCGTCGCCCTTCCGCAGGTTCCGTCGCAGCGTCCCCTCGTGACGCAGTCCCGCCTTCTCGACGACCCGCGCGGACGCCGGGTTCCGGACGAATACGCGGGCCCAGATCCGCTGCAGGCCCAGGGATTCGAACCCGAAGTCGACGACGGCGCGCGCCGCCTCGCTCGCGTAGCCGCGGTTCCAGTACGGGACGCCGATCCAGTAGCCGAGCTCCGCGATCGCGTCCTCGGGCTCGATCCGCAGCCCGCACGCGCCCACGAGCGTGCCGTCCGGCTCGGTCACCGCGAACACCGCCATCTCGCCCCGCTCGAACGCGGGCCCGTGGCTCGCGATCCACGCCTCCGCGGCCCCCTCGGGATAGGGGTGGGGGACGTTCAGGGTGTTCGCCGCGATCTCGGGCGCCCCTGCCAGCTCGCGAATGGCGGCCGCATCCCCGGCGCCGAAGGGCCGGAGCCCGAGCCGCGCGGTGCGCAGCTCGGGTTGCGCCGGAACCGATCGCGAAGGCCGGCCGCCGCGCTCCTCCCGCGCCGCGTCGGCCCTCGCCTGTCCGTAGGCGCGGAACTGCTCGCGCACGCGCTCGATCTCATCGGGGGCCAGGATCTCCGGGTCGCCCGCCTCGAGCGCGATCGACCAGACGTGCGCGAGCTCCTCCACCTCCCGCGCGAGGAACAGGGCGTCCTCGAGCGTCGGGCCGAGGGCCACCTGGCCGTGGTTCGCGAGCAGGCAGGCCTTCCGGTCCTCCAGCGCCTCGAGAGCGGCGAACGCGAGCGCCTCCGTCCCGAACGTCTCGTACCGGGCGCAACGGATCGAGTCGCCGCCGGCCCGCGCCACCATGTAGTGGAACGGCGGGATGTCGGTCCGCAGGCAGGCGACCGCGGTCGCGTGCGGCGAGTGGAGGTGCACGATCGCCCCGGCGTCCGGCCGGTCCGAGTAGATCGCGGCGTGGAGCCGCCACTCGCTGGACGGCCGGAGCCGGTCGCCCGTCGGCTCGCCGCCGTCCGTGAGGAACACCGTGTCCGCGGACTCCATCGCGGCGAACGGCACCCCGCTCGGAGTGACCAGGAACCCGCCCGGGACGCGGACGCTCAGGTTCCCCGAGGTCCCCGGCGAGAGGCCGAGCCGTTCGACCTCCAGGGCGGCCTCGACGAGCGCCCGTCGGATCCGCGCCTGGTTCATCGGTCCCGCTCCTCGGGATAGAGCCGCAGGAGGCCCTCCTCGCTCGCCGGGCAGAGGCCGCGGTCGGTGATCAGGCCCGTCACGAGGGCCGCGGGGGTCACGTCGAACGACGGGTTCCGCGCCCTCGCGCCCGGCGCCGCCACCCGGAGGATGGTCCCGGCGCCGTCGGGTCCGGTCCCGCGGGCCGTCAGCACCTCGTCGGGGTCCCCCTCCTGATCAATGGGGAGGTGGTCGATGCGCTGGCTATTATTGCACACCGGGAACAGGCGCAAATCCGCGGTCGTGAACTGGCGGAAAAGATGAAAGAGCTGATCCCGCGGCA
>JAWOIN010000159.1:0-6721 GCA_046484665.1 Gemmatimonadota bacterium
GCGAATCCCCGCGCCGTCCCGGTGGAGGCGGACGGAGTCGCGGAGACTCGGTTCGACGTGACGTGCGCCGCCGCGGCCGGAACAGTTCGCGTCACGACCGACAGCTGGGGCCTCGGGATCGACCCCGACGGCTACGTCCTCGCCGTGGACGGTGCCGGCGCAACCGCGATCGGCTCCAGCGCGACCGTGGACCTCGCCGCGGTCCCCGCCGGCGACCGGTCCATCTCTCTGTCCGGACTGGCGGGGAACTGCAGCGTCCAGGGTCCGAATCCGGTCCAGGTGACGGTTCCGGACGGCGGGACCGTCGACGCGGCGTTCGCCGTGTTCTGCTTCCAGGCGCTCGTGAACCAGATCGCGTTCGAGTCGCGGCGGGACCCGGAGCCCGGCGACATCTACGTGATGAACGCCGACGGCTCGGGAGTGAAGCGCCTCACGCGTCACCCGGGGCTCGACCGCGAGCCGGATGTGGCTCCCGATGGCTCGGCGATCGTGTTCGAGTCGGACCGGGAGGGAAGCCGGAACATCTGGATCATGGACGCGGCCGGGATTCGGAACCTCACGACCTCACTGGCGACGCACCGGAGCCCGGTCTTCTCGCCGGACGGGTCGCAGGTCGCATACTCCCGCCACACATCGCTGTCGGACCGCATCTACACTATCGGCCGCTGGGGCGGGTCGGCCACCTCGATCACCGACGACGCGGCCGACGACGACCAGCCGGCGTGGTCGCCCGACGGCACGATGATCCTGTTTCGCCGGTACCCGTTCGGGACCGACGGCGGCGATCTGTACGTGGTGGACGCGAACGGCGCCAATCTCACCCAACTCACCACGGATCTGGGCACGGACGGCAAGCCGGCGTGGTCCTCCGACGGCACGCGGATCACCTGGTCCAGCGACCGTGACGGAACCTTCGACATATGGCGCGCCGACTTCGACCGGAACTCGCGCACTCTCTCGAACCTCGTGAACCTGACGCCGGGGTCGCCGGGCACCGACGGGAAGTCGGACTGGCACCCGAGCCTGCAGCGGATCGCGTATGCGACCGACAACGACGGCGACAACGAGATCGTGGTGATGAATGCCGACGGGAGCGGGAAGACGGTGCTCACCTCGAACGGCTACGACGATCGCGAGCCCTCCTGGAGCCCGTGACCGGGTCCGGCCGGCGACGTCGCACGACAGGCTGCGGGTCGGTCAGTCCTCGAGGTCCCAGCGGTCCCAGCGGCCAAGCCGCCGGAGAGCCTGCCTCCAGAGGACGAAGGCTCCGCGCCGGAGGGTGTCCAGCACGAGGGAGGGCTCCCGCGAGACGAGCCGCATCCGTTCGCCGAAGGCGCGGAACCGGTAGTACCAGTACCTGTCGCGGCGCGCCGACGAGTTGAAGTTGCAGTCGACGACCAGCACCTCGCGGGCCCTCCTCTCGCCGGCCTCGCCTCGGAGCCGCGCGGCGACCTCCGATCCGGAGTCCTGGACGAACACGAGCGCCAGGTCGAAGCCCGTCCGATCGCTTCCTGAAGCGTGCCCCTCGCCCCCTGCCTCCGTTCCGGTCTCCCCCAGCAGTTCGATTCCGGCGTCGGGAAGCGCCCGTGAGACGGCCGCGACCCCGATCTCCGAGAAGCCGGCCGTGCCGGGCTCGAACGCGAGCAGGACCCGGGCGCTTGCGGCGCGGCGGGACAGCCGCTCGAAGATCCGGGGCTGGCGCGCGAGCAGATAGCGCACCTGGAACTCGACGGCGCGGGCCTCCGTGCGCCGGAACTCGTCCCGGGCCTCCGCGAGCGCCGCGCCCGCCTCCTCCGACAGTTCGCCGTCGAGCAGGTTCGTCACCTCGCCAGGATCGGCACGCAGGTCCAGCAGCACCTCGCCGTCCGTCGAGGCCCACGCCCCGGATTCGACCCGAAAGTCGTCGTGGAAGCGGATGTACTTGTAGTCGGCTCCCCGGAGCGCCGTGGCCCGACCGGTCTGCAGCATGTGGCGGGCGTCGCAGCGGAAGAAGCGTCGCGCGGGGCCCTCCGCCTCGCCGCGCAGGACTGGTGCGAGGCTCTCGCCGACGATGGAGTCCCGGATCTCCGGGAGGCCGGGAACGCCCGCCATCTCGAGTATGGTCGGGAAGATGTCCATCGAGCCGATCGGCCGGTCGATCCGGCGGGGCCGGATCCCGGGGACCTGCAGGTACATCGGGATCAGGATGTTGTCGTCCGTGAGGACCAGGTCGTGAGTGAGCCGATGCTTCTCCTCCCACTCGGAGGTCATCCCCTTCGACGGGTCCGGGAAGCCGTGATCCGAGCACACGACGGTGATCGTGTCATCCGGCGAGAAGCCGGCTTCGCGAAGCATCCTGTGTGCCGTCCGCACGTTCTCGTCCACGGCATCGTCCACGAGCATCTCCCTCTTCTCGTTTCGCGTCGCCGGGTTGAAGTGGAAGAACAGGAACGCCGGGCGGGGAACGCCCGCGTCGAGCACGCGGCGGAGCAGGAGCAGGAGGTCCTCGTTGCACCACTTGAGGCCGTGCCTCAGGTGGTCGGGCCACAGGGATTCGGGCACCGGGTCCATCAGGTTCCGGAACTTGAGCCGGGTCTCCTGGCCGCGGAGGAACGCGAGCGACGCGTAGCCGTGACGCTTGAGGACGTTCGGCAGCGACTCGTAGTGGCGGTTGTCGAACCGGAAGTCGTCGTAGTTCCTCGCGATGAAGTACGCGGGGAGCCCGGTCATCATCGCGGTGACGGACATGATCGTGCTCGGCGCCGTCGTCACGCAGTGCGCGAACTCCACGCTCTCCGCGCCGAATTCCTCCATGAAGCGCAGCTTGCCGCGGTTGTCGGCGTCGGTCGGATAGGTCCGGATGCTGTCGACCAGCAGCCACACGACGTTCGGGCGGCGAAGCCGGCTCACGCGCTCTGGACTCCTTCCTCCGTCGAGAAGGTCGCGCGTGCCCGCACCAGGTCCGCGGTGTCATCGATCTCGGCCCACCGCTCCGCCTCCACCGGGCAGATTCGCACCACGTGATCCGGCGCGTGCCGGCCGAGCACGAGATCCGCGAACGTCCGCTCCCCGCCCCCTCGCACCTCTTCATCCAGGCCCCGCACCATCGCCGCGGCGAGAGGCGCCGCGAGCAGCTGGAGGCCGCCGCACTTCCAGGTGAGGTAGGCGGGCCTGCTCGCGGGGTCGGTCACGCGGACCACCCGCCCCACGCGACCCTCCTCCAGTTCCTCCAGCAGGATTCCCTCGTCCCGCGAGGGACCGACGGGCACCGCGGCCCACGACGAGTGCGGGCCGGCGGTCTCGGAGAGTCTCCGCACGAGGCCCGCCCCGAACACGATGTCCCCTTCCACCAGCATCACGGCGTCGTCGAAATGTACGCGGGCGAGCCACAGGGAGTACGCCGTGTTCGTGTACTCGTACCGCTCGTTAACGACGTAGTGGATCTCCATGCTCCCAGTGCTCGACCGCCCCACCGCCTCCCGCACCAGCTCGGCCCGGTAGCCGAGAACGAGCACGGCCTCGCGGACGCCGCTCGCGGCGAGCGCCGCGAGGGAACGGGCGAGGATCGCGCGACCCCCCACCGGGATCAGGCACTTCGGCCGGCTGTCGGTCAGGGAGCCCAGTCTGCGGCCCCGCCCCGCCAGGAGGAGGATCGCCTTCTCTGCCCCGAGTCCGTTCACGTGCCGCCTCGTTGTCGTGTCGAAGTCCTGCCGCCCCTTCCGGCATCCGGCGGAAGGGGCCCCGCGCGCCGCGTATCCCGTCAACACGCGGTGAGCAAGGAACGTACCCGCGCCGGTGATGCCCCCCACGTCCGACCTGAGGAGACGCGACTCGTCGCCCGTTCCGGCTCGGTCCCGAAGGAACGGCCTCGGTACAGTTACCCGGCCATGACAGTGTTGTGGCGGCGGAGCGACAGCCGCAGATCTCGGGTACGGTCGACCTGGCGCAGGTCGGCCAACATCAATCGTAGCGCATGCGATGCGGTCGCGCACCACGTCCGCCCCGGGAACGCCGCGCCCCGGTGCCGCCGGAGGCGGATACCCCTCGCCTCCCCGACGTGCGTGCACTGGTCGTCAATCGTAACCCAGTCGCCTGGACAGCTCGCCGCACGTGCGGTCGAAGTATTCCCTGGACTCGGAGTCGAGCTTCCCGATCCACTTTCCCGTGTTTCCCCTGAGCGGAGGCTCGAGGGAGGGTGGTGTCGAGGGAAGATCGAGACCGCCGAAGCCGAAGAAGTCGAGGACTCGCTGCAGGCTGGCGGAAGCGTCCTCGATCACGTCCTCGTACCTCAGGAGCAGCACGCTCGTCTCGGGCAGTCTTTCGATCGCCTCGAGTGACTGGCCGGCGAACGCCTTCCAGCGGTCCATGCAGCGCCGGACGTCCCCTCCATGCCACCCGAGTTTTGCCATCGAAAGGGCTGTGTCCCGACCGTCCCGGGCCAGGACGACGAGCCGGCAGTCGGGGATGAGCGCGTGCAGGTCCGTCGCGTGCCGCCCGTACGGCGGCTCCTTGCTCACCCAGCTCGTGGTGTCCGCCTCGAGCACGGCAGCGATCGTCATGAGACGGGAGTAGAAACGCCCGAAGCACAACTGGCACTCTGCCAGCGTCGGCGCCGCCATCGCCTCGCTCTCCAGCCTGTCCAGGGCGGCCCGGATCGGATGCCGTGGCATCCAGTTCCGCAACCCGTGTCCCCCGACGCCGTAGATCCGATGTCGGTCATAGGCATAGTCGAGCATGAAGGAACGGAAGTAGCCGAGGTAGGCCCTCCGGGTGACCTCGCCCCGCGGGGCCTGGTAAAACTCGTAGGCCGCGCCGCGGAACTGGCTCAGCACGAACACGCCGTGCTCGCCGATCGCGGCCGCTTTCCCCTCCATCGCTTCGCCGACGAGCCGCAGCAGCCACGAGGTGCCGCTTCGTCCGGTGAGTCCGCCGATGAAGCAGTTGCTTCCGGGCGCCTCGAGCGCGCGCTTCCAGTCGCACGAGGCGGCACGCAGGGAGAGCTCGGCCGAGCGCCGGATCTTCCCGTGTTCGCGCCGTGCCCTCCGGAGCGCCGAAACCGCGAGCGCCGATCCACCTTTCATGCGATTGTCTCCCGGGAGAACTTCGCCGTCCGTCCGAGCCTGCGGCCGGAATAATTTCCCTCTCAGCATAATCCCGGCCATCGAGCGCGACGCGGCACATGCTCCGGATCTCCGTCGCCGCTCACGTCGCGTTCGTCCGTTCGGATCTCTCGAGACAGGCGATTCCAGTCCTGACTCTCCGCCGTCGGACACACCGGTCGGAAGCCGGCCGTGGCCGGCCGTTCCGGCACGGATCCGGAGGAGTCGCCCCCTGTTCGTTCCAAGCTGACACCACCATACTAGTGTCGCATTGGTGCAACATCTGCAATCTGGGGCGTTCTGCGATGAATGCGATCCTCGGCGGAGCACGAGACTTGCTGTCAGCGCCTGCGTCTGCAGCGGGAGAGGCGTCGCAGTCTCGGTCGGAACTCTTCACGCGCGTCGTGACCAGAACAAGGAGAAGGAGCTTCATGCGAGAGCGAACGCGATTCTGGAAACTCGCCGGGCTGTTCGCGGCCCTGGCGCCCATCGCCTTTGCCGCGTGCGGCGGCGATGACGGGCCCACGGGCCCTACGCTCGGGAACCTGGAAGTGTCCGCCGTGACGACCGGCGCGGACCTCGACCCGGACGGCTACTCCGTCGTCGTGGCCGGCGGCACCCCCCGCGCGATCGGCGTGAACGGGACCATCACGGTCACGGGGATCGCGACGGGAGCCCGATCCGTCGAGCTGACGGGCGTCGCCGCGAATTGCACGGTCACTGGCGACAATCCCCGGTCCGTCACGGTGACGGCGGGGACGGTCTCCACGACGTTCGAGGTGACCTGCGCGGCGCTGACCGGCGACCTCGAGGTCACGACCACCACGACCGGCGAGGATCTCGACGACGGCTACACCGTCTCCGTGGACGGGGGCGCGGCGCAGGCGATCGGCGCGAACGCCACCCTCACGCTGCCGGACCTCGACCCGGGCACGTACTCGGTGGAACTGGGCGATGTCGCCGCGAACTGCACGGTGGGCGGCACGAACCCCCGTTCGGTGGACGTCCCCGCGGACGGCACGGGTACGGCCGCGTTCGCCGTGACCTGCTCGGCCACGGTCGGCGCGCTGGAGGTGACGGCCGCGACGACCGGCGACGACCTCGACCCCGACGGGTACGCGGTCTCCGTGGACGGCGGGACGCCCCAGGCGCTCGCGATCGACGGCACGGTGAGCTTCCCGGGCCTCGACGCCGGCGACCACACGGTCGAGCTCTCCGGAGTGGCGGCGAACTGCTCGGTGGGCGGGGACAACCCGCGTACCGTGGCGGTCACCGCCGGCCAGACCGCGCAGACCACGTTCGACGTGACCTGCGCGCAGCTCGTGGGGAGCATCGAGCTGACGACGACGACCACGGGCATCGGCCTCGACGGCGACGGGTACCAGGTAACGATCGACGGGGCGGCGGCGGGCACGGTCGGGATCAACGAGACCGTCGTCCTGATCGACGTTCCCGTCGGCGATCGGACCGTCGAGCTCCAGGGGATCGCCGGCACCTGCTCGGCGACGAGCGCGAACCCGGAGACGGTCACGGTGGCGGACGGCGGGACGAGCCCGGTCACGTTCGAGCTGTTCTGCTTCCGGAACCTGTCGGACGAGATCGTGTTCGTGAGCCGGCGCGACGGAGACCCCGAGCTCTACGTC
>JAWOIN010000037.1:0-9090 GCA_046484665.1 Gemmatimonadota bacterium
GCGCCCCGGCGCTGGATCCGGTTCACGCCGAACACGAGGTAGAACAGGGCCCCGCCGATCGGCACCAGCCAGATCAGGCCCACCCAGCCGATCGCCGCGCGCACGTCCCGCTTGCGGAGGATGACGTGCGAAGACGCGCCGATCGCGACGACGAGATCGACGACGAAGATCAGGACGGGCCACAGGTCGGAGATCGTTCGCACGACGCTTCGGGCTCCACGCGTTGACGGACGTGCCGCGGCTCCGCATACCTTACAGCCTCCACACGCCGGACCGCCACGGCCCCGGGCGATCGGCGCCGAGCGGACGGACCACCGGAGACCTGGAGGGGGAATGACCGCCGACGCGAGCTTCTCCAGGGCCACGCGGTGGCTGATCGCCGGCGCCGCCTTCGCGATCATCGTGGCGGGGGCGCGGGCCGCGGAGCCGATCCTCGTCCCGTTCCTCGTCTCCATGATGCTCGCGATCATCTGCGTCCCGCCGATGCAGTGGTTGGCGATGCGAGGCGTCCCGGAGTGGCTCGCCGTCATTCTCGTCGTCCTGCTGGTGCTCGGGATCGGGTTCGCGTTCGGGACCGTGATCGGCACTTCGCTCCTCGACTTCAGCGCGTCGCTCCCGTACTACCAGGCGCGGCTGCGGACCGAGATGTCGGGGCTGTTCGACTGGCTCGAGGTGCACGGCGTCGAGCTGTCGGGTCGGGTCCTCCCGGAGGCCCTGGATCCGGGCCAGATGCTTCGCATCGCAGGCCGGATCTTCTCCGGCCTCGGGGATGTCCTCAGCCGGGTCGGACTCATCCTTCTGACGATGATCTTCATCCTGCTCGAGTGGAGCGCGGTGACGCGGAAGCTGCAGGTCGCGTTCCCGGGCTCGGCGGACAGCCTGCTCGGTCGCCTGTCGCGGGTGGCGACGAACGTGAAGCGGTACCTGGCGCTGAAGACGGTCCTCTCGCTCGCCACCGGGTCTCTCGTCGCGGCGCTGCTCTCTGCGATGGCGGTCGACTACGCGCTTCTCTGGGGGCTGCTCGCGTTCCTGCTGAACTACATTCCCACCATCGGCTCGTTCATCGCCGCCGTGCCGGGAATCCTGCTCGCGTTCCTGCAGCTCGGCTGGAAGGGCGCGGTAATTTCCGCGATCGGTTACCTCGTCATCAACGTGACGATCAGCAACCTGATCGAGCCCCGGGTGATGGGGCAGGGCGTGGGTCTCTCGACGCTGGTCGTGTTCCTGTCGCTCGTGTTCTGGGGCTGGGTGCTCGGCCCGGTGGGGATGCTGCTCTCCGTGCCGCTCACCATGATCTTCAAGATCTTTCTCGAGGGAAGCGAGGACACGCGCTGGGTCGCCGTGCTGATGGGGCCGCGCATCCCCCAGGAGACCCAGCCGGCGCCCGCGGAGGGGACGGCGTCGTGACGCGGCGGGACCTCCCGATCTTCGGGGACGAGCGCGGCGAGGCTCTGATCGAGATGATCCGCCGGTCGGTGATCGGCGAGGACGAGGCGGTCGTCGGTCCGTTCGGGCCCCGCAGGGTCATCTACGCCGACTACACCGCGTCGGGAAGGTCGCTGTCCTGCATCGAGGACTTCCTGCGGGAGGCGGTTCTCCCCGTCTACGCGAACACGCACACCGAGAGCTCGGGAACGGGCCGGCAGACGACCCGGTTCCGGGAGGACGCGCGGCGGATCATCCGCGACGCGGTCGGCGCCACGGGCGACCACGCCGTCGTGTTCTGCGGTTCGGGCTCGACGGGCGCGATAGACCGCCTGATCGGGATCCTCAACCTGCGGATCCCACGGGACCTGGACGTGCGCTACGGCCTCTCCGCCCGCATCCCGCCGGAGGAGCGCCCCGTCGTGTTCCTCGGGCCCTACGAGCACCACTCCAACGAGCTCCCGTGGCGGGAGTCGATCTGCGACGTCGTCAGGATCCACGAAGACCTGCACGGCGGGATCGACCTCGAGGAGCTCGAGGCGCGCCTCGTCGAGCATGCGGACCGGCCGCTGCGGATCGGGAGCTTCTCGGCCGCCTCCAACGTGACCGGGATCACGTCCCCGGTGCGGGCGGCGTCCGTCCTGCTCCACCGGCACGGGGCCCTCTCGTTCTGGGACTTCGCCGCCGCGGCGCCGTACGTCCGGATCGAGATGGGCCCCGGGGGACCCGAGGGCGACGACGCGTTCGACTACAAGGATGCGATCTTCCTGTCGCCTCACAAGATGATCGGCGGGCCGGGCACGCCGGGCGTCCTCGTCGCCCGGCGGGAGCTGTTCCGGAACACGGTGCCGGACGTCGTCGGCGGGGGAACCGTCTCGTTCGTGAACCCGACCGAGCACCGGTATCTCGACGACCCGGAGCACCGGGAGGAGGGCGGCACGCCGGCGATCGTCGAGTCGATCCGGGCGGGTCTCGTGTTCAAGCTCAAGGAGGCGGTGGGGTACGAGGTGATCCGGCGAAGGGAGGAGTCGTTCATCCGGCGCGCGATCGAGAGGTGGAGCCGGAACCCGAGAATCGAGATCCTCGGCGACCGCGAGCACGAGCGGCTCAGCATCGTGTCGTTCGTGATCCGCTTCGAGGGAGGGAAGTACCTCCACCACAACTACGTGGTCGCCCTGCTCAACGACCTGTTCGGAATCCAGTCGCGCGGCGGCTGCTCCTGCGCGGGCCCGTACGGACACAGGCTGCTCGGGATCGACCTCGACCGGAGTCACGAGTTCGAGCGGGAGATCGGCCGCGGCTGCGAGGGAATCAAGCCGGGCTGGGTCCGGGTGAACTTCAATTACTTCATCTCGGAGACGGTGTTCGAGTACGTGCTCGATGCGGTGGACCTGATCGCCGATCGGGGCTGGGCCCTGCTGCGCCAGTACTCGTTCGATCCGCGCACGGGCCTCTGGCGCCACCGGCGGGGTCCCGTGGACCCCCCGCTCAGCCTCGAGCAGGTCCGTTTCACCCGCGACGGGGTGACCTATCCCCGGCACCGGCTCACGGAGCCGGAGGACCGGCTCCCGGAGTACCTCGCCGAGGCGCGGCGGGTGCTCGAGGAGGCGTCCGCGGGAGGGCCCGAACGCGAGGGGAGCGTCACGGAGGCGCTGACGGAGGACTTCGAGCAGCTTCGCTGGTTCCCGCTGCCGGGCGAGGTCGCGGCCGGCGCGGCCTCCCTGCCCCCGCGCTGAGCCCGGGGAGCCCGACCGGATCCGTCGCGCGCTCAGGCCGCTCCGGTCACCTCGTCCCCTCCGCGCCCGCGGGCCGGAGCAGCAGGCCCGTGGTCGAGACCCGCAGCTCCCAGACGGCGGTGTCCCGGGCCGTGACGAACGAGGCGGAGCCGTACTCGGCGTCCACCAGCGGCGTCAGCAGGCCCGAGGCGCGTCGCAGGTGGAAGACGTCAAGCCGCTTCGGCGTGGCGAGCGAGTGTATCGTGCGCTCGCGGCTCCGCTCCGACTCGAGGTCGCGGAACCGTCCGGCGACCCGGTCCAGCTCGTACGCCGTGTGCAGGCCGAGCAGGTTCGCCACCGGCTTCCACTTCAGGATGTGCGCGTCGACGTAGATCTCGTCGCCGCTCAGCTCGAACGCCTCCACGGACCCGTCGGGCAGTCGGAAGTGTGCGACGAAGCTCCGGTCCGGACCGGGAACGGTCCGGATCCAGGCGGCTGTCGTCTCGCGCGTCAGCGCCCGATAGCCCCGGGTCCCGACGAGGATGGTGGCGGCGAGGACGCCGACCAGCGCGGCGCACGCGGCCCCGAGCAGCGCCACGACGGCGCTGAGGGAGCGGCGGTTGCGGACGGCGTGCAGGAACGCGACGAGCAGCACGACCGCGGCGAACGCGGCGAACAGCGCGAGCCCGGCGAGGATCGTCTCGGGACGCATGGGACCTCTCGGCTTCGGCGTGACTTCGAGCCCGGGAGCGGGTCGTGCCGCAAATTAGGGAAGGCACCGCCGTCCGTCATCCGGCGCGCCCCGCTCGCCCCTCGCCCCGCTCGATCCTCCCCGGTAGCTTGCGCCGGAGTCCGCAGGGAACGTCCCCTCGACCCGGCCGATCCGTGCACGAGCGCATCGTGGGCCTGTACCGCGACCACTTCGGTGTCGCCCCCGAGTCCGTCCTCGAAATGGGAGGGGACGGATCGTCGCGCACGTATCACCGCGTCCGCGGGCCGGACGGACGGACCGCGATCGGGGCGGTGGGGCCGGACCGGTCGGAGAACCGCGCCTTCCTCTCCTTTTCCCGCGCGCTCCGGTCGGCGGGGCTGCCCGTGCCCGAAATCTTCCGGGCGGACGAGGAGGCCGGGGTGTGGCTCGAGGAGGACCTCGGCGACACGACCCTGTTCGACGCGCTCGAGGAGGCGCGCAGCGAAGGCCCGGCGGGGTTTCCCGAGCAGCTGATCCCGGTCTACGAGCGCGTCCTGGCCTGGCTGCCCCGCTTTCAGGTCGACGGGCACCGGGCGGTCGACTACGGGGTCGCCTACCCCAGGGAGGCCTTCGACCGGCAGTCGATCTCGTGGGACCTGAACTACTTCAAGTACCACTTCTGTAAACTCGCGCATCTTCATTTTGACGAAGCACTTCTGGAGCGAGATTTTCGCAGGCTCACGGCGTTCCTGCTCCGGGCGGACACGGATTTCTTCCTGTATCGCGACTTCCAGTCCCGGAACGTGATGCTCCGGGACGGCGAGCCCTGGTTCATCGACTACCAGGGCGGCCGGCGGGGCGCTCCGCAGTACGACGTCGCGTCGCTCCTGTACGACGCGAAGGCGGACCTTCCGGAGTCCCTCCGCGAGCGGCTGCTCGGCCGTTACCTGGACGCCCTGGCGGAGCGCGTCCCGGTGGAGCGGGACCGCTTCGTCGAGCTCTACCGCGGGTACGTGATCGTCCGCATCCTCCAGGCGCTCGGGGCGTACGGTTACCGGGGCTTCTTCGAGCGGAAGCCCCGGTTCCTGCGCAGCGTGCCGTACGCGGCGCGGAACATCGAGCGGATCCTCGCGCGGGGCCTTCCGGTGCGACTTCCCGAACTGGAGGCGGTATTCTCGCGCATCGTGGACCGCTTCGGGCGCGAGCCGGGGGAGACGCGGGACGAAGCCGGCCTCGTCGTGTACGTATACAGTTTCAGTTACCGGCGCGGGTATCCCGAGGACGTGAGCGGGCACGGGGGAGGTTACGTGTTCGACTGCCGCGCGCTCCCGAACCTGGGCCGGCAGGTCGAGTACCGGGACCGGACCGGCCGGGATCCGGATGTGGCCGGCTACCTCGAGGCGCACGGGGAGACACGTTCGTTCTGGGAGGGCGTCCTGAGCCTGGTGGAGCCGCAGGTCCGCGCCTACCTGGGCCGCGGGTTCACGGCGCTGACGGTCTCGTTCGGGTGCACGGGCGGCCAGCACCGGTCGGTGTACTTCGGCGAGCGGCTGGCGGCGCACCTCCGGACGGCGTTCCCCGGCGTGCGGATCCGCCTCCACCACCGCGAGGAGCCCTACTGGCCGTGATCGACGCGATGGTGTTCGCCGCAGGCCGCGGCACCCGCCTGCGCCCGCTCACCGACGAGATCCCCAAGGCGCTGGTCCAGGTCGGCGGGACCTCCGTGCTCGAGCGTGCGGTCCGCCGGCTCGCGTGCGCCGGGGCCGGGCGGATCGTGGTCAACGCCCACCACCACCTGCCGCTCGTGGAGCGGGAGCTGGAGCGGCTCCGCACCCTGTCGCTCGGTGTCCGATTGGCGGAGGGCGGGCCCGTCGAGATCCTGCTCTCGCCCGAACCAGAGCGCCCGCTCGAGACCGGCGGAGGGCTCCGACGCGCGGCTCCGCTGTTCCACGGCGACCGTCCGGTCCTTCTCCACAACGGCGACGTGATCACGGAGATCGACCTGGGGGCCCTGCTCGAGGCCCACGACGCGGCGGACAGAGGCGGGGAGCGGCGAGCCGGGCGCGTCCTCGCGACGCTGGCCGTCCAGGCGCGGCCCTCGTCCCGGCAGCTGCTGTTCGACGACCTCGGGCTGTTCGGGAGGCGGAAGGTGCGGACGGGGCGTACGGAGATCGCGCGCGAGCCGAGGGGAGAGCACGCGGCTCTCGCCTTCGCGGGTCTTCACGTCGTCGCGTCGCGGCTGCCGGCCCTCCTCCCCGACGAGCAGGTGTTCTCGATCACGGACGCCTACCTGCGGCTCGCGGCGCGGGGGGAACGGATCGTCCCGTTCGACGTCACGGGCGTTCCGTGGTGGGAGATCGGGACGCTCGAACGGCTCGACGAGGCGCGCCGGGCGCTGGGGGACTGATTCCCGCCGGGCCGGCGGGGGCGCGTCGGCGGGACCCCGACGGTCCCGTTCCCGTCGCCCGCCGCTCTCCGCTCTCCGCCGAGGCGGTTCCAGTCGATCGATACTGGCGCCCTCCCCGCGCCGGCTCCGTTCGCCCTCTCTGACGCCGCGAACCTGGCCGGGGTCGTCTCGTCTGTCAATGTGTTGTCATGAGCAATGGCTCAACAACAAGGCGAGCTCTCCGCGAAGCAGCGACAGGTGCTCCGGCCCCGTCCGATAGCTCGTGATGCAGGCGCGGAACGCCGGCGCCCCGCCCGACGACGCGATCGACACCCAGGCGCGCCCCCGCCGGTAGAGTGCGGCCAGCGCGGACTCGTACGCCTCCCGGTTTCTCAGTCGAGGGTGCCGGAAGCACACGACGGGCAGCGCCGTCCGGTTCACGACCTGCCAGCCGTCGGCCCGCAGCCCTTCCCGCAGGAGCTCGCCCATCTCCGACTGGCGCTCGATCCGTGCCGCGATCCCTGCGCGTCCGAGTCTCGCGAGCGTCATGAACACCTTCAGCCCCGTGAAGCGGCGCGACCACTGGACCGTTGAGAGGTACGGGTCGTCGGCGCCGCGCACGTCGGCGGGCATGTAGCCCGTGCTCGTCCGGAACGCGGCGCGGAGCACGGCCGGGTGGCGGCAGAGGAACATGCCGGCGCCCATCGGGACGGAGAGCCACTTGTGCGCGTCCCACGTCACCGAGTCCGCCTCCTCGATCCCGGTGAGGAGCGGACGGAGCCGCGGCGAGAGGCAGGCGCTTCCGCCCCAGGCCGCGTCCACGTGGAACCAGGCGCCGTGTTCCCGAGCGATGCGGGCGATCTCGGGCAGCGGGTCGACCGCGCCCTCCGCCGTCGTCCCGGCGGTGCCGACGACGAGCGTCGGAACGGCGCCGGCCTGGAGATCCGCCCGGATGCGGTCGGAGAGCGCGGGCGCGTCGAGCCGTCCGTCCCCGTCGACGGGAACGACGCGGATCGCGCGGCGGCCGAGGCCCGTCATCGCGGCGATCTTCACGAAGGAGTGATGCGCCGCCTCCGACAGGTAGATCAGGGGGTCGCCCGTCAGCCCGCGAGCTCCGGTGTCGCCGAACGAGGGGAAGCGACGGACCAGGGCCGCGAGCGCCGCCGTGAGGTTCGCCTCGGCCCCGCCCGACGTGAAGCTCCCGTCGACCCCGTCCTCCGTCGGCCACACGTGGGACGCCAGGAAGCGGATCGCGTGGCGCTCGATCTCGTTCGCGACCGGCGCGTGGGACCAGGCGGCGAGCTGCGGGTTGTAGAGCGCGGCGAGCGCGTCGGCCGCGATCCCCGCGGCGTCCACGCTCGGGTTGAACAGCCCGAAGTAGGCCGGGTGCGTGACGTGGAGCGTCCAGCGGCGCAGGAGCGCGGCCACCTCCGACGTGAGCTCGGGGAGAGGGACCGGCGACGCGAAGTCGAAGCCGTCCGCGAGTGCGCGGCGGATCTCGTCGGGGTCCGCCTCCCCCTGGACGGGTCCGGCCGCGACCGAGCTCCGGAACGCGAGCGCCTCCCGGGCCAGGAGATCGAGCGCGGGACCGAGCCCCTCGTCGTCCCCGTCCGGAGGAGCGGCGGGCGCCGACCCGCTCACGGGGCGTCGAGCTCCAGCGGCGACCAGGCGAGCCCGTCGGGTCCCCGACCGGCCTGCAGTTCCCCCACGACCTCCCCGCTCTCGAGGTCGACCACCGCAACCCGGTCCAGCGCGCTCAGGGAGAGGAACGCCGTCCTGCCGTCCGCGGTGACCGCGACGCCCTGGGGCGCCGCGCCGGGAAACGACAGCCGGCGGAGCTCCCGGCGTCCTTCCCGGTCCACGACCACCAGCCGCTCGCCGCGGAGGTCGGGGATGAGAACGAGGCGGGCGTCGCCGGTGACCAGGGTCCGGTACGGCCACGCGAAGCCCTCCAGCGCCCGCGTGACCGAGCCGCTCTCCGCGTCGATCACGCTCACGGTCCCCTCCGAGTTGCTTCCGACCCAGACCTCCGCGCCGTCGGGCGTGACACCGATCGCCTCCGGCGTGGGGGGCACCTCGAGGATCCGTCCCGTGACGCCGGTCTCGAGATCGATCTCCGTGACCGTGTCGTCGCCCGCGTTGCTCGTCCAGACGCGGGCCGCCGAGGAGGGCAGGGCGAGCATGTGGCTTCCCGCCTGCTCCGTCGCGAGCGCCTCCCGGATCTCCCCCGATGCCACGTCCACCCGCAGCACGTGACCGCTGGCCTCCGAGGTGACGGCCACCTCGCGGTCTCCAGGGAGGAATCCGATTCCGTGCGGCCGGAGATGGGGGTCGAGGTCGATCGTGCGCAGGACCGCGACGCCTGGAACGTCGAGAACGGTGAGGGTCCGGCCGGGATCCCGAGCGCCGTAGTCGGTCACCACGGCCGTCCGGCCGTCGCTCGAGATCGCGACCTCGTGCGGTCCCTCTCCGGTGGGAAGGACGGCGATCGTCCGGCCCGTGGCGACGTCGACGATGCTCGCGCTCGCGGCGCCCTTGTTGACGACGACGAGGGTGCCGCCCGGTCCGCCCTCCTGGGCCCGGAGGCCGGCCGGCGGGTGCGGGGATGGGAAGAGCAGGAAGAAGATGCACGTGAGCGCGGTCGTTCGCGCGTGTCTCGAGGGTCTCATCGCTGTCGGCTCCGGCCGAGGGGAAGGAATCAGTCCCGTTGGAATGATAACCGCGCGCCCGCGCCCGCGTCTTTCGCCGGGAGGGTCGTCGCCACCGGGGACTGCGCGGAGTCGGGACCGGAAGGGACACGGGCGGTACCCCCGCGCCGCGGTCCCGGGACTCGCGACGGGGCTCAGCGACGGGGCTCAGCGGCCCGGCGTCTC
>JAWOIN010000187.1:0-16881 GCA_046484665.1 Gemmatimonadota bacterium
GACGGCCCGGAGGCTCCGATGCCGAATCCGTTCCCGATCCACGGCCCCGTGGGGCCGGACGACCTCGCCGACCGCGAGGCGGAGGTGGCCCGCGTGCTCGGCGCGCTGCGCGAGCCCGGCGCGAAGCTCCTCGTCTACGGGCCGCGCCGGATGGGGAAGACCTCGATCCTGTCCGCCGCGCTCGCCCGCCACGAGGCGGAGGGCGGGTCCGGCCTGCTCGCCGACTTCTCGACCGCCTCCTCGCCGGCCGACATGACGAACCGCCTGCTGGAGGGCGCCTCGCGGGCCCTCGGCCGCCGGTGGCGGGACTACGTCGACGCCCTGCTCCGCCGGACGGGGATCCGGCTCAGCGTCGGGGCGGACCCGGTGACCGGGCTCCCGACCGCGAGCCTCGAGCTCGCCGCCCGCCGCGAGCCCGAGGAGGCGCAGCGGGACACCCTCGCCGCGGCGCTCGACGCGCTGGAGTCCCTCGCCGCGGACCGCGGCGAGCCGCTCGGCGTGATGCTGGACGAGTTCCAGGAGATCCACCGCCACGGGGGCGAGGAAGCCGAGTGGCACCTGCGCGGCGTGATCCAGCACCACCGCCACCTCTCCTACGTCCTCGCCGGGTCGAAGACGCACCTGATCGAGCGGATGCTGGGCGAGGGGCGCGCCTTCTACAAGCTGCTCGACCTGCTCCACGTGGGCCCGATCGAGCCCGGGCTGCTCGCGGAGTGGATCGACGCGCGCCTCGAGGCGGCGGGGGCCGCGAGGGCGGGCGGCGCGGCGGCCGCGGGCGTCGGGCGGGCCGCGATCGAGCTCGCGGGGCCGCGGACGCGGGACGTGATCCGGCTGGCGCGCGCCGTGCACGACCGCGCCGGGGAGGGAGCCGAAACAGGAGAGGAGGCCGTGGCCGCCGCGTTCGGTCGTCTGGTGCGCGAGGGGGACGAGCCGCACCGCACCCTGTGGGAGCGGCTCACCCCACCGCAGCAGAATCTCCTTCGCGCCGTGGCGGCGGCGGGCGAGGGCCTCACGACGGCGGAGACGATGCGGCGCTTCGGCCTCACCTCGAGCGGCGCGGTGAGCGGAATCGTCCGCCGCTTCGTCGAGGAGGGGCTGCTCGCGAAGGGCGGGCCGTCCGGCTACCGGTTCGACGACCCGTACTTCCGGGGCTGGGTCGTGCTGAACGCGCTGCCCGACCTGGGGCTCGAGCTCCCGGTCACCTTCCGGCCCTGAGCGACCCGGCGGATGCGGGCTTCAAAGTGTTTCGCCACATGACGTTGACGTTTCGATGAGGCCGCGCCCCATCATCGAGGCATGGACGAACAGCCAGCCAGCACGCCGGACCGGATCCACGAGCTGCTGAGCGAGGCCCGGCTCGCGGAGCAGGAGGCGGAGGGCTACTCCGCCCGGGCGCGGATGCGGCTCCAGTCCGCCGAGCGGCTGCGGAGCGAGGCGCACGCCCTGATCCGTGCCATGCTCGAGTCGAAGCGCGCCCTCGGGCGGGACTCCGCCTGAGCCGAGGGGCCCTCCGCGGGGCGGGACCTCCCGCGGGGCGGGGATCGGAACTCGATGATCCGTGAACCGTCCGAAGGAGTGTCGACGGTATTCCGAGGCGCGATCCGGCGGGCTCCGGGATCCGTTCCGGACGGGGGCGAGGCTCCCGGTCACGCGGCTTCGGCCGTGGTGAAGCGCGCGGTGGAGGCGGCGAGCGACGCGATCTGGCGCGCGGACGACGCCGGAAACGCTTCAGCTGAAACGCCGCGGCGGCTCGCCTGCGACGCGTCCGTCGTCGCGATCGGGCACGGAACGGACGGATCCGTGCTCGACGTCGGGCGCCGCACCCGCACGATTCCGCCGGCCCTGCGCCGGGGCTCGAGGACTGCGACCGGGGATGCCGCTTCCCGGGCTGCACGGCCCTCGAGTCGGCCGCGTAGGCCTCCGCGACTCGCTCCTCGGAGTCGCGGAAGAAGTCGAGGTCGTGACTGTAGCGCGTCGAGTTCGGCGCGAAGTGGAGGGCGGCGCCGCCGGCTCCGGCGGCCGCTCGCACGCCCGATCTTCGCCAGGTACCGCCGGACTTCCTCGTTCATGGAAAGAGCATCGCCCGCTTACGACAGCCGAGCAGAATGCCGGGGCGCGCGCTGGACACGCGGACGGGCGGAGAGCCCGCTCAGGGACTCGCCGCGGCCCCGGACGCGCCCGGCGCGCTCAGCCAGCCGTACAGCGCGTCGATCTCCCCGTCCGTGAAGTACCGGAACCGCGACTCGGAGACCTCGGACATGAACTCGAGCCGGCGGCCGCCGAGCGCCTCGCCGGTCCGGAGGAGGTGCCGGAACTGCTCCGGCGTATAGGCGGCGGCGATCGCGAGGGACGGCGCCTCGTCCGGGAAGCCGGCCAGGTCCTGCCCGTGACACTCGGTGCAGGCGGTCATGGCCAGGTAGCGGCCCAGCGCGGCGCCGTCGTCCGGGCCCGGGCGCCTCTCGGGCCAGCGGACGCCCGCCGGGACGAGATCGGCCGCGGTGCGGTACTTCCCGGTTAGGAGGCCGAGCTTGCCGAGCAGCCCGATCTTCCGCTTCGGGTAGGTCTCGCCGGCCGGGGGCACGGTGCGCAGCCAGGCGATGATCCGGGCGAGGTCCTCGTCGGCCAGGTGCACGTACATCTCCGACGGGACGACGACGGCGCTCGTCCCGTCCTCGCGCACCCCGTGCCGGAGGAGGCGGACCAGCTCCGCGTCGGTGTAGCTCGGGAGAATCCGGGTGAGGTTCACGGCCACGACCCGGCCGAGCAGCAGGTCGTCGGCGAAGGCTTGGCCGCCGGTGAGGCCCTCCTCGTGGCAGGCTCGACAGCCGGTGATCCGCGCGAGCCGTCCCCCTTCCTCGATCGAGGCGGAGTCGGTGGGCAGCGCGATCGGCTCGAGCGGGACGTCCCATTCGCGGGCAAGCGGACGGCCGCCGAGGAAACCGACCACGAGGGCGGCGAGCACGACGAGGAGCGCGAGCCCCTGGAGGGCCACGAACAGGGCCTTCGTCCTCATGTCATCTCCCGTAGCGGTGCGCGACCGGGCGCATCGGAGCTCGCCGCATCGGAGCCGGGCGCATCGGAGCCCGCCGCGCCGGGGCCGGCGGCGCGGCGTCCGCTGCACGCATACGGCGGCCGGGTGCCCGCGTGCAAGGGCCCGGACGTCCGCGAGCGAGGGCCCGGGCGTCCTCGTGCGAGGGCGGGCGTTCCTTCCCCTGCGGCGGCCGGCCTTCGTATAGTGTGCTCACGAGGCCTTCCGGCGCCCCGAGCGGCACGCGCGCCCCCGCCACCGCCCGGCGCCGTCTCATCGACAGGCCGCGCGCCGCTCGCTCCCGGCCGGAAACACCAGACGTCGAGGATCGGATCTTGGCCCTGACCCGCGGCATTCAGCTCGACGAGGCGCGCGCCCTCCTGCGCGCCCTGCCCGCACTCTCCGGACTCGGCGACGAGGCGCTCGACAGGCTGGCGCGGATCGCGCGCTTCCACGACTACCCGAAGGGGAACATCCTCCACTACCAGGGCGACGCCGACGGCGCCGTGTTCCTGCTGATCGAGGGCAAGGTCAAGATCCTGCTGATGAACGAGGAGGGCCGGGAGGTCGTGGTCGACCTCGTCCTGCCCGGCGTGTTCTTCGGCCTCGTGTCGGCCGTCGAGGGCGGCTCCCACCCCGCGCACGCGATCACGCTCACCGCAGCCCGGCTGGCCCGGATCCAGCAGGGGGCGTTCCGGAAGTGGCTCGACGCGGAGCCGACGGCGGAGCGGATCGTGCTCGAGCAGCTGGCCGCCCGGCTGCGCGCCGCCTACCAGCGGATCGGGGAGCACGCGCTGCTCGGGGTGAAGGAGCGGCTGATGTCCGTCCTGCTCGAGATCGCGGGACGCGAGGGTCGCCAGGCGCCCGACGGGGACGACATGCTGTTCACGCGGCCCACCCACCAGGAGCTGGCGGAGCGGATCGGCTCGAGCCGCGAGGTCGTGACGCGCGTGCTCAAGGACCTGCTCGAGGACGACCTGCTGAGCGCCGACGGGCGGGTGATCCGGGTCCCGCTGTCGGCGCTCGTGCTGCGCGACTGAGCCGATCCTGCTTCCACGCGAGAGAGGCCCGGGCCACGCGCCCGGCCTCGAGCGGGGGCTCGACGGGGCCCGGACGACCCGCACCCTGTCCGAGGAGGGGAAGCTCACGGTCGTGAACCGGGGCTTCGACGCGGAGAAGGGGGAGTGGAAGGAGGCGGAGGGCAAGGCGCGCTTCGCGAGCGGGCGAAGGCCGTCGGCTTCGACACCGACGCTCTGATCCGGGTCGACCGGTCGCGGAACGCGGGGGAGAACCCGCTCCGTTTTTCCCAGCATCGCGCACGCCCGGGGCCGGAGGGCCCGGGGACATTGCCATCGACCGGACGTTCGTGCGATCTTCGCCTCGATGAGCGGCTCCCAGCCGTCCCTTCGCCCGGTCGACGGATCCGAGGCCTCGACCTTCCCAGCGGAGAGAGACCATGAGACAGGGAATCAAGAGCCGCATGTTCGCGGCGAGCGCCGTCATCCTGCTCGTTCTCGGGGCCTGTTCCCCCCAGGGAGAGGGCGAAGGCGGAGCCGCGGCCGAGGGAGCGCGGGATGTCGAGGCGACCCAGGCCATCGTGCTGCTGCGGGGCCTGCCCACCCTGGGCACGAGCCACAGCGTCGCGATCGTGGAGCTCGATCCCGAATCCGAGAACTTCGGCGAGATTCTCACGGAGTACGAGTTCGGTGGATTCGAGGCGCCACTCCACCACCTCTACTACAGTCCCAACGGGCGCCTGTATTCCACCGGCCTCGATCCGGCGTGCAGCCTCGCCGAAGTGGGCCTGTCGAGGGACGCCACCGGCGCACCCGTGATCGACGGCGTGGATTGCCTCGACACGCAGGGACAGGTGGTCGGCGAGGACATCATGTGGCACGCCGTGAACGACGAACAGTACATGTTCGTGACGTTCATGGGCGGGACCGGGCTGGATCAGCCCGATGGGGGATCGATCGGCGTGTTCGACCCCCAGACCAACGAACTGATCAAGGTCATCGAGGCGAGAAGGAGCCAGGTGGGCGACGGGCAGCCGTACATCATGTATCCACACGGCATCTCGGCGTACGGCGACAGGATGGTCGTGACGTCGACCGTCCACCCGGACCTGGCCACCGGCGTGGGCAACGCAATCACCGTGATCGACCTGAACAGCTTCGAGCCGATCGAGAACATCGTCGTCGAGGATTCCCGGCCCCTCGATTTCCCCTCCTCACCGGTCGAGGTGCTGTTCGTGCGGCCGAGCATATCCCCCAGCGCCGAACCTTCCGTGCTGGTGAACACGATGTTCGGGTTCGAAGTCTGGCAGGTTCCCTACGACGAGTCCAACAAGTCCTTCGGCGCCCCGGAGAAGGTGTACGACGGAGCGAGCTCGGGAACCGCCGTGCCGCTGGAGTTCTACGGCGATTCGACGGAGCTCTTCATCAGTCATGCGCTCCCGGGGGTGGTGAAGCGCTATCATCTGGACAGCCTTCCCCGGCTCGTGCCTTCGGGGCCGGACATCCAGGCCGAGCCGGGCGCGCACCACATGATCTTCTACGCCTCCGCATCGGGCCGGCCGCTGATCGCCGTGCAGAACAACCTGCTCAACCTGGGCGATGCGGCCGACGACGATCCCACCGACGTGGATTTCCTGGCCAAGGTGAACGATCACTCGATCGTGGTGCACGACCTGGAAACGGGCGAGCGTCTGGCGTCGGTCAATTTCAAGGACCGCTACCAGAAGGGCGTCGAGAACATCGAGGCGCTGTTCGGCTCCGGGTTCGTGCATCACCACTGAAGCGATGCGCAGCGTCGTGGCCATCGCGGCGACGGCGTGCGCCGCGATGGCATTCGCCGTGTACGGAGGGGTGCCGGGTCGGGGCCCGGCCGAGCCGACGCCGCTGCAGGGCTTCGAAGCTCCCTTCGTGTTCGGGCGCTTCCAGCTGCCGCCCGACAATCCGCTGACCGAGGAAGGTTTCGAGCTGGGGCGCCGGCTGTTCTACGATCCGCGCCTGTCCGGGAACGACGAGATTTCCTGCTCGACCTGCCACCTGCAGGAACGCGCCTTTTCCGACGGCAGGCCGGTCTCGATCGGCGTCTCGGGCAGGCCCCTCGCCTTCAACAGCATGAGCCTCGCCAACCTGATGTGGGGGCCGCAGCGCTTCTTCTGGAACGGCCGCGCGGCCACGCTGGAAGAACAGGCCCTCGTTCCGATCCAGCATCCCGATGAGATGGCCCAGGACCTGGACGAGCTCGTCGAGGAACTGGCCGGGGACGAGACCTATCGGCGGTTGTTCGGCGAGGCGTACGGCGAGATCAGCCCCGCGAGCATCGCGGCGGCGCTCGCCACGTTCCAGCGCGCGCTCGTGTCGGCCGATTCCCGCTACGACCAGTTCCTGCGCGGCGAGATCTCCCTGAGCGAACAGGAAGAGCTGGGGCGCAAGCTGTTCATGGCGCACCCGGATCTCAAGGTCAGCCGACGGGGCGCCAACTGCATCGATTGCCACAGCCAGTTTCTGACCAGCGGCTTCAGCGCTCGCTACGACGGGTTCCTGAACAACGGACTCGATCCGGAAGACGAGTTGCCGGCCGGCCTGCAGGAAGTCACCGGCGAGCCCGAGCACCGCGGACTGTTCAAGGTCCCGACCCTGCGCAACATCGCGCTCACGGCGCCATACATGCACGACGGACGTTTCGGTACGCTGGAAGAAGTGCTGGACCACTACAACGAGGGCATCCGCCTCAGCAGTACGCTCAGCCCGCTGATCCTGGAGGCGAGCAACCAGGGAGACGCGCCGGTCGAGCGTGTGAGCCTGAATCTCAGCGCCGAGGAGACCGCCGCCGTGATCGCCTTCCTGCACACTCTGACCGACGAGGAGTTCATCACCGACGAGCGGTTCTCCAACCCCTTCGCGACGGAGTGACGTCATGAGCCGCAGGACGCACCTGTTACCGGCTCTTCTCCTCCCGGTGGCGGCAGGCGCGGCGCTCTGCCCGGACTCGCGGCCGGCTCCGGCGATGCGGCTGAGCCTGCGGATTCACCCGTTCGTGGGAGAGGAGCGCCTGCAGCTGGGGGATGGCCGGTATGCGAATCCGGGTGGCGACGGAGAGTTCGCGGTCGGTGACTTCCAGTTCTTCATCAGCAACGTCCGCCTCCTGGCGGACGCCTCCGAGTTCCGGGAAGCGGACAGCTATCACCTCGCCCGCTTCGACGGCGAGGATGCCACCTACGTCATCGCGCTGGAGGATGTGCCACGCGACGCCTACGCGCGGGTCGAGTTCGGCATCGGGGTCGACTCGGCCGCGAACGCGTCGATCGCCTCCGTGGGCGACCTGGATCCGAACGGGCGCATGGCCTGGGGGTGGGACGTCGGCTACAAGTTCGTCCTGTTCGAGGGCGCCCTGGAGCTCGGCGATCGTCGGATTCCCCTCGTCTACCACGTCGGCTTCGACGAGAACTACGTCGAGGTGCGGCTCCCGATCGACGCCGCGTCGTGGGAGCGGGAGCAGGCGACGCTCGACATCTGCGTCGATCTGCTGAAGATGTTCGACGGGGCGCGGACGGTGGACATGAGCGAGCTGTCGAACGTCAAGTTCGACCGTGGTGACGCCCGCCTGCTCGCGAGCAACTACGCCCGCATGGTGTCACTCTGTCCGGGATCCTCGTAGGAGCGGCCCGAACGCCACGACGCCGCACGCCCCGGCGCCGCACGCCACGGCGCCGCACGCCCCGGCCACCTGGAACCCTCTCGCGCTCGCGCCCGGCGAACAGCTGCCGGCAGGACTCCATGGCGCGACCCGCCGCGGTCGCCGGCCCTCGAGGTTCGACTCCCGCAGGATGTCCCGGAGCAGCGGCTCGTCGAGCAGGGGCTCCAACAGAGGCGACCAGATGGTCGTCCGCTCTCCGAACTCTCGCCCACGATACGACTCGAGCGCTTCCAGAGCGCGTTTCCTCTCGCCCAGGGCCATCCACAGAAACGGGCCGAGCTGGGTGGCACCCTCTTGTCGCGACACGAGGGTGACGAACTCGAGCGAGGGGGGCTGGCCGGGGGGCCAGGCGTGCAGCGCTTCGCGAAGTTCACCGGACAGGATGCCCTGCATGCGCCCGATCTGCTCGCGGGCCTCGTCCCACCTTCCGGCATTCACGTAGACCCGGAACCGGTTGTAGCCGAGAAACCCCAGACGATCTTCCGGGTCGATCCGGTCGGCCTCGTCGTAGGCGGCGAGCGCCTCGTCGTACCTCCGGTTGAACATCGCGACGTAGCCGACCGCGTTCAGCCGGATCGGGACCCGGTCGAGCCGCAGGGCCCGACGGGCGGCCGCGAGGGCTTCGTCCAGCCGTCCGACGTACGCCAGGTACTCGGCGTACTGCTGGTGCGCCTCGACGTTGTCGGGATCGAGCGCGAGCGCCCGCTCGTACGCGTCCTCCGCCTCCCGCCAGTCCCAGCGCTCCCGGTGGACGTTGCCGAGAGCCACCCAGGCCGTCGCGTTCGCCGGATCGAGCGCGAGGGCGCGCTCGGCCGCACGCTCGGCCGCGTCGAGGTTCTCGGCCCACGGCCGATCGGCGTACGGGCCGGGCAGGTACCAGGGCAGGGTGGCGCGGCTCTCGGCGAGCCCCGCCCACGCCGGGGCCCAGCCCGAGTCGCGGGCGATCGCCGCCTCGTACAGCCGGATCGCCTCGGCCACCCCGTCGCCGCGCTCGCGCATCCGGGCACGCCCGGCCAGGTAGAGGTCGTAGGCTTCGAGGTCCGCCGTCGGCGTGACGAGATCGTCCGGGTCGTCGAGGCCGAGCGGCACCCGGAGCTCGCCGGCGATCGCCTCGGCGATCTCGGTCTGGATGGCGAACACGTCGTCCATCGTGCGGTCGTACTGTTCGCTCCACAGGTGGGAGCCGTCTCGCGTGTCGATGAGCTGCGCGGTGATCCGGAGGCGGTCTCCCGCCTTCCGCACGCTGCCCTCGACCAGATAGCCGACCTGGAGCGTGTCGCCGAGCTGCTGCGCCGTGAGGTCCCCGCCCTTGAACGCGAAGGCCGACGTCCGGGCGGCGACCTTGAGCTCGCGCACCTTCGCGAGGACGTTCAGCAGCTCCTCGGTGATCCCGTCGCTGAAGTAGCCCTGGTCGCCCTCGGGGCTCATGTCGGCGAACGGGAACACGGCCAGCGACGGGCGGGCGTCCGCCTCCGGTGCATCGAGCGCGAGGCGCGCCGCGTCGTCCGTCCCGGCATCGCCGGAGCCGGGCGCGGTCTGCCGGCCGGTCCACCAGGCGCCGGCGACGAGCGCGCCGATGCCGACCAGCGCCAGCAGCCCCGCCGGCCAGCGCTTCGCGGCCGGCGCCGCGACGATCCGCTCAATCTCGCCCGGCGCCGCGCCGGCCGTGCGCCGCATGCCGTCCGGCGTGACCTCGAACGCCCAGGCGAGGATCAGCGCGAGCGGGAAGCCGAGCAGGACCAGCGCCGTGATGAACGGCAGGAAGGACTCGGGCAGGCGGAGCCCCTGTCCCAGGAGGTCGGCCACCTGGAGCAGCACGAAGGCGACGACGCCATACACGCCGGCCACCCTGAACACCTTGCGGCGCTTGAGCTCGGCGAACAGCTGCTGGTACGACTTCATGCAAGACCATCCGCACTGAGCGGGGAACCGACGAGCGGGAAGCGCCGCGATCTACCCGGCACGATTCGTGTCCGAGCGCGTGTCAGGGTACCCGGAGGACACACGAGTCTAGATCCACGGGCGGGGATTTCAAAGGTGCGCGCGGTCCCCGCGCCGTTCGGCACACGTGGATTCTCGCCCACGGGGTGGCCGATTCCCGAGTCGTGAATGTACGAGTCGCGAATTCACGACTCGCGTTCCGGCTGACAGGAGGACGGACGTCCCGGCTCATCGCGTCCGGCGCGGGGCGCGGCGGCGGGTGGCGGCGCGGGGCGCGGCGTCGTCGGACGCGCGCGCGTTCCCTCCAGGTGTGCAGCTGTGCATGTAGAGGGTCTCGTAACCGACCGGCAGAACCGAGCTCCCGGCAACGATCCAGTCTGACGACAGGTACGGGCCGCGGGCGTGGGTGTCGCCGTGCTCCCTCGGCGCCCGCCCCCTCCGACGATCCGCGAACTGTCCGATGCCCCCTTGACGGATTCTCGATCGTGGTTCGCGCGAAGTCCGGGATCGTCCTCCCGCGTCTCCTTCCGCCCGCCTGCCGTCGCGCGTGCCCGCCGTTCCCGCCTCGATCCGCCTTCTGTGCCCTCCAGGAGCGTCAACACCCGACCGCGACGCGCCCCGGAGGTCGAAAACCCCCGTGTTATACTGGGGGAGTGGTTGCGGTGTTTGTTCGGTTCCGTGCCGCACCGCCGAGATCCTGACCGGCCGGCCGGCGACCGGCGCCCCCCAAGGAGCAGACGGGCGACGGCCGGGCGACGGGACGCCGACGACACCGCCGCCGGCACGAACGAGTCACGAGGAAGGCAGTTCCATGATCCACGCCGCATTCGACGTTCCGTGCTACAGCACCGTCCGCGTCGCCTGGCGCGTCCGCGAGACCGCCCCCGCCCCGACGACCGAGGTCCCGGGGCCGGAGCCCGCCCCGACGCCCGACCCGTTCGAGGACGCCGACGCGCTCGAGGCGCTGGAGGAGGAGATCACCGTGCTCGCCGCCCGCATCCACGCCGCCACCCAGCGCCTGCTCGAGCTCGTGGCCGAGTTCGACCGACGCCGCGGCTGGGAGCTCGGCGGGCACCGGAGCTGCGCCCACTGGCTCGCGTTCCGGACGGGGATCGACCTGGGGACGGCGCGGGAAAAGGTGCGGGCGGCGCGCTCGCTCGCTTCCCTGCCCGCCACCTCGGCCGCGATGCGCCGCGGCGAGCTCTCGTTCTCCGCCGTCCGCGCCCTCACCCGGGTGGCCACGCCCGAGACCGAGGCGGACCTGCTGGACCTGGCCCGCGGATCCACCACGGCCGAGCTCGAGCGCATGGTCCGCGGCTGGAAGCTCGGCTCCCGCGCCGACGAGCTCCGGCGCGAGGAGCGCCGCCACGAGAGCCGCTGCCTGTCCGTGTTCCCCGACCACGACGGCACCTACGTCGTCCAGGGCCGGCTCCCGCCCGAGGTCGGGCTCCTGTTCCAGCGAACGCTCGAGGCGGCGGGCGACGCGCTGTTTCGTGAGAGAGGGCCGGCCGGAATTGAACAAACGTCCAGAAGCGTTTCACCTGAAACGCTTCACGAGGACGCCCGCCGCGCCGCCGCGGCCCGGCGCCGGGCCGACGCCCTGGCGCTCGTGGCCGAGCGGGCCCTCGCGGCGGGGTTCGGGACGGGGACGGACGATGAGACGCCCGCCCCGGTGAGCGGCAGTCGCGCCGCCCGCTACCAGGTCCTGATCCACGTCGACGCCGCGGGTCTCGAGGCGCGGGGTTCACAGTCCCCCGCCCCTGAAGCCCCCGTCCCCGGCCGCTCCGAGCTGGACGACGGGACCCGCGTTTCAGCTGAAACGTCCCGGCGCCTCGCCTGCGACGCGGCCGTCGTTCGCGTCACGCGCGGCCCGGATGCCAGCCTCCTCGACGTCGGCCGCCGCACCCGCACCGTCCCGCCCGCGCTGCGCCGCGCGCTCGAGGCGCGGAACCGGGGCTGCCGGTTCCCCGGCTGCGGGCTCCGGTTCGCCGATGCGCACCACGTGAAGCACTGGGCCGACGGGGGCGAGACCTCGCTCGCGAACCTCGTGCTGCTGTGCGCGCACCATCACCGGCTCGTGCACGAGGGCGGCTGGGGCGTCGAGACCTGGCACGGGCGGCCCGCGTTCCGGGACCCGCGCGGACAGCTCCACGTCGTCCGCGCCGTGCCCGCGCCGCCGCGCCTCGGGCCGGATCCCGTGGCAGAGCTGACCGGAGACACCCGCCGCCGCGGGGCGCGGCCCGACGGATGGACCGCCGGCGCGCGCTGGCGGCACGAGATGGAGGTCCCGAAGCGGGTCTGGCGCCGGGCCATGGAGGCGATGGCGCGGGCGGAGCGCTGACGCGGGCGCCCCGAACCCCACGCGGGGAGGCCGGACCCTGCCCCACATGGCCATGCCGCACGCCTGAATGCCGGGTAAAGCCGTCACAAAACGCAACGGCGGCATGATATGTCGTATATGTCAGACATGGCCTCTTGCCCGATCCACCTCGCCCCGCTATTCTCAGAGACAGGCCAGGTGCGTCGTCTGAATCCGACAATCCGCCGTTGAGAGGCGAGAATGATGGACATACCCTACATCTCTGCCACGGATCACGAAGTCCTGCGCGCCCTCGGCGTGCGGCTCCGGGCGCTGCGCAAGGCGCGCGGGCTCACGCAGGGCGAGGCGGCGAAGCGGGCGGAACTGGCCCGGAGCACGGTGAGCGACGCGGAACGGGGAGAGAACCCGACGCTGCAGACGCTCGTCCGGCTGCTGCGTGTCTACGGACGGCTGGCGGCGCTGGACGAGTTCCTCCCGGCCCCGGAGATCTCGCCCATGGAACGCCTGCGCGCCCGGCAGGCCCGGAGCGGGAAGCGGGCCGATCGGCCGGCCCGCACCGCACCCGACCAGGCGCCCCGCGTCGCCGAGCGGCCCCCCCGGCAACCCAGCCACACCCCACCGCCCGAAGCCGACGATGCCTGACACCCCCCCGATCCTCGCCGAGGCCGAAGTCCGGCTGTGGGGCGACACGGTGGGCGCCCTGGTCGAGCTCGCGTCGGGACGGATCGTGTTCGAGTACGCGGAAGCGTTCCGGCGGCGGGGTCTCGAGATCTCGCCGCTGCACCTGCCGACGACGCTGGCGGGTCCCGTCTCGTTCGAGGAGCTGCGTCGCAAGGACTCGTTCCGCGGGCTGCCGGGCGTGCTCGCCGACGCGCTGCCGGACGCGTTCGGGCGGCGCGTGATCCGGGCCTGGTACGCGGCGCGGGGGATGCCGGACCGCGGCCTCAGCCCCGTCCAGCAGCTCCTCTACGTGGGCGAGAGGGCGATCGGGGCGCTCGCGTTCCACCCGGCGGAAGAGCCGGGGCCGGCGGGGGAAGAGGCGCTCGAGCTGCAGGCGCTCGCCCTGGGGGCGAGCCAGGTGGTGCGGGGACGCACGGAGGTGGCGGTGCCCGAGATCTACCGGATCGGCTCGTCGGCCGGGGGGCGTCGGCCGAAGGCGATCGTCCACTTCGATCCGCAGGCGGGGACGCTCCGGTCCGGCGGTGTGCCGGCCGCGCCGGGCGAGGTGTCGTGCCTGCTCAAGTTCGACGGGATCGGGGACGATCACGATGCGGACGAACTCGGGGCGCCGAAGCCGTGGAACCGGATCGAGGCGGCGTACGGGGACATGGCCCGGGCGGCGGGGATCGACATGCCGCGGCTCGAGATCCTCGAGGCGGACGGGTACGCGCACCTCCTGGTCCCGCGCTTCGACGTCGGCGCCGGAGAAGGCGGCGGCCCGCCCGCCAGCGTCGACCCCGGCCAGCCCGCCGGCGAGCGCTCCAGCGCCCGGGCGCACCCCGCCCGTCTCCACCAGCACACGCTCGGCGGGCTGCTGCACGTCGACTACAACGACGTGGGCGCCTCTTCGTACGAGGAGTATTTCCGGACGATCCAGGTGCTCGGAATGGCGTACGACGCCCTCGCCGAGGGTTTCCGGCGGATGGCCTTCAACGTGCTGGCGGTGAACCAGGATGACCACGTGAAGAACCTCTCGTTCCACATGGACGGCGGCGGCGCGTGGCGGCTCGCGCCGGCCTACGACGTCACGTTCGCCCGGGGCGAGGGTTTCACGCGGACGCACCAGATGCGGGTGCGGGGCAAGCTGGAGGGAATCGGGATGGAGGACCTCCTCGCGGTGGCGGCGGAGTTCGGGATCAAGCGGGCGGCGGAGATCGTGTCGCGCGTCCGCGAGGTGCTGGCCGGCTGGGAGGCATGCGCGGAGCGGCGGGGGGTGCCCGAGGCGGCGGCGGAGGCGATCCGCCGGGAGCTCGACGCGCGGGCCCGCGAAGCGGCAGGCTGACGACGGACCCTCGGCCCGCCCGCGGCGGCAGGTGACGGGCCGGTCCTCCCGGAACCGGCCGTGGCGCCGATCGCGGTCAACCGGGGCATCCGGGCGGCCGGCCTGGACGATCCACCGGCTCGCCTGCCGGCTCGCCCTGAGCCGCCTGTTCGAGCCTGACATCAGCTACGACCGCGAGGCATCCCTCTCCCGGGGATTGAGCCGGATCCCGGCGGCGGCGTCGGAGTCGAGCAGCAGCAGGCTGCGCGAGGCCTCCACGTTCGCGGCGGGGATCGACCGGTCGCCCGCGACGAGCCGCCGGACGGCCGGGGCCTTGGCGGCGCCGCTCACGAACCACAGCACCCGCCGCGCCCGCGAGAGCACGGGCAGGGCGAGGGTCATGCGCCGCCATCCCTCGTAGGGCGGCGTGACGATCACGGTCTCTGAAGCGGCCGCCGGCAGGCCGGGCACGAGCGACGCGGTGTGCCCGTCCGCGCCGAGCCCCAGGTGCACGAGGTCGAGCGTCGGGGGCCGGCCCGCGAGGTCGCAGAGAATCGCGGCGTAGGCGGCCGCGGCGGCTTCGAGGTCGTCCTCGTCGACCGGCATGGGGTGCAGGCGCCCGGGGGGGAGCGGGACGCGGTCGAGCAGGCGCCGGCGGAGCGTCGCCAGGTTGCGGTCGGGGTGGCCGTCGGGCGCGACGCGCTCGTCCACCTGCAGCACGTCGAGCGCCGACCACGGCACGTCGGCCCCGGCGAGCGCCTCGAGCAGCGGCCCCGCCGTCGATCCGCCGCTGAACGCCACCGTCGCCCGGCCCCGCGCCTCCACCGCGGCGCGCAGCGTCCCGGCGACGAGCTCGGCCCCGCGGGCCGCGAGCCGATCGGCGGGGACGACCTCGACCTTCAAGGCGCCTCGGCGGTCAGGATGTCCGGGCAGTGCCAGCCGCCGTGGGCGGCGATCAGCCCGTCGGCCTCCCCTGGGCCCCAGGAGCCGGGCTCGTAGATGATCGCCGGGGAGCGCCGCTCGAGGGCGGGGCCGACGATCCGCCACGCCTCCTCGACGCCGGCGGCGCTGGCGAACAGCCGCTGGTCGCCGTCGAGCGCGCCGTCGAGCAGTCTCGCGTAGGCCTCGTCGCGCGGACCGTCGCGGCGCTCGTCGTAGTCGTAGACCAGGTCGACGGGCCGGCTGTGCAGGTGTTCGCCGGGCTGCTTGATCTGCACCGACATCGAGACGCGCTCGCCGGGCTTGAGCCGGAAGCGCAGGTGATTGGGGTGGGGCAGCTCGCCGCCGTCCGCCTCGCCCGTGCCGCCGTCCGCCCTGTGGCGCGCGAAGAACAGCCGCGGCGGCCGCTTGAACTCGACCAGCACCTCGGTCGCCGTCGTCGCGAGGCGCTTGCCGGCGCGGATGTAGAAGGGAACGCCGGCCCAGCGCCACGAGTCGATCCCGGCGCGAAGCGCCACGAAGGTCTCGACGTCCGAGTCGGCGGCGACCCCGGCCTCGTCGCGGTAGCCGGCGAACTGGCCCCGGACGATCGCGTCGGGGTCGAGCGGCGCCATCGCCGACAGCACCTTGACCTTCTCGCTGCGCAGGGCCCGGGCGCCGGTGTCGACGGGCGCGTCCATCGCCACCAGGGCGACGATCTGCAGCAGGTGGTTCTGGACGACGTCGCGCAGGGCGCCGACCTCCTCGTAGAACGCGCCCCGCCCCTCGACGCCGAAGTCCTCGGCCATCGTGATCTGCACGCTGTCGATGAAGTGCCGGTTCCACGCGGGCTCGAACACGAGGTTCGCGAACCGGAACACGAGCAGGTCGAGCACTTCCTCCTTGCCGAGGAAGTGGTCGATCCGGAACACGGCCTCCTCGGGGAACGCCTCGAGCAGGCAGCGATTGAGCCCCCGTGCCGAAGCGAGGTCGCGGCCGAACGGCTTCTCGACCACCACCCGCGCGCGCCGGGCGAGGCCCGACGCGGCGAGGCCGGCCACGACGGTGTCGAACATGCTGGGCGGGATCGACAGGTACATCAGCGGCCGGTCGGCGGAGCCGAGCGCCCGGGCCAGCCGCTCGTACGTCTCCGCCTCGCGGTAGTCGCCGGCGACGTAGCGGAGCGCGCGGGCCAGGCGCTCGAACGCGGCCGCGTCGATCCCGCCGCCGTGCCGCTCGACGGAATCGCGCGCGTGCGCCACGAGATCCTCGTCGGACCAGTCGGAGCGCGCCACGCCGATCACCCGGTCGGGCAGCGAGCCGCTCCCGGCCATGCGGTGCAGGGCCGGGATGAGCTTCTTCATCGCCAGGTCGCCCGTGACGCCGAACAGGACGAGAGCGTCGCCGCGGTCGCTCATGCCGACTTCACCTCGTGACCGCCGAACTGGTTGCGCAGGGTCGCGATCGCCTTCATGGCCGGCGAGTCGTCCTGTCGCGAGGCGAAGCGCGCGAACAGTGCCGCGGCGATGGCCGGCACCGGGACGGCGGCGGCGATCGCCTCCTCCACCGTCCAGCGCCCCTCGCCGGAGTCGTCGGCGTAGCCCCGAACCGAGGCGAGGCCGGGGTCCTTCTCGAGGCCGTCGACCAGCAGGTCGAGCAGCCACGAGCGCACGACGCTGCCGTGGCGCCACACCTCGAGCGCCGCCGGCACGTCGATCTCGAGGTCGGCCGCGGTCAACAGCTCGTAGCCCTCGGCGTACGCCTGCATCAGCGCGTACTCGACGCCGTTGTGGACCATCTTCACGAAGTGGCCGGCCCCGACGGGGCCGACGTGCGCGAAGCCGCCCTCGGTGACCAGCGCCTCGAACACGGGCCGCAGGTGCTCGATCTCCCTGGTCGTACAAATTCTTCACAGGAGGACATATAATCGAGAGGCATTGCGTCCTACAGGAACTGATCATGGCCACCCTGATTCAATACAAAAAC
>JAWOIN010000043.1:0-10110 GCA_046484665.1 Gemmatimonadota bacterium
GCCAACGGCGGCATCCGCGTCGAGCGGATCCACGGCGACCGCAGCCAGGGGCAGAGGACGGCCGCGCTCTCCGGCTTCAAGGCGGGCCGGATCCGCGTGCTGGTCGCCACCGACGTCGCGTCCCGCGGGATCGACGTCGAGGCGCTCGGGCACGTTGTGAACTACGACGTGCCGAACTCGCCGGAGGACTACGTCCACCGCGTCGGCCGCACTGGCCGCGCGGAGTTGACGGGCAGCGCGTTCACCTTCGTGTCGCTGCAGGAGGAGGCGGACCTGCAGAACATCGAGAAGCTGATCCGCCGGCAGCTGCCGCGCGTGAAGGTGCCCGGGTTCGACCACGGCGCCGTGTTCTGGGGACGGAAGGGGAACGGGGCGGCCAGCGCGAACGGGAACGGTCACACCCCCCGGAACGGGAACGGGGCGTCCGGCGGAAACGGGACCGTGAACGAGAACGGGACCGGCGGCCGGGCTCGGTCCGCGGAAGACGGCCGCCGGTCGAACAACCGCACGGTCGCGGCGAAGGACCGCTTCGAGAGATCGGCTCTCCCGCCTTCCCGTCTCGGCATGCGGCGCGGCGGACGGCGGTAAGTCAGCAGGAGGTCAGTGCAGGAAAGGGGCCCGGCTCCTGCCGGGCCCCTTCTCATCGGGCGTGGGATCAGGGAGCCATGTTCGAGTTCCAGATGTCGCGCGCCATCCGAAGCCCCTCCGGCGTCCTCTTCCAGACGACCACGTAGTTGCCATGGTCGACGTGCGTGCCGTCCGCCATGTCGATCTTGTAGGCGCCGGTCTCTATCGCGTAGTCGCCGGCTACGATCACGTCCTTCGTCGAGAGATCTCCCTGATGCCCGTCGGCGAGCGCCGCCGTCCACAGCCCCTGGATCGCGTCCCGGCCGGTCAGGGCCTCGGAGTTGGGCGGCATGAGGACCGCGTCCTCCGTGTAGAGCGCCGCGATCGCAGCGGCGTCGCCGGAGTTGTAGGCCTCCTCGAACTCCACGATCAGCTTGTCGATCTCCGCCTTCGCGGCGACGGCGTCCTGGGCGCGGGCGCCGTCGGGCGCCGCGAGCACGGTGAGCGTCGCCACGATGGCGAGCGCGGACAGCCTGACCGCCAGGGCGGGAATTCGGTTCCTTCGCATGTGTACTCCTCCGGATGAACGGGACAGGGCCTCGGATCGGCCGCCGCCCGCAGAGTGCTGTCGGCAGGCCACGGTCTAAGTCCAGGGTACGACAAATGCGGCTCGCGTCCAAGCCCGGGTGACGCCCCGACGTCGGGTCCGCCTGGGTCGACGTATTCTGTGTCTCCCGGCCACGTCGCTGCCGACGGCAAGCTGGCTCGAGCTCCGTCGACTTCGCTCGCCTAACCCGATGTGAAGCTCCTATATATTTTATATTAAACGATATAGACAATTTATCTCAATTTGTTTCTCCGTACAGAACCCGGACGCCGGTCGAAGACCGGCGGGTTCGCGAACGCTGGGACACCCGCGCTTGTACCTCCGGATCCGATGCAGGGGATTAACCCGAGGGCAGGTACAGAGGGCCGGCGTACGCCGAGTCTCGAAGTAGAGGGGCGGCCGTCTGAGGAAGCGACACGCTGCGACCGCGGCTCCGTGCGAGGGACATGCTTCGTTTGAGGGACCGTTGTTTCGGGGAAGGTACCTTCCTCGCACTCAGCATCCCCGAAACGGAGTACAGCATGCGACGGTGGCGACACGACGGGTCACTTCGCCCGATCGACCGGTCCATCCTCTGGGTTCTCTCCGACTCCAGACGTCCCACATATCCGGGTTGTCACGGCTATGAGCTTTCCAAGCGCCTCGCCGCCGGGGAAGGAAACGTCGACGGAATCAGGTTCGGGACAGACCTCCAGGCAACCGGGGCCATCTACAAGGCGCTGCGCCGGCTCGAGTTGTCTTCGGCGGTTCAAGGGGAGTGGGAGGACCCGGACACGGCACTCGCGGCGCGGAGGCCGCGCCGGCGCTACTACACGCTGACGAAGCACGGATGGGCGCGGTCGCGTTTCCTGGATCGCGAACGACGACTCCGCCTGCGGATCATCGAGAACGGCGGCTGGCCCTGGTCCGCCGAGAGAGGAAGGCGCGGCGTCACTTCCCCTCGGCGGGCCTCCCGACCTAGACTGGAGCCCGGAAGCGCGCGACCCCCGCGCGTTCTTTCTCCACCAGGAGGCTGCGATGGTCCCCGTCCTGTCCCTGTGGCTCCCGATCCTGCTCTCGGCGGTGTTCGTGTTCGTCGTGAGCTCGGTCATTCACATGATGTTCCAGTACCACGAGAGCGACTTCGACAAGCTCCCGAACGAGGACGCGTTCCGCGACGCCGTGCGTCCGCTGTCGATCCCGCCGGGGGACTACGTGGTCCCGAAGCCGGACTCCCCCAAGGATCGGACCTCCGACGCGTACAAGGCCAAGCTCGACAAAGGCCCCGTGGTGTTCATGACGGTCTTCCCCAACGGGCAGATCTCGATGGGGGCGAGTCTCGTCCAGTGGTTCCTGTTCGCGATCGTGGTGAGCATCTTCGCAGCCTACATCGCGGGCCGGGCGCTCGAGCCGGGCGCGCAATATCTCGAGGTGTTCCGGTTCGCGGGGGCGACGGCGTTCGCGGGCTACGGCCTGGCCCAGCTGCAGGCGTCGATCTGGTACCGCCGGAAGTGGAGCGCGACGATCAAGAACGTGATCGACGCACTCGTTTATGCACTGTTCACGGCGGGCACTTTCGGCTGGCTCTGGCCAGGCTGAGCCCGGGGGAGGCAGCCGTCGCACGGTCCGGCAAAGACGCCGGAAGAGAGGCCGGCACCGGGTCACCCCCGTCGCCGGCCTCCGTCGCTCGTTCCCGTCAGGCCCGGGTCCGATCCCCGCGGTCTCCGACGAACTCCCGGCGGAGCGCCTCCAGCTCGATCCCGAGCTCCTCCCGCCGCGCGAGCAGGCGCTGCCGGACGGCTCCGCTCCGGCGCAGGACCAGGTAGCGTCGGAGCGCTTCGCGAGAGTCCCGCCACCGCTCCCGCACCGCGAGCGTGACCAGCGCCAGCACGGGGAGTCCGACGACCGCGGCCAGCCCGGCACGCACGCCGAGCCACGCGCCCACGGCGAGAGCCAGCATCACGCACCAGCCGAGGTACAGGGCCGCTCCGCCGAGCAGCTTCCACGTCGAGCGCACGTCGTCCGGCACCCCGGGGCGCATCGCCACCCGGTCAACGGCCTGGTAGGGAACGAAGAAGACCACGTGGCCGGCGGCGGCGATCGGCCCTCCAATCAGGAAGTAGAGAAGCGCGCGGATCGTCCAGCCGACGGCGGCGCGGGGCCGCGGCGTCGCCGCGAGCTCGTCGGGCGCGAGGCCGAGGATGGTCAGCGAGTCCGCGAAGCCCTTCACGCGTGAGAACAGGCCTGCGAGGCGCGCCGGGTCGTCACGCCTTAGCCGCTGCAGCATCTCGGAGGCCTGCCGGAGACGCCGTACCCGGTCCTCCGGCGACGCCTCAAGGCCGAGCCTTGCCGCGTAGATCGCCTCGGCGCACTCCACCACGGGACGATCCTCGATCCGCTCGAGGTTCACGGTGACGTCCCGGAGCGCGGACTCGATCCGGGATGTCAGCTCGCGGACCGCGTCCGCGTCGGACTCCGCGCGTCCCTCGAGGTCGGTCCACGACACGGGCGGCCCGACCAGCGCCAGCGCCTCGGACCGGAACCGCTCCTTCTGCCGCAGCACGATGCCCACCGGGACGATCGGCACGGCGACTCCCCGCCGCTCCAGGGCTCCGAGCGCGATCCGCGCCGCCCCCGTCCGCAGCCGCGCCAGCGACGGCTCGGAGTGGCTGATTCCTTCCGGGAAGATCCCGACGGCCGCTCCGGCGGCGAGCGCCTCGTGCACCGCCTCAAACACCGAGGCGTTCCGCTCCATCAGGGCGGGGTCGTCCTGCGCCCGGTAGACGGGAATCGACCCCGCGGCCCGGACGAGAGGGCCGACGAGGCGCTCCTCGAACAGTGGCGCCTTCGCGAGGAACCGCACGGGCCGGCCGGCCACCGCCGCGACCAAGATCGGGTCCACGAGCGAGTTCGGGTGGTTCGCGACGAGCAGGACGGGTCCGTCTTCCGGAGCCCTTCCCTCCGCTGCGAACCTGTAGAAGATCCGCACGGCGGCCCGGCTCAGCCGGCCGACGCCCGGCAGCAGCCAGGCGCGGCGCAGAGCGGCTTCGCGATCCGTCATCTCGTTCTTCCGGAACCGGTGGCCGTGGAGGGAGCCCGTCCATGGTCGGACGCGTCGTCGGGGAGACGCGCCTCAGGATAGAGACCTGCGCAGTGGCCGGCAAACGGGCGCCCGAGCGGCAGACGGCCCGCTGCCGGCCGTGGCCTCGCGACCTTCGCGCCGACGACCGTGTAGGACGCACCATGCCGACACGCGAGCTCAGCGACTGGACCGTCACCTGGCGGGACTGGGACCCGGCCGACCAGCCATTGCGAGAGGCGCTGACCACGCTGGGCAACGGGCTGTTCGCGACCCGTGGCGCGGCGGAGGAAGCGCGAGCAGGAGGCGCCCACTACCCCGGCACGTACGTGGCGGGCGGGTACGACCGGCTGGAGAGCGAGGTCGCGGGACGGCTGATCGAGAACGAGGACCTCGTCAACTGGCCGAACTGGCTCCCGCTCTCCTTCCGCATCGAGGGCGGGGAGTGGTTCGACCTCGAGGCGGCGAGGATCGAGGCGTTCGAGCAGCGGCTCGACCTGCGGAGCGGGGTGCTGAGTCGGAGCGTGGAGTTCCGGGACCGCGACGACCGCCGCTCGAGGCTGGAGTCGCGCCGGATCGTCTCGATGGCCGACCCGCACACGGCGGCCATCGACTGGGTCCTCACTCCGCTGGACTGGTCGGGCCGGATCGAGATCCGGTCGGAGATCGACGGGCGGGTCACGAACGACGGCGTCGCCCGTTACCGGGAGCTAGACGGGCGCCACCTCGAGGTCACGGACGGGGGACGGACGGACGAGGAGGGCATGGACCTCGTCGCCCGCTCCGTTCAGTCCCGTCGAGTCGTAGCGATCGCCGCCCGGACCCGCGTGTTCGAGGACGGCGTCCCGGCCGCGGCAGAACGCCGCACGGAGGCGGAGCCCGACCGGATCGCGCAGCTGCTGACGGTCGAGGCCGGCCGACGACGCCCGATCCGGGTGGAGAAGATCGTGTCGCTCCACACCTCGATGGACCGGGCGATCAGCGAGCCCCGGCTCGCCAGCGCGACGGCGATCCGTCGGCTGCCCGGTTTCGAGGCCCTTCTCGAGGGCCACCGGCTGGCGTGGAGGCACCTCTGGCACCGCTGCGACCTCCGCATCGAGACGCCCGACCGCGATCCGCAGACCGTGCTTCGGCTCCACGTCTTCCACCTCCTGCAGACGGCATCGGAGCACTCGATCGACCGCGACGCCGGCGTGCCGGCGCGGGGCCTCCACGGCGAGGCCTACCGCGGGCATGTCTTCTGGGACGAGGTGTTCATCTTCCCTTTCCTGAACCTCCGGATCCCCGAGATCACCCGCGCCCTGCTTCTCTACCGCTACCGGCGGCTTCCCGAGGCGAGACACGCGGCGCGCGAGGCGGGCTTCGAGGGAGCGATGTTCCCCTGGCAGAGCGGCAGCGACGGCCGGGAGGAGAGCCAGGTGGTCCACCTCAACCCGGAGTCGGGCGAGTGGATTCCCGACGACACGCACCGCCAGCGGCACGTGAGCGCCGACATCGCGTGGAACGTCCACCAGTACCACGAGGCCACGGGCGACGAGGAGTTCATGGCCTCCTACGGGATCGAGCTGCTCCTCGAGATCGCCCGGTTCTGGGCCAGCATCGCCGAGCTCTCGCCGGAGAAGGGGCGCTGGGAGATCCGCGGCGTCGTCGGGCCCGACGAGTTCCACACGCGCGACCCCGGGCGCGATGGCCCCGGCGTCGACAACAACGCCTTCACGAACGTCATGGCGTCCTGGGTCCTGCACACGGCCCTCCGCGCGCTCGAGGGGCTTTCGCCGCAGCGGCGCCGGGAGCTGATGGAGCGGGCGGGGCTGGTGGAGGAGGACCTCCTCCGCTGGGACGAGATCGGGAGACGGCTGTTCGTGCCCTTCCTCGGCGACACCGGGGTGATCGCACAGTTCGAGGGCTGGGACGAGCTGGAGGAGCTCGACTGGGAGGGACTGCGCGAGCGTCACGGGGACATCCAGCGGCTGGACCGTATCCTCCAGGCGGAGGAAGACGACGTCAACCGTTACAAGGCGACAAAGCAGGCCGACGTGCTGATGCTGTTCTTCCTGTTCTCGGCGGAGGAGCTCGAGGAGACCTTCGACCGGCTCGGGTACGAGTTCGACCCGGAGTCGATTCCGCGGACCATCGAGTACTACATCGCCCGCACCTCGCACGGCTCGACCCTCAGCCGGATCGTGCACGCCTGGGTCCTGTCGCGCTCCGACCGGCCCGCCTCCTGGCACCTGTTCCGCGACGCCCTCGCCAGCGACATCGACGACATCCAAGGCGGGACGACCTCGGAGGGAATCCACCTGGGCGCGATGGCGGGAACGGTGGACCTCGTGCAGCGGTGCTACGCCGGCATCGAGCTGCGCGGAGACGTGCTGTGGCTCCACCCCGAGCTGCCCGACCAGCTCGAGCGGCTCGCCTTCCCCGTTCTGTACCGCTGCCGCCGGCTGGAGGTCGACATCGACCACGAGCGGTTCGAGGTGACGTTCGCGCGGGGGACGGGCGAGACGGTCCGGATCGGGCTGAACGGCGACGTGCACGAAGTCGGGAGGGGCGGCACCCTGACGATCGAGCGGAACGTGGCCGGACGTCCTATGATCGTCAGGGACCTAGACTTCGCAGGAGAGGGAACGGATGGCTGAGGGCGGACCGTACCGAGCGGTCGTGGCCGATCTGGACGGGGTGATCACCCGCACGTCGGCCGTGCACGAGCGCGCCTGGAGCAGGACGTTCGACGCGTTCCTCCGGGACCGCGGACTCCTCCACGGGCCGGGCGACGCCGGGAGTCGCGACGCCGATGGGACGGGCGGCCCCTTCTCGCGCGTGGACTACCAGCGGCACGTGAACGGCAAGCCCCGTTACGACGGCGTCCGCGACTTCCTCGCCTCGCGGGGCCTCGAGTTGCCGGAAGGCGACCCGTCTGATGAGGCCGACCGCGACACGGTGCACGGGCTCGGCAACCGCAAGAACGAGGCGTTCCGGGCACTGCTCGCGGAGGAGGGGGTCGAGGCCTTCGCCGACGCCGTCGCCGCGCTCGAGCGCTGGCGGCGCGGCGGTCTCCGCCTCGCTCTGATCTCCGCGAGCCGCAACGCCCGGCACGTCCTCCGCTCGGCGGACCTGGCGAGCCGCTTCGACGCCGTGGTGGACGGGGAGACGGCGGCGGAGCTGGGGCTGGCCGGGAAGCGGGAGATCTTCCGGGAGGCCGCGGCCCGCCTCGACGTCGACCCGGCGGACGCCGTCGCCCTTGAAGACTCGGCGGCGGGGGTGCGCGCGGCGGCGGACGAGGGCTTCGGCCTCGTCGCCGGCGTGGTCCGGGACCCGTCCGGCGACGGTCGTGACGGGCTCGCGCGGGCCGGCGCGCACGTCGTGGTGCCCGACCTGGTGACGCTACGGTTTCGCCGCGCCGTCCCGTGCGCCCTGGACCGCCGGAGCGAGCTGCTCGACCGGCAGGGCGACCGACATATCGCCGTCTTCCTCGACTTCGACGGCACTCTCTCACCGATCGTCCGCGAGCCCGGGGCCGCCCGGATGGCCGAGGGGATGCGCCCGGTCGTCGAGGCGCTCGCCGGGCGCTTCCCGGTCGCCGTCGTGAGCGGACGGGACCGGCCGGACGTGGAGGAGCGGGTCGGGATCCGAGGGCTGTTCTACGCCGGCAGCCACGGTCTCGACATCGCGGGCCCCGGCCGGAGCATGACCCTCCCGGAAGCCGATGGCCTGGTGGACGAGATCGACCGGATCGAGGAGTCGCTCCGCGACCGGCTGGGGAGCGTGGACGGCGTGGTGCTGGAGCGGAAGCGGTTCTCGCTCGCCGTGCACTACCGGATGGTGGACGAGGCCGAGGTGCCCGGGGTGATCGAGGCGGCACGGGAGTGCGCGGAGGGCGCGGAGGGGCTGCGACTCCGCCCGGGCAAGAAGGTCGCCGAGCTCGAGCCCGACCTCGAGTGGGACAAGGGACGGGCCGTCGAGTGGATCCTGGAAGCGCTCGGGATCGAGCTCGACCGCTACCTCGTTCTCTACCTGGGGGACGACGAGACCGACGAGGACGCCTTCCGGGCGCTCGCGATCGGCGGGGTCGGGATCCGCGTCGGACCCGGGGTCATGAGCACGCGCGCCGACTACCGTCTCGCCGACCCCGACGAGGTCCGGGCCTTCTTGGGCTGGCTCGCGGAGAGGGGGGACGGGTGACCGGTCAGTTCCGGCTGGGCTCCGTGCTCGGCTTCGAGATCCGCATCGACTTCTCGTGGTTCGTCATCTTCTTCCTCATCCTCTGGACCTTTTCGGCAGGCGCGTTCCCGAGCCAGGTCCCGGGCCGGTCCTCGGCCACCTACGTCGCGATGGGCACGATCGGGACGCTCCTGTTCTTCGCGTCGCTCGTCGCGCACGAGCTCGCGCACTCGGTCGTGGCCAGGAGGCGGGGCATCCCGGTCGAGGGGATCACGCTGTTCATCTTCGGCGGAATGGCCCGCACCCGGCTCGAGGCCGAGGAGCCCGGCGACGAGTTCGCGATCGCGATCGTCGGGCCGCTCTCCAGCCTGTTGATCGCCGCCGCATTCTGGGCCGTGGGCCTGCTCGGGGGAGAGCTGGGCTGGGGACCCGAGATCACCGTGGTGGCGCGCTATCTGGCGTTCCTGAACGTGGCCCTCGCCGTGTTCAACATGCTGCCCGGCTTCCCGCTCGACGGCGGCCGCGTGTTCCGGGCGGCCGTGTGGCGGGCGACCGGCGACGTGCGGAAGGCGACCCGCTGGGCGTCGACGGGCGGCGCGTGGCTGGGCTACGGCCTGATGGGCCTCGGCGTTCTCCAGCTCTTCGCGGGAGCGGTGCTCGGCGGGCTCTGGTTCCTGTTCATCGGGTGGTTCCTGCGCAGCGTCGCCCTCACGGGCTACCGGCAGCACGTCCTGCGCAGGCTGCTCGACGACGTCCCCGCCCGGGACGTGATGAGGCGGGACCCGGACGCCCTGCCGCCGGGGATCACGCTCCAGGAGGCGGTCGACGAGCACTTCATGCGGCGGCGACACCACGCCTTCCCGATCGTCGACGAGGACGGACGCCCGGTCGGTCTGCTCACGATGAACCAGGTGAAGGCGATTCCCCGAGCGCGCTGGACGGATCTGCACGTGCGGGATGTCATGACCCCCGCCGCGGAGATCTCCGTCGGACCGGACGAGAGCGTCGTCAGGGTGATGGAGCTGCTGGGAGAGGTCGACGCGCGGCGCGCCCTGGTGGTGCGGGGCGACCGGCTGGTCGGCCTCGTGACCGCGGCCGACCTCACCGCGTGGATCCGACGCGAGGAGGAGCTCGAGGAGCTTCGCGGGTCGTCCCCTCCGGCTTGAGCGGCTCGGCGCCTTCGCGGTGAGCGGGCCGGCGCCCCCTGCCCGGTGGCGCCGGCGGTCGGCCCCCGCCTCGGGTCGCGGTCAGGCGCTCGCGGCGCCTCGACCGTAGACGGCGCCCGCGACGGCACCGGCGAGGACGCCCCACGCGATCGCGTGAACGACCCAGGCCCACGAGAGCCAGTACGGGAAGCCCTCGTACATCAGGACCGCGAACAGCTGCATCGGGAAGCCGAGCAGGACCCCCGCGTAGAGCCCGAACGCGGCGCCGCCCGTCGCCGACCACGACCTACACGATCACCGAGGTGCCTGCTGGTGGGTTCGCCCGTGAGCCACCTCCCGTGTGGACCTCGCAGCGCCGTGGCATCATGGCGCCATGCGAAACCGCCAGCTGGAGGCCGCCCGCGTCATCCTCGCCACCACACTCGCCGCCTTCCTGCTTGTTGCGTCCGCGCAGAACGTGGGCTCGCTCCGGCAGACGAGCTACGACCTACCCCAAACGGACCTCGATCGAGAGGTGCTCACGCTCTTCTTCGGGGCAATCGACGCGGTTC
>JAWOIN010000105.1:0-12636 GCA_046484665.1 Gemmatimonadota bacterium
GGCAGCAGCGCCTCGGCCCGGCCCGGGGCCGCCGGCAGGCGGCGGGCGGCCTCGCGCAGCAGGCCGTTGACGTAGCCGACCAGGCGGGGCGAGATCTCCCGGCGGCAGAGCTCGCCCGCCTGGTGCAGGCCGGACCGCCTTCGTGAGCGCCCCGCTGTCCTCGTAGCCGACGTAGCCCGGGGGCGCCCCGATCAGCCTGCTCACGGAGAACTTCTCCATGTACTCGGACATGTCGACCCGGATCAGGGCCTGCTCGTCGGCGAACAGGAAGCGCGCGAGCTGGCGGGCGAGCTCCGTCTTTCCGACTCCCGTCGGGCCGCAGAAGATGAAGCTCCCGATCGGTCGGTCGGGGTCCTTGAGTCCCGCCCGCGTCCGGCGGATGGCGCGGGCCAGGGCCCGGATCGCCTCCTCCTGCCCGACCACCGTGTCGTGCAGCTCCTGCTCCATCCGGAGCAGCCGCTCGGTCTCCTCCTCGCGCAGCCGGTGGACCGGGATCCCGGTCCACCGGGAGACGATGAACGAGATCGCCTGCTCGTCGACGACCGGCCGGTGGTCCTTCTGCTGCTTCTCCCATTCCTCCTGGCGTCGGCGGATCTCCCGTTGCAGCTCCTTCTCCCGATCCCGGAGCAGGGCCGCCCGCTCGAAGTCCTGGTCGCGGATCGCATCGTCCTTGCGCGCGCTCAGCCCGTCGAGCTCCTCCTGCAGCTGCTGGACCTCGGGCGGCGGGACCTGGGCGCCGAGCCGTGATCGGGCCCCCGCCTCGTCCAGGACATCGATCGCCTTGTCCGGCAGGAACCGATCGGTGATGTAGCGGTCCGAGAGTCGGGTGGCCGCCACGAGCGACTCGTCCGGCATCTCGACCCGGTGGTGGTCCTCGTAGTGCTTCCGCAGCCCCTTGAGGATCTCGATCGTCTCGTCGATCGACGGGGGCTCGACGATCACCGTCTGGAACCGGCGCTCGAGCGCCCCGTCCTTCTCGATGTGCTTCCGGTACTCGTTCAGGGTGGAAGCGCCGACGCACTGCAGCTCGCCGCGGGCGAGGGCCGGCTTGAGCATGTTCGAGGCGTCGATCGCGCCTTCCGCCGCGCCGGCCCCGACCAGGGTGTGGAGCTCGTCGATGAACAGGATGATCCCCTCGTTCTGGGAGATCTCGTTCACGATCGCCTTCAGGCGTTCCTCGAACTGGCCCCGGTACTTCGTGCCCGCGATCACGGCCGCCATGTCGAGCGCGAGTACCCTGTGGTCCTTGAGACTCTCCGGGACGTCGCCGCGGATGATCTTCTGGGCGAGGCCCTCGACGATCGCCGTCTTGCCCACGCCCGGCTCCCCGATCAGCACGGGGTTGTTCTTCTTCCGGCGCGAGAGGACTTCCATCACCCGCTCGATCTCCTTCGCGCGGCCGATGGTCGGATCCAGCCTTCCCTCCCGGGCGAGTTCCGTCAGGTCCCGGCAGAAGTGGTCGAGGGCGGGCGTCTTCGACTTCGCCTCCCCGCGCGGGGGCGCGGGTGCGGGCCCCGGCTCGGGAGGGGTGGACGGCATGTCGGTCCCCAGCAGCTTGAGCATCTCGGCCCGCGCCTCATCGAGACCGATTCCGAGCTCGCCGAGCACCTTCGCGGCCAGCCCTCGCTCCTCGCGCAGCAGCCCGAGCAGGAGGTGCTCCGTCCCGACGTAACTGTGATTCAGCTCCCGGGACTCCGCCATCGCGTACTCGAGCACCTTCTTCGCGCGGGTCGTGTAGGGGAGCTCGCCGATCGACGTCGTCGCCTTTCCCGGGCGGATGTTCTCCTCGACGAGGCGGAGCAGGTCGTCGAGGTCCGCGGCCAGGTTGCGGAGGACCTCGGCGGCCACGCCCTCCCCCTCCCGGATCAGGCCGAGGAGAATGTGCTCGGTGCCGACGTAGTCGTGCTGAAGGCGGACGGCTTCCTCGCGTGCCATCGCGAGGACCTTCCGGACGCGATCGGTGAAATTGTAGTTCATCCGGGCCTCGGGCGGCGGACTTCTCCGCCGCGGTTCAATTCACGGACTGCGGGCCGGGAGCCTCCCCCGGCGCCTTCGCCTCGTCCGCCTCCAGCCGGGAACGGACGTGGGCCGCGCGTGCCACGTCCGCCTCCGCTTCGTCCAGCCGCAGCCCCGCGGCGCGCGTGAGATGCGCCGTCTGCGCGAGCACGAGGATCTCGTTCAGCGTCTCTACCCGGGGCGTGCGAAGGAGTTTCAGCGAGATGCCCAAGCGCAGGCCGGACAGGAGGTTCAGCATCTCCTGCGTCGAGAGGCTGCGGGCGTGCCTGAGGATCCCGTACGCGCGCCACACCTTGTCCTCGATCACGGCCGGCGCCTCGCGCAGGAGCACGCTCCGGGCGCTGCGCTCGTACTCGATCACCTTTCCGGTCACCCGGCCCAGGTGGTCGATCAACTCCTCCTCGCTCTTGCCCAGCGTGGTCTGGTTCGAGAGCTGGAACAGGTTTCCCGCCACCTCGGAGCCCTCACCGTGAAAGCCCCGGTACGTGAGCCCGACCTGCGAGATTCCCTCCAGGACGCGGTGGATCTCCTTCGTGAGGACGAGGCCCGGCAGGTGGATCAGGACCGAAGCGCGGAGACCCGTGCCGACGTTGGTGGGACAACTCGTCAGGAAGCCGTAGTCGTGGTGAAACGCCCACGGGAGGAGCACGCCGATCTCCTCGTCGAGCCGGTCGACGCGCCGCCACGTCCGCTCGAGGCAGAAGCCGGCCCCGAACCCCTGGAGCCGGAAGTGGTCCTCCTCGTTGATCATCAGACCGAGGTGGTCGTCCGGACCCAGCGCCAGCGCCGCTGCCGCGGGGGGCGTCCCTTCCCGCCCGAGCAACTCGTGGCTCACGAGGTGCCGCTCGAGGAGGATCGCCCGGTCGATCTCGTCGAGCTCCGCCACTTCCCAGACCGTCGAGCCCGCGAGCGACTCGCAGTTGTCGAGCGCGGCCCGGCCCCGCTCGAGGATCCGCCCGGCGTCCTCGGCGGTGACCCGGATCGGGAACGGAAAGCCCTGGAGGTTCCTGGCGATGCGCACCCGGGTGGACAGCACGATCTCCGCGTCGTCCCCACCCCCCCGAAGCCAGGCGAGCCCCCGCCCGTCGAGCGTCCCGTTCACGGTGTCGCCTCCAGCTCGTGGATCCGGTCCCGGAGCTCGGCCGCCGTCTCGAAGTCCTCCGTCTCGATCGCGCGCTGGAGTCGTCGGCGCATCGAGGCGAGACGCGCGATCCTGGTCCCGACTTCGGACCCCTCGTGCACGTAGAGCTTGCCCACGTGCTGCGGCGAGCCGTGGAGGCGTCGGACGAGACCCCGGAGCCTGTCCTCGAAGTGAACCCAGCACTGCGAGCAGCCGAGCCGACCCGTGAGCCGGAAGTCCCTGAGCGTCGTCCCGCAGTACGGACAGGGCTCGGTCGCATGCTCCGACGGGTCGGTCGCCCCGGGCTTGCCCAGCTGCGCGAGAAAGTCGACGAGTGGCGCCTTGGCGGGCGGCGCGGTCGAGACTCCCTTCTCGCTCGCGCACGTCGAGCAGAGATGAAGAGTCTTCATCTCGTGGTCCTCGATCGTCGTGAGCTGGATCTCGGCGGGTCGCTCCCCGCAGTTGTCGCACAGCATTCCCGTCAGCCGACCCTTCCCGACGCGGGGACCCCGGCCGAGCGGGGACGGAGCACGCCGTCCCGGAGCTCGAGAACCCGGTCGGTCCGATCCGCGAGAGAGGCGTTGTGGGTGACCACCACGAGAGCCGTCCCGTGGTCGCGGACCAGCTCGAAGAGGACGTCGTGCAGCCGCTCGCTCGTCTCCCGGTCAAGGTTACCGGACGGCTCATCCGCCAGCAAGACGGGTGGCTCGTTGGCGAGCGCCCGCGCCACGGCGACCCGTTGCTGCTCGCCACCCGACAGCTTCGCGGGCCGGTGCTCCACGCGCCCGGCGAGACCGACCTGGCTCAGCAGGTCGTGGGCCCGCCGCCGCGCCCGGCTCCTCTCCACCCCCGCGATCAGCTGCGGCATCATCACGTTCTCGAGCGCCGTGAAGTCGCGGAGCAGGTGGTGGAACTGGAAGACGAAGCCCACGAAGCCGTTCCGGATCCGGGCCAGCTCGAGGTCGTCGAGCGCCGAGATCTCCCTTCCGCCGAGCCAGATCCGGCCGGCGGTCGGGAGGTCGAGGCCCCCGAGCACGTGAAGCAGCGTCGACTTGCCCGCGCCGCTGGGACCGACGATCGCTACCGTCCGGCCCCGCCCGACCTCGAGGTCGACTCCGCGGAGGACGCGGATGTCCTCGCCCGTCGCCCCGACGAACGTGCGCTCGATCCCTTCCGCCCGAACCGGCGTCGCTGCGGGCGGCTGAGCGAGCTCACTCATGCCGGATCGCCTCCACCGGCGTGTACTCGGCGGCCCGCCGGGACGGGTAAAGAGTGGCGAGCAGGGCGATCGCCAGCGAGGCGACGACGATGATGAGCACGTCAGGCACGTTCACGTCCACCGGGAGTCGGTCCACGAAGTAGACGTCGCCGGGGAGCGTGATGAACTCGTAGCGGTCGAGCAGCGTCGCGAGCAGGAGGCCCGCCGCCGTGCCGAGCGCCGTGCCGACGATCCCGATCACGACGCCCTGGAGGACGAACACCCGGGTGATGTCCTTCGCCGTGAGGCCCATCGTCCGGAGGATCCCGATCTCCCGGACCTTGTCCGTCACGACCATGATCAGGGTGGAGACGATGTTGAAGGAGGCGACGAGAACGATGAGGAGAAGGATCACCCCCATCGCGAACTTCTCGAGCTTCAGTGCCGAGAACAGACTCGCGTTCTGTCGCTGCCAGTCGTCGACCCGGTACGGAAAGCCGAGCTCCGCCTCGAGCCGGTCGGCCACCTCCCCCGAGGTCCACGGGTTCCGGACGTTGAACTCGACGCCCGTAACGGCGTCCCCCATGCGGAGCAGGCTCTGCGCCGAGGCGAGATCGACGTAGGCGAACTTCGTGTCGTACTGGTACAGACCGGTCTGGAACAGCCCTGTCACCTCGTACAGTCGCATCTGGGGCTGGATGCCGGTCGGGGTGAGTTCCGCGCCCTGGAAGGAGACCACCGTCACCTGGCGCCCCGGAAACAGGCCGAGCCGCTCCGCGAGGCTCGCACCCAGCACGATGCCCGGTCGCCCGGACTCGGTCTCGCCGAACGGCATCCGTCCCGCGACGAGGTGGTCGTCGATCTCCGTTACGTTCAGCGCCACCGAGTCGTCCGCCATTCCGCGCAGGACGGCGCCCTCGGAGTAGCTGCCGCCGGGGACGTTGAGACCGACCTCCGTGTAGATGAACGGGGCCGCCGCGACGACGTCCGGATCCTCGGACAGGCGTCGGCGGACGGCCTCCCACGATTCCATCCGGACCGCTTGCCCGAGCTCCAGGACCATTCCGTGCGCGTTGGCCCCGAGGATCTTCTCACGGAGGTCCCGCTGGAGCCCCGACATGACGCTGATCACGACGATCAGAGCCATGACCCCGACGGCGACGCCGCCGATCGCGATCCACGTGATGAGCGAGAGCAAGCCCCGGCCCCTCCGGCTGGAGAGGTAGCGGCGGGCGATGAAGCCGTGCAGCCTTCGATCCACCCGGCTCCGAACGCCCGGCGCCTCAGGGTGCTCCATCGTCGTCCCGGAGCACGGGATACAGGATCACCTCGCGGATCGTAGTTCGGCCGGTGAGGAGCATGACGAGCCGGTCGACCCCGAGTCCGAGGCCCCCCGTGGGCGGCATGCCGTACTCGAGGGCCTGCACGTAGTCCTCGTCCATTCCCTGCGCCTCGTCGTCGCCCTCGGCCCGGGCCCGCGCTTGCTCGTCGAACCGCTTCCACTGGTCGACCGGGTCGTTGAGCTCGCTGAACGCGTTGACGAGCTCGGTGCCGGCCACGATCACCTCGAACCGCTCGGCCAGCTCCGGGTCCCCCCGCTTCGGCTTGGCGAGGGGGCTCATCTCGATCGGATAGTCGAACACGATCGTCGGGTTCACGAGCTCCGGCTCGACCCACTCCGAGAAGATCGCGTCGAGCAGCTTGGTCCGGCCCAGGGATCCAACGTCCTCCCGGCCGGCGTTCCGCAGCCGATCCCGGAGCTCGACCGTCGAGGCCGCGCGTGCGTCGAACCCCGCGTGCCTCTCGATCGCCCCGAAGAACTGGATGCGGGCCCAGGGCGCGGCGAGGTCTACCCGGTGCCCGCTCCACTCCAGTCCGAGCCCGCCCAGGATCTCCTCCGCGGTCGTCGTCACGAGGCTCTCGGCCAGGTCCATCATCTCCTCGTAGTCGGCAAACGCCTGATAGAGCTCGAGCATCGTGAACTCGGGGTTGTGCGTCCGGTCGATCCCCTCGTTCCGGAAGTTCTTCCCGATCTCGTAGACCCGGTCGAGCGAGCCGACCACGAGTCGCTTCAGGTACAGCTCGTCCGCGATCCGGAGATACAGCGTGCGGTCGAGCGCGTTGTGGTGCGTGGCGAAGGGCCGTGCGAAGGCCCCCCCGTACAGGGGCTGGAGGACCGGGGTCTCGACCTCGACGAATCCCCGTCCGTCCAGCTGGCGGCGGAGGGACGAGACCACCCGGGCGCGCGCGAGAAATACCTCCCGGACGTCGGGGTTGACGGCGAGGTCGGCGTAGCGCTGGCGGTAGCGGGACTCCGTGTCGGCGAATCCGCTGTGGACGATCCGCTCGCCGCCCTCCGTAACCTCGACCTTCCCGAACGGCAGCGGCCGGAGCGACTTGGACAGGAGCTCGATCCGCTCCGCGCGGACGGTGACCTCCCCGGTCCTCGTCCGGAATAACGGGCCCACGACGCCGATCCAGTCGCCGAGGTCGAGCAGGTCGAGCAGCTCCCCGTGCGTCGCCTCGAACTCCGGTCGCCGGACGTAGATCTGGAGGCGGCCGGACCGGTCCCCGAGGTGGGCGAACACGCTCCGGCCCATGTCCCGGAGCGACTCGATCCTTCCGGCCACGCGGACCTGCGGGCCCTCGTCCTCGCCGGAATACTCCCCGAGGGCCGCCGCGAGGTCGTGGGTGGGGTCCCAGGCGTACGCGTAGGCCTGGATCCCGAGCTCGCGGAGCCGGGCCAGCTTTGCCCAGCGGTCCCGGATCGGCTTCGGTCGCTCCTCGGAGGCGTACCACTCCTCGACGGGGAGCCCGTCGCGCCGTCCGCCCTCCGCGGGACCTTCGCCCGTACCGAGGTCGCGCTCCTCCGCGCTCACGCGCCCCCTTCCCCCTTCGCCCTCAGGTAGCCCTCGATGAACTCGTCGATGTCGCCGTCCAGCACGCCCTCGGCGTTTCCGACCTCGACCCCCGTCCTGTGGTCCTTCACCATCGTGTAGGGCTGCAGCACGTAGGAGCGGATCTGGTTGCCCCAGGCGATCTCCGTCTTCGCGTCCTCGAGCTTCTGCCGCTCCGCCTCCTTCTCCTCCAACGCCCGCTGGTAGAGGGCCGCCAGCAGCATCTTCATTGCCTTCGCACGGTTCTTGTGCTGGCTCCGCTCCTGCTGGCAGGCGACCACGATTCCGGTGGGCTCGTGCGTGATCCGGACCGCGGAGTCCGTCTTGTTCACGTGCTGGCCACCGGCCCCGGAGGCACGGTAGGTGTCGATCCGGAGGTCGTTCTCGTCGATCTCGATCTCCACGTCGTCGTCGACGACCGGGTAGACGGATACGGAGGCGAACGAGGTGTGGCGGCGGCCCTGCGCGTCGAACGGAGAGATGCGGACGAGGCGGTGGACGCCGTTCTCGGCCCTCAGGTAGCCGTACGCGAAGTCCCCGCGGACCTCGAGGGAGGCCGACTTGATGCCCGCCTCCTCGCCCGGAAGGAGGTCGAGCACCTCCACATCCCAGCCCCGCGCCTCCGCGAACCGCGTATACATGCGGACGAGCATTTCGGCCCAGTCCTGGGACTCGGTGCCTCCCGCGCCGGGATGGATCGTGAGAATCGCGTCCCGGTGCGCCTCGGGGCCGCGGAGCATGTTACGGAGCTCGAGCTGGTCGAGCTCGCGGTCCACCGCTCCGACCTCGGCGTCCAGCTCGCGCTCCAGCCCTTCATCGGCGGCCTCGTCCAGCAGGGCGGCCATTTCGAGCAGGTCGTCCACCTTGCGGGAGAGGCGGCCCCACGGCTCCGTCCAGCCCTTCAGCTCCGTCGACCGGGCGATCGCCGCCCGAGCCTCGTCCTGCCGGTCCCAGAAGCCCGGGGCCGCCATCCGCTCCTCGAGCAGGGCTACCTCCCGCTCCTTGCCGGCTATGTCAAAGGAACCCCCTCAGCTCGTCGAGCCTGCTGCGCTGCTCTTCGAGCCGCTCGAGGCTCGCCTCGGAGACCGCCATGGAAGTCCGCTCCGCGTGTCGGTTTCCGCCGCGTCGCCGACGATCCGGCGTCCGCGGCCGGCAACGAAAGCGGGGCCTCCGCCCCCGCGGAAGACCCCGATACGGCGCGAGTCTAGCCCCCGGTCCGCCCGGGGTCAAGCGGACCTTCGAGCAGGTCGAGGTCTATCTGCCGGCTCTCCGCGTCGACCCGGACGAGCTGGACGCGGACCCGGTCCCCGAGTCGGAACCGCCGGTGAGTCCGCCGCCCGGTAAGCGAGAAGGCGTCCTCCTCGTGCACGTAGTAGTCGTCCACGAGCGAGCTCACCCGGACCAGTCCCTCCGTGAGCACTTGGTCCAGCAGCACGAACAGGCCGAAGCCGGTCACGCCGCTGATCGTTCCCTCCATCTCGTCCCCGAGGTGTCGCACCATGTAGCGGATCGTCTTCGCCGCGACCGAGTCCCGCTCGGCCTCCTCCGCCTTCCGCTCGCGCTCGGAGCAGTGGCGGGCCGCCGCCTCCAGCTCGTCGAGAGGGGGGCTTCCGGCACCGTCCGCCCGTCCACCGATCCGTCGCACGACCTCGCGGTGGACGAGCAGGTCGGGATAGCGGCGGATCGGGGATGTGAAGTGGGCGTAGGCGTCCGAGGCGAGCCCGAAGTGGCCTACGTTCCGGGTGGAATACCGCGCCTTGCGCATGCTGCGCAGGGCGACCGCCGAGATGAGGTACTCGCGGGGCGTGCCGCGCTGCGACTCGACCAGCCGGGCGACATCGCGAGGCCGCACGTCGGCGGCGGGAAGCGAGAATCCGAAGAGCTTTCCCAGCGAGCGGAGCCCCTCGAGCCGGTCCGGGTCGGGGGGCTCGTGGATCCGGTACACGACCGGCAGGCCCTCCCTCTCGCCGAGCTCGGCCACAGTTTCGTTCGCGAGGATCATGAGATCCTCGATCAACCGGTGGGCCTCGAGACGCTCGCGGGCGTGGACCGCGACGGGCTCGCCGCTCTCATCGAGCTCCACGCGGGCCTCCGGCAGGGCGAAGTCGATCGCGCCCGCCCGCTCCCGCGCCCCGCGCAGCGTCCGGGCGAAGCCGGAGAGCCTCTGCAGGGACTCCGTCACCTTCGCGTCCCGGACGCGCGGCTCCGGCTCGACGCCGTCGAGCAGAGCCTGCGCCTGCTCGTACGACAGGCGGTGGGCGCTCCGGATCACGCCGCGCGCAAGGCGGCGCTCCCGGATCGTCCCGTCCGGTCCCACCCGGAACAGCGCAGAGACGACCAGCCGGTCCTCCCCGGGGACGAGGGAACACAGCCGGCTCGACAGGTCCTCGGGGAGCATCGGAACGACCCGGTCCACGAGGTAGACGCTGGTCGCCCGCTCGGCCGCCTCGCGGTCCAGCGCCGCCCCGCGCTTCACGTAGAACGAGACGTCGGCGATGTGGACCCCGACCTCGAGCGAGCCGTCGTCGAGCTCCCGCGCGGAGACCGCGTCGTCGTGGTCCCGCGCGTCCGCCGGGTCGATCGTGAACGCGAGGCGGTCGCGGAAGTCCTCCCGATTCTCCAGGTCCTCGGGGCGCACCCCCCGGCGACCGATACGGCGGGCCTCGGCCTCGACGCCCGGAGGGAAGTCGAGCGGGAGTTGGTGGCCGAGCAGGATCGCGAGCCCCTCGATCCCGGGGTCGCCGGGGCGCCCGAGCACCTTCGTGACGCGACCGATCGGGGCGGGGCCGCCCTTGCCCCACTCCTCGATCTCGACCAGGACGATGTCCCCCTCCGTCGCCCCCCCGTCGCGGTCCGAAGGGACGATGATCTCCGAGGTGAGCGGGGGCTCCTGCGGGACGACGAACCCGACCCCGCGCCGCCGGTGGAACGGTCCGACGGCCTGCGACGTGGCCCGCTCGAGAACCCGGACGATCCGACCCTCCGGATTCCGTCCCGGACGGCGACGGTCGACCCGGACCACGACGCGGTCTCCGTCCTGGGCCGTGTCGAGCTGACGACCCGGCACGAAGACGTCCTCCAGGCCCGGCTCGTCCGGGATGACGAAACCGTCCCCCCCGCGGGTGACCTGGAGCCGCCCGGGCGTGGCCTCGAACCGCTCCGGGAGCCCGTACCGCCCCTTCCGCTGGCGGAAGACATCGCCGTCCCTCTCCATCTCGCGGAGGAGCCGCCGGAACGTCCGATAACCGTCCTGTCCCACGCCGAGCTCCCGCGCCAGCTCCCGCGCCGTGAGCGGCCGATGGCCGCTCGCGGCGAGATAGGCGAGGACTCGGTGTCGGTCGGGCGGACCGGAGGACATGCGCGCGCGCCGGCTCAGAGACGGATGGCCAGGGAGAGCTGGAACGGCGTGCCCTCCTCGAAGCGGGAGAAGTCGTCGAAGCCGTGGGCGAGGTCGAACACGAGGCGGTTCCAGCGGAGGCCGACTCCGAGCGACGGTCCGCTTCGGCCCTCGGTGGATGCGGCGTACCCCGCGCGTGCGTAGAGAAGCCGCCGCCAGCCCAGCTCGAGACCGGCGTGCACGTCGGCGTCGTCGAACTCCGTCAGGGTCTCCTGGAGGTCGAGCCGGACGAGCAGGGCCAGGTCGCCGTCCGCCCAGCCCGGAGCCCCCGTCAGTGCGAGAGGCAGGTCCACCTCGAGCCCCAGCCGGCCTCTTGCCGGGAGCGGATCGGCCGGCCCGCCCGCGAGTCCGATTCCCCCGCCCAGGTTCCGGAGGAGAATGCCCGCCCGGACCCCCGCGACCCCGGGAACGCGCGCGATCGCCCCGAGGTCGACCGCGCTGCCCGTTCCGGCATCCCCGATCGCCTCGCAGGCGCCCGAACACCCCGCCGCGAGCCGCACCAGCTTCCAGCTGCCCCCGACCTCGAGTCCCTCCATCAATGGGAAGGCGGCGGAGAGGATGAGCGCCGAGTGGCTCGGCTCGATCGTCCCGAGGTCCGTGTTGGAGTCGTCGCGGGCGTCGATCCGCCCGAGATCGTAATGAAAGTACGAAAGGCCGAGCCGCAGGTCCCTCCAGGCGAGGACTCCGCCGAGCACGCGCGCGGTGGCCGCGAAGTCGTTTCCGCCGGCCAGGAACAGCGCGCTTCTTCCCAGCCCGGCCAGTGCCGCCGGGTTCCAAAGGGATCCCTCGACATCGCCCGACGCGGCCGTCGCCGCGCCGCCCAGGCCGACCGTGCGGGCTCCCACCGGGACGAGGAGAAACGCGGCGGACTCCCGGACCGACCCGGCGCCTGCCCGCTCCTCGACGCTGCCGCCGCCCTGCGCCGAGCCGACGCGCGCGACGGACAGCAGCAGCAGGAGCGCGAGGCCGGGATCAGTACGCCTCGGCCTCATCGATCAGCAGGATCGGGATGTCGTCGTCGATCCGATAGATGAGACGGCAGGCGCCGCAACGGAGCTGCTGCTCCTCCTCCCGGTACTCGAGCTCGCCTCGACACCGAGGGCACACGAGAATCGCGAGGAGAGCCGGGTCGAGCGGCATGGTCAGGTCCTCCGTGAGGGAACGGGATACCCGAGGACCTTAAGACGGGCCCGGTCCTTGCGCCAGTTGCGCAGCACCTTCACCCGGAGGTCCAGATAGACGCGCCCTCCGACGAGGATCTCGAGCTTGTGCCGGGCCCGGGTCCCGATCTTCCGGATCATCATCCCGCCCTTCCCGATCACCATCCCTTTCTGGGACTCCCGCTCCACGAACACGGTCGCGGAGACGAAGATGGGCTCCTCCGACTCCCTGAACTCCTCGATGCCGACCGCGACGCTGTACGGCAGCTCCTGGCCCAGCTCCTCGAAGCAGGTCTCGCGGATCAGCTCCGCGGCGAAGAAGCGGAGCGGAGCGGTGGCGATCTCCTCCTCGGGATACAGGAGGGGCCCCTCCGGCAGATGCGCGAGAATGGTCGCCCGGAGCGAGTCGACTCCGCGTCCCTCCGTCGCCACGGTCGGCACGATCGCTTCCCACCCTCCCGCGCCGGCGAGGTCTGCCGTGAGGTTGGCGACCGCGATGTCGTCTATCCTGTCCACCTTGTTCAGGCAGAGGAGCGCCGGCGCTCCCGGCGGCGCGACCCAGGAACGGGCGTGCGCCAGGCTCCGCTCGTATCCCGCGTCGGCGACGTAGACGACCACGTCCGCTTCGGCGGCCGCCCGTTCGGCGTCCTCGACCATCCCCCGCTGGAGCAGGTAACGCGGCTCGAGCAGGCCCGGCGTGTCGACGAACACCGCCTGGCGCCCGGGCTCCGTGTAGATCGCGAGCAGCCGCTGGCGCGTGGTCTGAGCCTTCGCCGTGACGATGGAGAGCCGCTCCCCGGCGAGCTCGTTCAGGAGGGTCGACTTCCCCGTGTTGGGGAGGCCCACCA